>CAIXDS010000211.1 GCA_903918195.1 uncultured Acetobacteraceae bacterium | reverse complement strand
TCAAATGCATGACGGTTTCCAGGGCGCGGCCATTGGCGCTGTTGATGCCCGCCGTGGCACCGAACCGCTTCGCGACCTCGAGGCGGTTGTCGTCGAGGTCGATCATGATGATCTCGGCGGGGGCATAGAACTGCGCCGTCAGGAGGGCGGCGAGGCCGATTGGCCCGGCGCCGACGATCGCGACTGTGCTGCCCGGCTGGACGCGGCCGTTGAGCACGCCGCATTCGAAGCCAGTTGGCAGGATGTCGCTCAGCATCACCAACGCTTCGTCGTCGGCGCCGTCGGGAATGGGGTAAAGGCTGGTATCTGCATAGGGAATACGGGCGAACTCCGCCTGGGTTCCGTCGATCTTGTTGCCGAGTATCCAGCCGCCTGTGGTGCAGTGCGAAAACATCAGCTTGCGGCAATAGGCGCACTTGCCGCAGGCGCTGATGCAGGAAATCAGAACCCTGTTCCCCGGCTCGAATGCCGTGACGGCCGATCCGATGGTTTCAACGATGCCGATGCCCTCATGGCCCAAAATCCGGCCCGGCTGACAGGTTGCCACGTCACCCTTCAGAATGTGAAGGTCGGTGCCGCAGATCGTGGTCTTCGTGACCTTGACGATCACGTCCGTCGGAGCAGCCAGTTCAGGTTTCGGGCGGTCTTCCAGAAAACTTTTTGTCGGACCTCGATAAACGAGAGCTTTCATCACTAACCCCGCTGTAGTTTACTTCCCAACTTTTGACCGCGACCACGCGATCGTCTGCCATCGGGTTGTCATTCCGTCATCGGAGCAAATTAAGAACTGGCGGCGGCCATAGAAGGTGGCCAACGCGTGCGAAATACTCCCAGTAACGAGCGGGCGCATCGGTCCGGGCGGAATGTGCGGGCGCGGGAGACGAATATGCCGGCTTCCGCGCCCGCCCGGCTTGCCGGACGAAAGTCAGGTGACAGCGATATTGTTCTCGACATCGGTCACGCCGGCCGCCGCCCAGGCGGTTTCCGCGGCCACTTGCCGGTCATGCCATGAGGTGACCGATCCGGTGAGTTGGACGTGGCCGCCATTCGCGGTGACGGCGATCGTCGTCGGGTCGAAGAACCAGGAGCGATGCAGCGCATGCGTGATATCGTCACTGATGTTCGACGTGCTTACCCGCGGTTTGATCGTGATCTGGTTGGACACGCCGACAACCCCAAGCAGCGGGCGAATATCCTGTTCGGCGGCCTGCTTCTGGAAATACCAGGCGACCTGCCCGGTCAGCGTGACCCAGCCATTCTCGGTTTTCACCTCGATGGCGTCGCGCGGAACCGACACGTCCCAGGCGAGGCGGTCGATGGCCGCGGCGGCGATGTCGCCATCATTCCGCCGTGCATCGAAAGCCAGGCGGACCTCGAGTTCCTCAGCGACGGCCTTGACGCCTTTGACCCGGCCGGCCGCAGTTTCGGCCGCGTGCTTTTGCGTGTAGCTGTTGACGTGACCCGTGAGGGTTACCACGCCGGCGTTCGCCGCGACGCCTATATGGGCGGCGACGATGCTCGGCTCCCATTTCAGCTCGGCAAGAACGGCCTGTTGCAATTCGCTGTCGTGCGACATGGAACTCTCCAAGGTTATCGGCGACACAAGCACCTTGGCCCGTCACCGCAGCCACCGTAACCGTCGGCGAAGCTGCATCGGAGGGTCGGAAACTACCCAGACGGTCGGGCCACTTCTTCGGCATTACCCATCTGGACTCAAGAGAACCGTTCGGCGAGGCCGCCCGCGCCTGTCATTCGGCGCCCTCCCACCACCGGACTGGCTTTGCCGCCTTGATGCCCAACGGGAGCTTGCTGTTCGTTGATCCCGGCGGTCGGCCGCGCCGTTTCACCGGGGCTTCGCCTGGCTCTGGAGCAGTGGCCGGCATTGACTTTGTTGGGTGGTGACCAAAGGCGGAACCATGGGAGTCCGGCGCCGGCTGGTAGCCGTCCCGTTTTGACTACTGCGCCGTGCGCTCGGCACCGAGCGCTGCCGTCAAAGCGAGCCTGCCAGTTTTCAGAACGCCGGCCAGCCTCACGGGCCTCATCGCTTTCCAGAGTTGAGTGACCGAGCTTTGTCTGGAGATCGCGGATCGTCGGGTGGGCCTCGTGCAAGGCCCGATCTATCCAGTGGTGCGGGTCCTGTTCGGCCCGCAGTGCCGACTCTATGGCTGCGAGATTGGTTACCAGCGGTGTCACTCCGGATGGGTGCGCGCCATCGGCCCCTGGTTCTGCTGGCCGGAAATCACCACCGGAACCTGCCCATCGGCGGCGAAACGACGCCGCTGAGCAAACCGGTCGGATGCTCCGGGTCCCCGGTAGCCATGCCGCGACGCGGCCGGATGATCGGCCAGCCCGAGAGCGCGGCGCATACTCACCTCTTCGCCGCCAGTCGATGTTCGATCGGATGCGTCGGTTTGGCCGAGGCGAAGAATGTTCTCTCTGTGCACGTTGAGCTTTTTCCTTTTCGGTTGTGGCGACAATTCGTCCGGCGTGCGGCCGGCTGGAATGGCGGCACATGTGCGGTTCGGCGGAGTTCGAACGCTGGAGGCGTTCCGGTGCGAACCGCGCCGAAAACAGCAGCATCTCATCGCAACGAAGCGACGATCCGGCGCTGTATCACTTTATGAATATCGCAAAAATATGCTGCAACCCGCGACGGTGGATGTCAAATCGATATCGTGGTTGCAAATTCCGTCGCGTGGCGGAAAGGGGGTCGGAATGATTGCCGAGACCATTTGGCAAATGTTAGAGCTGTAACAGCGGGGATGAAGACTCTCGTCCAGAGCGCTTCAATGGGTAGGAATTATTGCGCGATTATTTCGGTATGAGCTGTGGGTTCAAAAAAAGTGAACGAGCGACCCCTATGAAGGCAACATCGGTGATCCATATCTGGAAATAGGTGGATGATGGACACCGCACCAGCACTCTCGGCCTGTTGCTGAATGCGCAGTCGAGCATGCAACGGGGATATTTTTTCGCCCTACGCCAGCCAGGATTCCTCCAATTCCGGGGCACAGCAGAACGTCCTGAATGGGGTTCGTGTTGTTCGTCCCGGGCCGCGAAGCAATGCTTCGGGACGGTTTGATCAGGGCTTGGTGCGGCGGCTGACCCAGCGGATCGGGTGGGGCTGCGTATGTCACGCTCGCTTGTCACGATCGTCGCCCACTCTCCACGCCAAACTGGAACCAAATCGCCGACGCGCGGGCCGCGGTCTTCGCGCGCAGCTTTCTCGGCCCTCGCGTCGCTGCCATCCGCAGCAAGGAGAGTACCGTGTCCCTGGCTCCGTTCCTGGTCCTGGTGCTCAATAGCGGCTCGTCCTCGCTGAAGTTTTCCGTCCACGACGCCGGTATTCGCACGCCGCTGCTCTCGGGCCTAGTGCCCCGCGTCATTGAATCTGAAAAGTCGTTGTGATTCCCTGGCGCCGTCGGTTCGGTTTGCCAGGGGGGGGATGATGTCGGAGACGGGGGTCAAGAAGCACGTGGTGCGGCTGAGCGCCGAAGAGCGCGGGGCGCTGGAGGCGATGATCCGCAAGGGCAAGGGGCCTGCCAGCCAGCTTCTCAAGGCGCGGATTCTGCTCAAGGCCGATATTTCGGATGCGGGCGATGGCTGGAGCGACGAGCGCATCATCGAAGCTCTGGAGACCAGCCTCTCGACGGTCTATCGCACGCGCCAACTGCTGGTGGAGGATGGCCTCGACGCCGCGCTGAAGCGCAAGCCACGTGAGCGACCGTCGATCACGCCGATCTTCGACGGCGAGGCGGAGGCGCGTCTGATCCAACTGGCCTGCTCGGAAGCTCCCGCCGGACATGCGCGCTGGACGTTGCGGCTGCTGGAGCAGAAGGTTGTGGAGTTGGGCATCGTGCCGCGCGCCAGCGACAACACGATCGGCCGGGTGCTTAAAAAAACGTTCTCAAACCGCACCTGAAGCAGCAATGGGTGATCCCGCCCGCCGCCAACGCGACGTTCGTGGCAGCGATGGAAGACGTGCTGACGGTCTACACGCTCGCGCGCGACCCGGACTGCCCGCTGGTCTGCCTGGACGAGACCTCCAAGCAACTGACGCGCGAGACCCGCACGCCGGTGCCGATGCGGCAGGGTCAGCCGGCGCGCGTCGACTACGAATACGAGCGCAACGGCACCGCCAACCTGTTCATGCTGTTCGTACCGCTGGAAGGGTGGCGGCACGTCGAGGTCACCGATCACCGAACGGCCGTCGACTACGCCCATATTCTCAAGGATCTTTCAGACCGTCACTTTCCTTCGGCCCGCCGCATTCGCCTGGTTCAGGACAACCTCAACACCCACACCATCGCGGCGCTCTACGAGGCGTTCCCGCCCGCCGAGGCC
>CAIXDS010000210.1 GCA_903918195.1 uncultured Acetobacteraceae bacterium | reverse complement strand
GGGGAGCCTGCCGGGTGCGTCGAGGTTGCAGGGAGGGGGCGGGACGCAGGCTTGCGGGTCTGCCGGCCGACGTCGCCGCGTCGCCGTGCTCTGCCTGACCGTTGGGGCCGGCACCGCGCACCCGGCGGCGCATGGATGCGCACCAACGAACGGATCGCCATGATCGCGTTGACCCGCCGGATTGCCGGCGCAGAGCAGGTGGAGCCGTCCTGCCTTGCTGCCGGGAAGCGGCTCGCGGGCTTGCGCATGTGGACAATCCGAGGATGCTTCGGTTGCGCTCGTCACGGGCAGGGCAGGGGGCCGGGCAACGCGGTCAGGCGGCGATCGGCAGTGCCATCAGCCGTTCGAGTTGGCAGATTTCCTGCGGAAAACGGCGCGCGAGAGGGCCGTACGTGGTTCTCCGGCCATGGTGGCTGCGGGGCTGGCGAGATCCCGAATGGCTTCCCTGGACGCAGTTATCAGTTTCTGATAACCACAATCCATGGAGCGCGACCCATCTCTCGACGCACTGCTCGGGTTGGATGGGCAGGTGTTTGTCATTGATGCCAACACCGGCCATTGGGTCCGCTTTGTGGTGCGGCGCGTTCCCGAAACCGCGGCGAAGCCGCACGGACTGGACTACAGCCTGACGCTGCACGGAGCTGACGGGGAGCGTTTGGTCGGCTTTGACAATGCGCATCAGGTCCGTTCTGGCACAGGACCCGGGGGCAGGGCAGGCGGCGCCTTCGACCATAAGCACCGACTGCGCACAATCCGCCCGTACGATTACCGGGACGCGGCGACACTGCTCGAAGATTTCTGGTCCGAGGTTGACAGGGTGCTACGCGAGCAAGGAGTGATCCGATGAAGACGATGAAAATTGGTATCGCCTCCTATGAAGCTTTCAAGGCGCGCACGCTGGCAATCGCGCGCGGCGAGCTGAAGCCGGGACCGGACGAGCCGAAGGTGTGGTTCCCGTCCACCGAGAGTTTTGCCAAGGTGCTCTCGCAGAAGAACCGCGCGCTGCTGGCGACGATCGCCGCGACGCATCCGGCTTCGCTGCAAGAACTGGCCGAACGGACCGGGCGCAAGACGTCGAACTTGTCGCGCACCCTGAAAACCATGGAACACTACGGCTTTGTCGCCCTCCACAAGGGTGAGCGCGGCCGGGTCCGCCCGGAGGTATCTTATGAGGCGATATCGCTGGAGCTTGTGCTCAGCTGACGTCGGGAACCGGGGAGCTTCTACTGCACCCGTGATGGGCAGGGCAGTGGGCCGGGCGCCAGGCCTGTGAACCGGCTACACGGAGCCGGCGCGTGACGGGCGCTAGGCGGCATGCCCGGCAGCCCGTCAACGCCGCTCTGCACTGATACCAACGCCTGCTGCATATGACTCATCTGTGAAGAGACCGACGCGGCGGGCTTCTGATTCAAGGTGGCGAACGAAGGAGGTTCGCCATGACGATTGCGCTGCGGGGCGACTATGACGCCTCGGCGTTGCGGGCAGCAGCTCGCGGGACGAAGCATGCGGCGCAGGCACGCCGGCTGCTGTCGCTGG
>CAIXDS010000209.1 GCA_903918195.1 uncultured Acetobacteraceae bacterium | reverse complement strand
TTGCCGACCAGGAATTCGATGCGCGTCACGGGCGTAACATATAGATTCGTGATGGAGCCGAGTTCCTTTTCCCGCACGACGGCAAGCGCCATCAAAATTGCCGGGAATAACGCCAGAAATAACGATATGTTGGCTGGAACCATCGCATATAAACTATTCATGCTCTGATTGTATTTGAACCGGATCTCGATATCGGCCGGCAACGGTGGCGACGGCAGCGTTGTCTTCACCGCCGGGTCCACCAGATACAGCGCGTGCATCGCTTGCAGGTAGCCGCGAATCGTCTGGGCGATGAACGGCATCGCTCCGTCCAGCGTCGCCGATACCCAGACCGGCCGGCCGCGCTTGATGTCCCGGCCGAAGCCGGGCGGGATTTCAATGCCGGCCTGCACGCTGCCGTTCTTGAGCCGCGTCTGCAGATCGGCCGCGTCCGCGATCGGCGGCTTTTCGACAAAATACGTCGACCCGCGGAGTTCCTCGAGATAGGCGCGGCTCCCGGTGGTCTGGTCACGATCGAGGACGGCGAAACTGAGGTTGTTGACATCCGTCGTGACGCCGAAGCCGAACACGAGCATCAGCAGGGCGGTGCCGAACAGGCCAAAGCCCAGCCGGATCGGATCGCGCAGCAATTCCAACCCCTCCCGGATCGAATAGGCGAGCAAACGCTCCGGGCTGAACCAGGAACGGGCAGCCAGCGGGCTGCGATCCGCCGCTATCGCCAAATTCCCGGGCACTTGGTGGCTGCCGGTTCGCACGGGTTGCTTCACCCCCGACGCCCGCGCCCCTCTCGCCTCTTGCAGGTAATCGATGAACGCGTCCTCGAGCGTGACGGCACCACGCGCCTTGACCAGTCCCGCCGGCGTATCCGTCGCCAGCACGCGCCCGGCATCCATCAGCGAAATCCGGTCGCAGCGGGCGGCTTCGTTCATGAAATGGGTCGAGAGAAAAATGGTCACGCCCTGGTTGCGCGACAGGTCGATCAGCAGTTCCCAGAACCGGTCCCGCTCCAACGGATCGACACCGGAGGTGGGCTCGTCGAGGATCAGGATCTCCGGCGCGTGCACGATAGCGACGGCCAGCGACAGCCGCTGACGGATGCCGAGCGGCAGATCGAGGGTGCGCTGGTCGAGATAGCCGGCAAGCCCGAAGCGTCCGACCAGATAGGCGATGCGCGCCTTCGCGCCGTTCCACGGCAGGTGAAAAAGCCGCGCGTGCAGATCGAGATTCTGCCGGACGGTCAGCTCGGTATACAGCGAGAACGACTGCGACATGTAGCCGACCCGCTTGCGCGTTTCCATGTCGCTCGCATCCACAAGCCGGCCGAACAGAAGGGCCTCGCCGGAACTGGCGGGCAACAATCCGCTCAGCATCTTCATAGTCGTGGTTTTGCCGCAGCCGTTGGAGCCAAGAAAGCCGAAGATTTCGCCGCGGCCGATCGTGAAGCTGACCTGGTCGACCGCGATGAAATCGCCGAACCGGCGGGTGAGGTCGCGGGCGACGATCACCGGAGCGGTATGGACAACCCCACGCGGCGGAACCTGCAGCACCGCGTGGCCACGCCGCTGCTCCGCCGGAAGCAGCGCGATGAACGCTTCCTCCAGTGTCGCCGTCGCGTGCTCCCGTTTGAGGCCCGCCGGCGATGCGGCGGCCAGCACCTTGCCGGCGTTCATGGCGATCAGCCAGTCGAACCGCTCGGCCTCTTCCAGGTATGCGGTCGCGACGATGACGCTCATGCCCTGCCGGCGCGACCGCATCAGATCGATCAGTTCCCAGAACTGGCGCCGCGACAGCGGATCGACGCCGGTCGTCGGCTCATCGAGGATCAGCAGATCGGGATCGTGGATGAGGGAGCAGCAAAGGCCGAGCTTTTGGCGCATCCCGCCCGACAGTTTTTTGGCGGGGCGGCCGGCGAACGGCGCCAGTTCCGTGGCGTCGAGCAACTCCGTGATGCGCCAGTCCCGCTCGGCGGCCGACTGCCCGAACAGACGGCTGAAGAAGGCGATGTTCTCCCGGACGCTGAGATCGGGATAGAGGTTCCGCCCCAGGCCCTGCGGCATATAGGCGATGCGTGGGCAGAGCGCGGCGCGGTCGGCGGCCTTCGCCATGTCGCCACCGAGGACATGCACGGCTCCGGACTGGAGGCGCCGGGCGCCGGCCATCAGGCTCAGCACTGACGACTTGCCCACGCCATCCGGCCCGATCAGCCCAACCATGCAGCCGGCCGGAAGCTCCAGGGTGACGGCGTCCAGAGCGAGCGTCTTGCCGTAGCGCTGCGTGACCGCATCCAGGCGCGCGGCCACGCCACGGCCGCCGATCATTTCGACGCATCCCCTTGCAACGCGGCGGGCCAGGCGACTAATGGATCGGTCTGCACATAGGCCATGCCGGGCAACCCACTTCTCACCTCGGCTGCGTGAGCGCGCGCCCGCCCGGAATCGATTCGGACCCTGACGCGGAACATCAGCAAATCGCGCTCGTCCTTGGTTTCGACCGTCTTCGGCGTGAACTGCGCCTGCGCAGCCACGAACACGACTTTGGCCGGGAAGGCGCGGGTCGGATAGGAATCCAGAACGATGCGCGCGTCGGACCCGAGTTTGATCCGACCGGCCGACCGCGTCGAAAGATAGATATCCATGTAGACGTAAGCGGTGTCGAGGATGGTGAAGACCTTGCCACCCGCCGCCAGCACCTCGCCCACGTTGGCGACGCGGTACTCGATGCGGCCGTCCCGCGGGGACACGAGAGAGTCGTTGTTGATGTTGGCCTCTATCACCTCGGCCGCGTGCGTGGCGGCCTGGAGTGCCTGCAGTTGCTCGCCGATCACGGATTCGGCGGCGCGCTGCCCCGCCAGGGCGCTGGCCAGCACCTGGGTGCGATTGTCGAGTTGCTCGCGCGTGGCGAAACCTTTGCCGACTAGCGCCTGCGTCCGGGCGATCTCCTGCTGCGCATACAGCACCTGGCTCGTCTGCTGCGCCAATGCTGACTTGGCGGCGTTGAGCGTCTGTCCCGCCTGAAGAATCAGCGCCTGGTCCTGCTTCAGCGACGCCTGCAGATCCTGCGTATCCATCAGCGCCAGAACCTCGCCGGCCGTGGTCAGGTCGCCCTCATCGGCGAAGAGTTTGGCGATTCGCCCCGGAAATTTCGTGTCGATGTCGATCTCGTCAGCCTCAAGGCGGCCATTGCCCGAGGCGATGCCCGGCGGCAGACCGGTGGGCGGACGAAACCACCAAGTGCCCACGCCGATCGCCGCGGCCAGCAGCACGAGCAGCAGCAGGGCGGGCTTGAGCCAGTGCCGCGGGGTGCCTTTCTTTTCCGTCGCAGGCAAAACCAACGGCAGTGCCACGACGGCGGGGAGTCGGGTGGTTTCCGGCATGGGCGCGATGCAATCGGCGTGGACATCGACGTTATCGTCAGTCGACATCGCAATTCTCCGTGAACCAATGTGATGAATGGCGTGCCCGCGTGCACTCTCCCCGCTCTGCTGGCCGCGCCTGAGCGACAGATCAGCTGTTTGGTCGAATATAGCTCAAAGCCGCACAAATCAGACATTTCGGAAACTACTCATGTGGATCTAAAATTACGGGCTGCCCGAACGGCATGCGTCCGGACAGTCAGCAACCGTGATGAATAGGATTGCACGGGCGGGCGAAAAACCCGGGCGAGACTCACGCGCACGGACGGTGGCCGCGCGTTTGAACGAGGCAGCTTGCGTCCGCGTCCTGCGTCCTTAATCTTCTCTCTTGGAGTGGCGACGTGGTGAAGAACCCCTATCGGGATGGCCAAATGGGCTGTTCAGCACGCCGCTCCGTGAGCACGCGCGCCGCCGCCAAGGCAGAACCAGAACTGCGTAGATTCCGAGGCTTTCTTGGCGCAGTTCCCATCTTTAGTATTTGGCTCGAAAACCGCACAGCAACCACCATCGGGTCATGCCCGTACAGCTCAACACACCAGAGCACCGCTGATCAGCGGTGCTCCGTCGCGCGCAATCGCTTCGAAGCCACGCGACCATTCGATACGACCGCACGGCCGAGAGCAGGACCCGGACAGCCATGGGCGAGACCATCAGCGAGGCCAGAGGCACAACGGCCATCAGGACCGCCGTGCCCGCGCCTTCCGGCGTGGTGCGGGGTCCCGGCGACATGCGGATACCCACCGAAGTCGCCCAGCATCGTGCCAAAATCTCCATCAGCAATCTGGATTTCTATTACGGTGGCACCAGGGCGCTGAAGGGGGTCTCGCTGCAGCTACCGGAGAAGCAGGTGACCGGCATGATCGGACCCTCCGGGTGCGGCAAGTCAACACTGTTGCGGGTGCTAAACCGTCTTTATGACCTTTATCCTGACCAGCGCGCAACCGGTGACGTGCGGCTGGACGGTCAGGACATCCTGGGCCCAAAGGTCGATGTGAAGCGACTGCGCCAACGGGTCGCGATGGTGTTCCAGGCACCGACAACCTTCCCGATGTCGATCTACGGCAACATCGCCTTCGGGACAAATCTCCACGAGAAGCTTTCGCGTGCGGAAACCGCCGCGCGTGTGGAGGCGTCGCTGACCCGCGCCGCGCTGTGGACGGAGGTGAAGGATCGCCTGTTCTCCCCGGCCGGCGATCTGTCGGGCGGGCAGCAGCAGCGCCTCTGTATCGCCCGCGCCCTCGCGACCAAGCCGGAGGTGATCCTGCTCGACGAGCCGACCAGTGCGCTCGATCCGATCAGCAGCCAGAAGATCGAGGATCTGATCGACGACCTGAAGCAGCACGTGACCATCGCCCTCGTTACGCACAATCTGCAACAGGCTGCACGCTGCGCCGACCAGGTAGCGTTCTTCTATCTCGGCGAAATGGTCGAATCCGGGTCGGCACAGAAAATATTCATCGCCCCCAGGCAAAAGCGCACGCAGAACTTCATCGCCGGCCGGTTCGGCTGATGCAGGCGGCGCCCCCTTCCGTCGCGCATGGGGCGGTCACGTTCGCGATCGCTCTGCCGCTGCAACCGGTCGCAAGCTGGTCCGGCCTCATGGCGCTCGCGCCGCTCGCCTTCGTCTTCCTGCGCCGTGCACCACCTGCCTATCCTGGGTTTATCGAACTTATCAAGGCCTTCTTGTACCGCGCCAGTGCGGGAGCCTGAGCGTGGGACGGGCGCCGCGTGGCAGCAGGTGGTTGTCCTTGGCGCACCGCGGACGCGCTGCAAGCCGCGGCGGATCGCTGCGCAATGCCACGGGGACAACAGCGTTGCCGACACGCCAGGTGGAACGGCACCGCATGGCGCAGACCGGATGGCTGCGCGCCGCGGTCCTGGGCGCGAATGACGGCATTCTTTCGACCGCGAGCCTGGTGCTCGGCGTGGCCGCCGCGCACGGCAGCCGCAGCAGCGTCCTGGTGGCGGGAGTTGCAGGCCTGGTCGCCGGGGCGATGGCGATGGCCGCGGGTGAATACGTGTCTGTGCACTCACAGGCGGACACAGAGCAAGCCGATCTCGCCCTTGAACGCGCGGAACTCAAATCGGATGAGAAAGGCGAGCATGCGGAGCTGGCGGCGATCTATGTCGGACGCGGCCTGGATGCAGCTCTGGCAAGGCGGGTCGCGGACGACCTGATGGCGCACGACGCCCTCGGCGCGCATGCCCGCGATGAACTCGGCATCGCCGAAGCCTTGCGGCCCCGCCCGATCCAGGCTGCGTTGGCGTCGGCCGCGAGTTTCGCCGTTGGCGCCGGCTTGCCGCTCATCGTGACCGCGCTCGCTCCGACGGCCGCTCTGCTGATCGCTGTGTCGACAACGTCGCTTTTGTTCCTGGCACTGCTGGGCGCATTGGCGGCGCGGACCGGCGGCGCGGCGATGATTCCGGGCGCCTTACGCGTGACTTTTTGGGGGGCGCTGGCGATGGGGATCACCACCGGCGTCGGGGCCTGGTTCGGGACGGTCGTATGAGCTCAGCACCGGAATGCCCGGCCCGCCGCGGATGAAACCTGAACCCGAACCACTGCCGATCAGGGCTGCAAATGCCCCCGAGGAGGCGCGCATATGAAGACGCAGATTCTGGCCGCAATCGGCGAGGCGGGATTGCAACCGCTGGCGCTTCTCAACGGCGCACTGGCAGCGAATGACCGGATCAAATATGGCTTCTCCCTGCTGCAGATGGCGATTGACCATGCAGAGCATCCAGAGCAGCCGGTCGCCACGCTGAAACGAGAGCGCACCGACTGCGGCATCGACGATCCGGATCTCGACTCCACCGTCGCAGGCGCGCGCATGGCGGGAAAGTTCAGTCACGTGCCGGGCGCCAGGCGGATCATGGCACATATTGCGGACGACATGCGTGTGATGGCAGCGCCGTTGCTCGCCGAAAAGCCGGACGGACTCGCCGCCCGGCTGGATAAGTTGCTGGCGGCGCTGCCTTCGATCACTGACGATCTGCTCGATCCCGTTGCCGTCGCTGCCATGATGCACGCAGGGCATGGCGGTGCGGACAGCCTGCACCAGCTGGTGATGGAGTTGCATAAGCGGCTCAACGCGATGCAGGCGACGCTGGCTGAGGAGACGCTGGACGGTGCGGCCGCCTACAATCTGGCGCCTGCCGATCGGCCGTTCGTCTCGGCGTTCATGGCTGGGGTCAATCGCACCGCGCGGCTGAAATTCGCCCATCCGGGCCTCGCCACGACCGCCACGCGCGCCGGTGGCCGTCTGGTGATCCAAAACGACATCGGTACCACCGACGCGCATGTCATCGTCATCCACGTGCAGGAGCTGGCCGTCAGCGTCACCTATACGGATGTGCATGCCGAGCGGCTGGCGTTCTTCGAGGACATGCTGAAGCCTCGCGGGGTGACATGGGACGCCCAGCGCACCGCCGTCGTGCCCGCCGGCGCCGCGTTCTATCTGGTGACCGGGCGCATCGAGGCCAAGGATGCCGATGCGTGCCGCTCCAACCTTGAATTTCTCGGCTCGCGGCTCGTTTTCCTGATCGACTGGAACCGCGCTCGCAAGCAGTTGCGCGGATTCCTGCGCGGGCCGGATCGCCTGGCGCTGCTGCTTTCGGCGGCGGAGACCGATATCGGCCATCGCGGCTTTCTGGAACTGGGAGGCGCGCGCCTGGTCAACCAGGCGATCGAGGCTACCGCCGGATCGGCGATGCATTTCGGCGACCGGCTCTGCGACGTGCTCGGCGATGCGGAGACACTGGCCTTCCTGACATTCGTCTTCCGCGCCGCGACAGAGGGCCTGCTGTCCGGTCAGTCGCACGCCTTGCTGCATGACCGTATCCGCGTGACCCTGGCCACGCATTTCAGCAACGAGGAACGGCAATTGCTGCGGCGGGCAGCCGATCATGCCGGCCTGATCTTCGAACTCGCCGGCCTGGTGCGGGATGGGCTGCACCCCGAGCCGGACGGCGCGGGCAAGCGCACCCAGCGTGCCCGCCGGTTCGAGCACGATGCGGACCAGATGGTTGCGGACACGCGGGAGGCCGTGCGCCGCCGCCCGGACTATGCGGTGTTCCTCCGGCTGCTCGAAGTGGCGGATGACGCTGCGGACGAATTTGAGGACGCAGCCTTCCTGCTTGATCTCGACACGCTCGACGGAAAGCCCCTCGAGGCGCTGCAGGTGCTGGCCGACCTGCTGGCGAATGCATCGCAGGAATGGATCAAGGCGCTCGGCCATGCGGCGCAAATCGGCCGTGCCGCAAGCCAGGCCGAGACGGAGGATTTCCTCACCGCGATTGACCGGATCGTTGCCATAGAGCACCAGGCTGACGACGCGGAGCGTACGCTGTCGGTGACCACCATTAAGCACGCGCGGGATTTCCGGCAGTTGCATCTGTTCAGCGCCATCGGCGGCAGGTTCGAGGCCGCCGCCGATGCGCTGAAGCACGCCGCCCTGATGCTGCGCGACCATGTGCTTGAGGACGTGATCGATGGTTGACTTCTATCCCATTCTGCCAGGCGCCCTGCCGGCGAAGGGCGGCGCGCAGGAGATCGGCAACAAGGCATGGAACCTGATGCGCATGGCGCAGGCCGGCCTGCCGGTGCCCGCTGCCTTTGTGCTCCCCACGTCCTGGTGCCGGCGCACCCGAACCGCCAGCGACACAGCGATGCGCCAGACGCTAGCCAAGGGAATCACACGCCTGGAAACCGCCACCGGCCTTGCATTTGGTGCCGCGCGGCGGCCGTTGGTGGTGTCGGTTCGCTCGGGCGCTGCGGTGTCGATGCCCGGCATGATGGAGACCGCGCTGGATGTCGGGCTGAACGCCGAGACCGTCGAAAGCCTGATCCGCCTGACCGGCAATCCACGGCTTGCCTGGGACAGCTACCGCCGGCTGGTGCAGGGTTACGCGGAGGTGGTGGCGAACCTGCCGATGGCGCCGTTCGACGCGCTGCTGGCCGCAGCGCTGAAGCGGGCGGAGGCGGAGAACGAGCGCGAACTTGACCATCGCGACCTTCGGACGCTGACTCTTGCAATGCTCGAGAGCTACCGCATGGCCACCGGAACAGAATTTCCGGCCGATCCTCACGAGCAGCTTGCGCAGGCCGCCGCAGCGGTTTTCCGCTCCTGGGATTCGCCGAAGGCAGCAAGTTACCGCCGGTTGAATGGCATCAGTGACGAGGCAGGCACGGCGGTGACAGTGCAGACCATGGTCTACGGAAATGCCGGCGGCGAGTCGGGTGCGGGCGTGGCCTTCACCCGCAACCCCGCCACCGGCGCGCGGGAGTTGTATTTCGACTTTCAGTTCAATGCGCAGGGCGAAGACGTGGTGGCCGGGCGCCAGAAGCTGCGTGACAGTGACCGCCTGCGCCTCGTACTGCCTTCCGTCTGGGCCCGGCTGAGCGACATTTGCCATGAGTTGGAGGTGCTGTTCGGCGATGCCCAGGATTTCGAGTTCACCGTGCAGTCCGGCGGGCTGTACCTGCTGCAGACGCGGCGGGCCAAGCGCACCGAATGGGCGGCGGTGGCGATCGCCGTGAACATGGTCGAGGAAGGGCGACTCACGCCGGCCGAGGCATTGAAACGGCTTGATGGCATCGACCTGAACACGGTGGTCCGCACCAGCTTCGCCCTGCCGGTGCCAGCGACGCTGGCGGTGGCGCAGGTCGCCGGCATCGGGGTCGCGAGCGGCGCCATTGCGCTAGATTCTGACGCGGTCAAGCGCCTGTCGGCGGCGGGCACGCCGGCGATCCTGGTGCGGCGGGACACGGTGACGACGGATATCGAGGGCATGGCGCTCGCGGCCGGGATCCTCACCGCTTCGGGTGGGCGCACGTCCCATGCGGCGGTAGTGGCACGCCAACTCGGCTAGGTGTGCCTGGTCGCCTGCCCCGGGCTGGACATCGACCTGGAGCATCGTCAGTGCCGGATCGGCGGGACGCTGCTGGACGAGGGCGACGAGCTGTCGTTAGATGGCAATACTGGCGCCGTCCATGCCGGACGCCTAGCCCCGGTGACCGAGCGGCCGGAGCGTGCCCTGGCCGCCATCGCGAGTTGGCGCCATGTAGCGGCCGCGTAACGCGAGCCTGTCCACAAGCACCCAAGGGGAAAGCTTATCGGGTTCGCCGTAACGTGCCAAGGGTTGCCCGCTGTCATCGCTGTAAGCGCCGGAGAAAAAATCCCCCACTTGTCCGGCGGAATCGGCGGTGAGTCGGACCGGCGATCCACCGGCTCAGGCCGGTGCCTTCTCGCCTACGCGTATCGTGGCGCGGCCGCGCTTGAGGGTGGGATAGTCGGTATAGCCGTGAGCGCCGCCGCCGTAGAACGTTTCCTGCCCCAGCAGCTTGTTGAGCGGGGCATTGTCCCTCAGACGCTCCACCAGATCCGGGTTGGCGATGAACAGTCGCCCGAACGACACCAGGTCGACGCGGCCGCTCGCCACCGCGTCGATCGCCATCTGGCGGTCGTAGCCGTTGTTGACCATCCAGACGCCGTCAAAACGGTCGCGGAGCGCGTCATAGTCGAACGCGATACTGCCCCTGGCGCCACCGGTCTCGCCCTCCACCACGTGCAGATAGGCCAGACCAAGGGGGCTGAGCGCTTCGACGACATGATTGAACAGCGCCTGCGGCTGGCTATCGTGTGAATCGCCAGCGGTGGACACGGGGGATATCCGAACGCCCAGACGATCGGCACCGATGGCCTCAGCACAGGCCTTGGTGACCTCGAGCAGCAACCGCGCGCGATTCCCGATCGAGCCGCCATAGCCGTCGATGCGATGGTTGGTACCGTCGCGCAGAAAGGCATCGAGCAGGTAGCCATGGGCGCCGTGCAACTCCACGCCGTCGAATCCGGCCTCGATGGCCCGGGTGCAGGCATGGCGGAAGTCCTCGATAATGCCGGGGATCTCGTCCAGTTCGAGCGCGCGGGGCATCGATACGTCGACGAAGCCCTGGCCGGTCACGAAGGTCTTGGTGTTCGCCCGAATAGCGGAAGGGCCAACGGGTGCCTGGCCATCCTTCTGGAAACTGGTGTGCGAGACGCGGCCCGTATGCCAAAGCTGAACGACGATGGCTCCGCCCTTGGCGTGCACGGCGCCGGTGACCTTTTGCCAACCCCGGACCTGATCATCCGTGTAGCAGCCCGGCGTATCGGCGTAACCTTGCGCCTGCGCCGAGACCTGTGTGGCCTCGGCGATGATCAGGCCGGCCGAGGCGCGCTGGGCATAATATTCAGCAGCGAACGGCCCCGGGACCAGACCTGGGCCGGCACGGTTTCGGGTGAGCGGCGCCATGACGATACGATTGGCGAGCTTGAGGGCACCCGCCTGGGTGGGTTCGAACAGCGCCTGGGCAGAACGGGTTGGATAAGGTCGTGTCATGATATGGCTCCTGGAATATCGATTAAGTGGCGCTCGTTAGGAATTGCGTCTCGCCAATAATCTGGTCCGCCATGCGGTCAATATGGATTCTTTCGGCCTTCGACAGATTGCCCTTTTTGAATTCCTCGGCCGCGCGCGCCTTGGCATTGCGGGCATGGCTTGCATCTGGCATCGGATAGGCCCGCTTGCGCTGCAGACCGAATATCTTGTCGTCCAGTCCGTTTCGCTCGTCGGTCGATAACTCTGCCATGCAACCTCTCGTCAGTTTACGGCATTGCCCGCACGCATATTTGCCATATCGATTGGCGACTCTTGTCGGATAGATCAGTGCGCGCACCCCGCGAAGCCCAAATGGCCGCCCCTCAAGAATGAATATCGTGCAATGCCCTGAATGCCTTGTAGAGAACGCGAGGATCGAAAACCCCCTTGTAGATGGCGGGCGGCTGTCGATCCAGCCCAAGCAGCGCATACACGGCGACCTGAGCCGAGCGGATCGAATATTCGACGGTGAACACCACATCGTCCGGCAATTCGCAGAACTGGCCGGTGAAGGCAAGATTGCGGGTTCCAGGTGGAAGGATATCCGCCCGGTCGCCCGGCCCGCGCGGGAGAAACTGGCCGGTAATGAAGGGCATCATGCAGGGAATGCAGGTGGTGGTCTCCAGTATCCTCGGCGCGTCGGCGCCGGCATGCAGATGACCCAGCACTTCGGTCATGATTTCACGGCCGCTGCAGGCCGACATCGGCTTTTCGACAAAGTTGCCTGGCGCATCAACGGACAGGCCGTAGCCCCAGACGACGCTCACCTCGGCGGGCTGGCCGATGAAATGCGGCTGGAACGGAATGACGATGGAGGCCAGCCAGTTTGAATTCGGGAAGGTAATCAGGCCACCTTCTCCTGGCACATTGCCGGTAAAGTCGCGCAGGAGGTGCAGGAAGGTCGGGTCGCGCAAGGTCGCGGTGAACGACTCCCATTTGGACTGATCAATATGGTCCGCGAAATTCGCCGGGCGCCCAAACCCCGGCCTACCAGCCGCGATCTTCTCCCAGAGCGTCCAGGCACCGCCATCCCCGCGGCCCTTGAGCACCGGTGCGGTGTCCGTATCGCCGAGGCTCGACGCCTCGGTCATCGAGCCCAGGGTAACGAGCACATAATCGGCGGCATCGACTGCGATCTCGCCTGCTGTGCCGTTTCGCTCGATAGCGATGTGTGTCACGGTCGTTACGCCATCCTGCTCGCGCAGGCCGAGATCGGTGACACGGGTGTTCAGTTCAAACCGGACGCCTCGCTCGTCAAGCCATTTGTGCAGCGGCCGCACCATCGAATCATACTGGTTATAGACGGTGCGCATGATGCCATGCAGCCGGTTGAAGCCATTGACCAAGTGGGCGAACCGCACCAGGTAGCGCTTGAACTCAACCGCGCTGTGCCAGGGCTGAAAGGCGAACGTGCTACACCACATGAACCAGAAATTGGTCTTGAAGAATGCCGCATCGAACTCATCGGCAATCCGGGACCTTCCCAGCATCCCTTCCGGCTCGATCGCGAGGCGCTCGATGGTCAGGATATGGGCTTCGCTGAGGCCGAACTCGGGCGCGTCTTCCCGCTCGCCGTCGCGCACGAGGCGCGATTTCGACGACGTCTGGATCGTCTCGTTCCAGGCGAAAGTCTCCTGGGTGACTGTCCATTTTCCATCCAGCGTGGGGATCGATGCGAACAATTCGAAGGTGCAGACGTATTTGCTTTCCAGCATGCGCCCGCCGCGCAGGACATATCCGGTCTCGGCTGACCCGGAGCCGTCGAGGCTGCCGCCGATCTGTTTGAGTTCCTCGAGGATGGTTATGCGATGGCCGGGAATATCGCCGTCGCGGATCATGAAGACGGCGGCAGCCAGCGAGGCAATTCCACTTCCGACCAGATAGACCCGGGGCGCGCTGGGATTGGCATTTTCGCGTGGCATGGCGGACGAAGCGGCACGGGCCATTATTGTTCTCCAGGTTTCATGGTCGCGCGATCGACGCATTGCTCGCCGACCGGGGGGCGCGGTGCCCGGTCGACGGCAATGGAGCCGCGGCGATCGCGCGACAAACTACGGCGGCCACATCAACTGGTGGCTGGGACCAGCAGGTCCGTCGGCACCACTCCCGCCGTCGCACCAGCATGCACATCGAGCCGGGTTGGGCGCTCGGTGCCGAGGATCGCCTTGGCGCGGGCCACTTCCTCTGCCGAGCCGTGCGCGATCACCAAATAATCGTCGGCCTTCAGCGCCGCCTCGTATTCGATCACGCTGTCCCTCGGGATGCCAATACTGTAAAGTGCTGCCCCGAGCGCGCTGAGCCCGCCGACCACGATCGCACTCTCAATGCCGGAAATCAGCGTGGCAGCCAGGTATCCCAGCACAACGACATGCCCGACAACGGGAACGAACATGAACATCCCACCGAAAAACAACCCCCACAGTCCGCCCCAATAGGCACCGCGACTGCCCCAGAACTTGACCCTGTCGCCAACGTTATAAAATCCGATAACTTTTTCGTCGGTATGGTAGCCTTTGCCGATAACGCTGAGGCTCTTCATCGCGAACCCAGCAGCGGCCAGTTTCTTTACGGCCGTTTCCGCTGCATTGTGATCGATAAAAACTGCGACGACCGAATCAGGTGCTGACATGTGATTTTCTTTCGTGATGCGTTGACGGGACACGCCCGTGTTGGGTTATGCATTTCTTATGTCATTTGCTGGCACTCGCATGCGCGCCAGGGAGTTTCCCAGCCGGGGGGCGTTGGGCCTGCGCGTCGGGTCACCGAAGCGACAATACCGGCCGGCGATCTGGCGATGGCAGGCACGGAAACTACTTACATCGATGACCTTCGGGTTTGAGCTCGTCTCAGCCATCGTCAGCGGCGCCCGGGCACCGCGACAGTCAGGATGGTCACCACCCTGACTGTCGCGCTCCGGAGGGCGCGGTCTATGGCGTCCCGGGCAGCCTGGGCACGGGGCGACGGGAATCTGATACGAAATCCGGCAACGACCCCAATGTGGCAGAGGCGCCCGGAGCAACATCGGCTCTGTCAGCCCGCTTCGATTGGGCGGCTGCCAGCGCGGTGCCAATCGGCGGCAGGGCCGGAAGAAACAGAGCAGCGGAGCAGAACAGCATCCCCAGGATGGCGCCATGAATGGAAACAACGGTGCCCGTGTCGGGGACTGGCGCCGGCTCATTGTTCAAGGTGCCACATACCTTTCGAGGATACGAAGGTAACTGGCGCGGTCATAAATGCCGCGATCCTTGCTGCGCTGCCAGCTCAACATACCGCGCATTTCGACCAGCGCGTCGAATTCGCGCTCCTCCATCCATCGCTGAAGGCCGTTCACCAGATTGCGCATCTCCCCAATGCCACCGTGCAGGATAGCGGAGGTCGTCATGACCACGTCGGCGCCGGCGAGAATGCACTTCACGACGTCGGCGGGAGTGGCGACGCCGGTGGAGGTGGCGAGGCAGGCTTGGTTCGTGCGGCCGGCGAGGATGGCGGTCCACAGCAACGGCAGACGCAGCTCGGCTGGGGTGCTGAGTTCCAGCGTGTCGGCCAGGCGCAGCCGCACCAGGTCGATATCGGGCTGCAACAGGCGGTTAAACAATACCAGCCCACCGGCGCCAAACCCCACCAGCGTGTTGGCGAAGTGGCCGATAGAACTGAGAAAAGGCGTCAGCTTGATCGAGACCGGCAGGCTGACCGAGCCGCAGATGGCACCGACGATCTCGGTATAGCGGGCCTCGATGTCGCGGCCGGATTCCGCGAGGTCGGTCGGCACGTGGTACATGTTCAACTCCAGCGCCGCGGCGCCGGCCTGCTCGATCAACGATGCGTATTCGACCCAGCCGGCCACCGACGATCCGTTGAGGCTGGCGATGACGGGGATGTCGACCGCCGCCCGGGCGCGGTGCACGAGCTCAAGGTAACGCTCCGGGCCGAGGCCATAGGGACCGCTGATGGTTTGCGGGAAGTAGGACTGCGCCTCGGGCGAACTGTTCGCATAGGCCCCCATCAAGGCGCCATGCAGCTCCGCCTCGGCCTCGATCTGCTCCTCGAACAGCGACGGCAAAACAACAGCGCCGGTGCCGGCGTCCTCTAGCCGGCGGAGGTTGCCGATTTCGCGGTTCAGCGGTGAGGCAGACGCCACCAGCGGGTTTTTGAGCGACAGGCCGAGGTACTTGGTCGCCAGTGAAAGCGTCATGGCACGCTCCCCACGGGGCGCGCGACAACCGGGTGGAACCTTGTGCCATCGAAGCCGGCAAGTTCCTCATACTGTTGGTATTTTGCCAACACCGCCGCCTGCGCGTGGGCCAGCAGCTCGGCCGCGTCGGCCGGCCGGGTGCTGGCGAGCGAACGATACCGCAGTTCGTTGTAAGCATAGGATTTCAGCGGAATGTGCGGGCGCGGGCTGTCGAGGCGGAAGGGGTTTTCGTGCACCGTCCGCATCTCCGGATTGAAGCGAAACAGCGGCCAGTAGCCGCTGGCGGTGGCCAGGTCCTGCTGCTTCATGCCCAGGCGCATGTCGATGCCATGGGCAATGCACTGGCTGTAGGCGAGGATAATCGACGGCCCGGAATAGGCCTCGGCCTCGCGGAAGGTCTGCAGCGTGTGCTGCGGGTTGGCGCCGATGGCGACCTGGGCGACGTACACGTTTCCATAGGCGATCATCTGCAGCCCGAGGTCTTTTCGGGGGGTGCGCTTGCCGGCGGCGGCAAACTTCGCGACCGCCCCCAGCGGTGTGGCCTTGGATGCCTGGCCGCCGGTGTTGGAATAGACCTCGGTGTCGAGCACCAGCACGTTGACGTCGCGGCCGCTCGCCAGCACATGGTCGAGGCCGCCATAGCCGATGTCATAGGCCCAGCCGTCGCCGCCGACGATCCATATGCTGCGGCGAACGAGGCTGTCGACGACGGAAAGCAGATCGAGTGCGGCTGGTTCCTTCATCGACAGCAGCCGGGTCTTCAGCTGTGCGACCCTGATCCGCTGGGCACGGATGTCGGACTCGCGGATTTGCGGCGCCTTGGCGATGGCTTCGGCCAGATCGACGCCGACGGTCGGCGCCAAAGCGGCAAGCTGGGTGAGGGCGATCTCCAGGTGCTTATCGGCGGCCAGCCGAAAGCCAAGTCCAAACTCGGCATTGTCCTCGAACAATGAGTTCGACCAGGCGGGGCCGCGGCCCTCGGCATTCTTTGTCCAGGGCGTGACCGGCAGGTTGCCGCCATAGATGGACGAACACCCGGTGGCGTTGGCGATCTGCAGCCGGTCGCCGAACAATTGGCTGAGCAGCTTCAGGTACGGCGTCTCGCCGCAGCCGCCGCACGCACCGGAGAATTCAAACAGCGGTTCCAGGAACTGCACGCCGCGTACATCTCCGAAATCAACCCGGGCGCGGTCATTCACCGGAAGGGTCTCGAAAAAGGCAATGTTGGCGCGCTCGGCATCGAGCATGGGCGCCTTGTCCCGCATATTGATGGCGCGGGTGTCAGCCTCGCGCGGACTGAGCGCCGGGCAGGCCTCGACGCAGAGGCCGCAGCCGGTGCAGTCCTCGACGTAAAATTGCAGCGTAAAGCGCGCCTCGGGGTAACCGCGGGCATTAACCGGGGCAGAGCGGAAGCTGGCGGGCGCGCCGGCGAGCCTGGCCTCGTTGTAGTATTTGGAACGGATGACGCTGTGCGGGCAAACGAAGCTGCACTGGCCGCACTGCACGCACAGGTCCTCGCGCCAGGCCGGCACGCTCTCGGAGACGTTGCGCTTTTCGTAGGCGCTGGTGCCGGAGGGGAACGTGCCGTCCGCGGGGATCATGCTGACCGGAATGTCGTCGCCAAGCCCGGCGAAAATGCGGGCGGTGACGCCACGGAGGAATTCGGGCGCATCTGGCCGGACCAGGGGCACCAGTTCGCGGCTGCTGGTGACCTCGGACGGGACAGCGACTTCGCTCAACCGTGCCAGGGTGCCATCGACGGCAGCGAAATTCCTGTCCACCACGCTCTGGCCCTTGTGCGCGTAGGATCTGCGGATGGCTTCCTTGATGTGCCCGATCGCCTTGTCGCGCGGCATCACGCCAGAGATGGCGAAGAAACAGGTCTGCAGGACGGTGTTGGTGCGGTCGCCAAGTCCGACGTCGCGTGCGACAGCCGACGCGTCAATCGTGAAAAGGCGCAGCTTGCGGTCGATGATGCTCTGCTGCACTGGCCGGGACAATTCGGCCCAGACCTCGCCCGCGGCAAACGGTGCGTTCAGCAGCAAGGTCGCGCCGGGTGCGGCCAGGCGCAGCAGGTCCTGGCGCTCCAGTGCCGCGAACTGGTGGCACGCCACGAACCCGGCCTGGGCGATCAGGTAGGGGGCGCGGATCGGCTCCGGCCCGAAGCGCAGATGTGAAATGGTCTGCGCGCCAGATTTGTGGCTGTCGTATACGAAATAGCCCTGGGCATAGAGTCCGGCGTCCTCGGCAATGATCTTCACGCTGTTCTTGTTGGCACCGACCGTGCCGTCGGCGCCCAGGCCGTAGAACACGGCGCGGGTCACGCCGGCCGGCTCGATCATGAAGCCGGCGTCGAGCGGCAGGTTGGTATGCGTCACGTCGTCGATGATGCCGAGGGTGAAGCCGGTTCTTGGCCGCTCGGCCTGCAGCTCGTCAAAGGCCGCTTTGGCCATTGCCGGGGTGAAATCCTTGGAGGACAGGCCATAGCGTCCGCCGATGATGCGCGGCATGGTCGCGCGCTGACCGTTGGCCACGGCGCCTGCAAGTGCGGTGACGATATCCTGAAGCAGTGGCTCACCGATACACCCGGGCTCCTTGGTGCGGTCGAGCACGACGATGCTGCGGACGGTAGCGGGCAAGGCGGCCAGCAGGTGGGCGACGGAAAACGGCCGGTAGAGGCGCACCTGCAGTACGCCGAGCTTTTCGCCGACCACGCGCAAGGCTGCGGCGGCGGCCCGGGCGGTCTCTGCGCCCGACCCCATCAGGATCATGACCCGCTCGGCGTCGTCGTCGCCCTCGTAGTCGAACAGGCCATACTGGCGCCCGGTCATGGCTGCGAGGCGTTGCATGGCGGCTTGCACGATGCCAGGCACACGCTCGTAATAGGCGTTCACCGCTTCCCGCGCCTGAAAGAAGGTATCCGGGTTCTGCGCGGTGCCGCGGATGAAAGGGTGCTCAGGGTTCAGCCCGCGGGCGCGATGGGCACGCACCAGGCCATCGTCGATCATCGAGCGGATCTCAGCGTCGCTCATCAACTCCAGCGTGTTCAGCTCGTGCGACGTGCGGAACCCGTCGAAGAAATGCAGGAACGGCACCCGGGATTCCAGGGTCGCCATCTGCGCGATCAAGGCGCTGTCATGCGCCTCCTGTACCGAGCCCGAGCAGAACAACGCGAAGCCGCTCGGGCGTACGGTCATGACATCGGCATGGTCGCCGAAGATCGACAGGGCGGAGGTTGCGAGCGCGCGCGACGCCACGTGGAACACGGTGGCGTTCAGCTCGCCGGCGATCTTGAACATGTTCGGCAGCATCAGCATAAGGCCCTGTGAGGCCGTGAAGGTGGTGGTGACGGCGCCTGACTGCAGCGCGCCGTGCACCGCCCCGGCGGCACCACCCTCCGCCTGCATCTCCTGCACGACGGGGATGTTACCCCAGATGTTTCGGACGCCTTCCGACATCCACTGGTCCGCCAGGTCCGCCATCGGCGATGACGGCGTGATCGGGAAGATCGCGCAGACCTCATTGGTCCGGTAGGCGACTTGGGCGACGGCAGTGTTGGCATCCATCGTGGTGCGTGTGCTCACAGCGCCTGCTCCCTGGTTCGCGCTGGTGCGGTCTCGGGCACCATTTCCATCGCGTGGCAGGGGCACTGCTCGACGCAGACCGAGCAGCCGGTGCAAAGCGTCATGTCGACGGTGTAGCCACGGGTGCGGCCGAGTTTCGCAATTGCCTGCTCCGGACAGGCGGCAAAGCAATTGTCGCATTCGAAACAGTTGCCGCAGGACAGGCAGCGCTGCGCCTCGCGCCGTGCGACGGCCTGGCTCAGTCCCTCGGCAACCTCGGCGAAACCCTGGCGCTCGGCTGTTGGCACGTCCACCTCGCCGAACACAACGGCGTCGCTGTAGATCGGCAGGCGCAGATCCGCGAAGCCGACCACCTGGTGCTTCACCGCCGGCACAAACGCCCGGCCGGACAGCCAGCCGTCGATGTAGCGCGCGGCCTTCTTGCCGTGGCCGGTGGCGGTCGTCACCGAGCGGAGTCCGGGCACCATGTCGCCGCCGGCGAAGATGCCGGGATGGCCGGTCATCATGTCGGGGCCGACCACCACGGTGCCGTCCGGCTTCACCACGATGCCGGGGATGCCGGCGAGGAAACCGCTTTCGGTCTGCTGTCCCAGCGCGAGGATCACGCCATCGGCCTGCAGTGTCTCGAACTTTCCGGTGGGCTGCGGGATTCCCTTGGCGTCGAGCGCCATCAGTTCGACCTTCAGTGCCTCCGCACCGATGTCGCGGATGCTGCTGAGCCACCTGACCTTGACACCTTCCGACAGAGCTTCCTCGGCATCGAAACTGTGCGCCTCCATGTGCGCGCGGTCGCTGAAGAAGACGATCAGCGCCTCGCTGGCGCCTAGCCGCTTCGCGGTGCGGGCGGCGTCCATCGCGGTGTCGCCGGCGCCGTAGATCACCACATGGCGGCCGATCCTGGGGACCATGCCGGCGCCCACATCGTGCAGCAGGCTGACGGCGGTCACGACATGGGCGGCGTCGCAGGCGGGGATGCCGATGTTGCGGCCGGCCTGGGCGCCGATGGCCACGAACACGGCATCGAACTTGCCGGCGCTCTCCTCGGCCAGAAGGTCTTCGACCTTATGGTTGAGCACGATCTTCACCCCCATCGCCGCGATGCGCGCAATCTCGTGCTCGAGTACGTCGCGCGGCAGGCGGTAGGCCGGGATACCGAATTGCAGCATGCCACCGGGCAGCGGGCCGGCCTCGTGCACCTCGACCTGGTGGCCGAGCCGGGCCAGGTGATAGGCGGCCGACAGCCCGCCTGGCCCGGCGCCGACCACCAGCACGCGCTTGCCGCTGGGCTTGCCGGTGATGGGCAGGGGCCAGTTGCCGGCGGTGGCACAGTCCCCCAGATAGCGCTCGATGCCGTGTATACTGACGGCGCTGTCGAGCTCCGCGCGGTTGCAGGCGGTTTCGCACGGGTGGTAGCAGACCCGGCCGTGCACGGCCGGCATCGGGTTGTCGCGCACCAGGTGTTCCCATGCCTGGCGATCCTTGCCGGCCTGCGCCAGGGCAAGCCAGCCCTGGATGTCCTCGCCGGCGGGGCACGCGTGGTTGCAAGGCGGCAACAGGTCGACATAGACCGGGTGGGTGGTCCGGGCAGGGCCTGTCGCACGGCGCCGGGTCATGTCGACCGGCGGGCTCATGTCGGGATGGCGGCCGCTCATGACAGGGGCTTTGCGGTTGACGCCAGCGCGGCGGCCGGATGGCCCTTGTGCCCGGTCTCGCGGATGAACAGGGCAAGGAAAATCGCCAGCACGATGCCGCCGACACCCACGGTGCTGGCGTCCTGAAACACCGCCAGCGTCAGCTTGCCGCCGCCAGACAGGTTGCTGAGCAGCCAGCCATAGGCCGGTGCGAGCAGGGCGCTGAGGGTGAAGACGAGGAAGTTGATGGCGCCGGTGGCGCTGCCCTTCACCTCGTCCGGGTTCACTTCCTTGATGATGCTGTAGGGGATCATCGCGGCACCGGACCCGATGCCCAGCAGCAGGCCGAGCAGATAGGGCGGCAGAGCCGAAGGCAGATAGACGATGCAAACGGTGACGACCAGCATCAGCAAGGCGCCGCCGAGCAGCACCGGCTTGCGCCGTCCGATCCGGTCGGCAAGGTAGCCGAGCAGCGGACAACCGATGACCCAGCCGAGCGGCACCATGGTCGCGCGGTTCACCGCGTCCGTATAGTCGATGCCCAGGCCATCGCGCAGGAACGGGATGCCCCAGATCATGTCGCCGATGGTAGTCGGCAGAAACAGCAGCCCGGCGGTGAAGCCGCACAGATAGGATTGCGGGTTCGCCAGCACGACCTTGTAGGGCCGGAACATCGACAGCCACGAGCCGCCGCCGGCAACCGGCCGTCTGTCGTGGCCCGCCGGTGTCGCGATCAGCACGATGAGGGCGACCACCAGCAGCACGCCGCCGGCGATGAACCAGAATTGCTGCCAGGAAATCAGGCCATGGATCATGGGGCCAACGGCGAATTGCCCCGCCGAGCCGCCGAGCATGCCGAACATCTGGGTGAAACCGATGGCGGTCGCGAGGTAGGCGGCGCTGAAGCCATGGGCAGCGAGATAGACGGCGCCGGTGAAGGCGAAGGCGGCGCCGGCGCCCTGCAGCAGGCGGCCGATCTCGGCCGTCTCGTAGGAACCGAGGCCGAACAGGACGCTGCCGATGGCGGTCACAACGATGCCGGCCGGGATGACGTATTTGGCGCCGAGCCGGTCGAGCGAGGCGCCGGCGACGATCGCGAAGACGGAGTAGGTGTAATAGTACAGGCCCAGCAGAGAGCCGACACCCAACGTCGTGAGGCCAAATTCGCCGGTCAACTCGGGAACCATGACGCCCGGCGCTGACCGAAGCGCGTATTGCCCGAAATAAAACAGCAGGCAGAAGCCCCAGGCAATCATGAAGCCGACATGGCCGGCGCGCGCGGACGAGGCAGGCAAGGCGGGTAAAGCGGTTGCCGACATGGTGCAGCCCCTGTGAGATCGTCCTCAACGCTAGTGGCCGGGGAAGCTGCGGCGGCAGTGCCGGAAACTACTCACGCCGCGACACTTCTTCCCGCCGCGAACGGAATGCGTAGTTTCCGCCCCTGATCCCGCGTCTGCCAAAGGCCCAGGCTGGGGTTCCAACCGACCATGGGCGGCTCCCGGTTGGCCGGGCATTCCGGGCCGCCGGTCGCGCCGCCGACGATGGGCGTCTCGCGTTGCGATGCGCCGGGAACCTGCGTCCTGAAGGACTGAGCGCGATGCCCGATATTGCCGTCGACACGTTCCTCGAGAACCGTACCTTCGATGACCTGGCATTGGGCGAGAGCGCCAGCGTTTCGCACACGGTCACGCAACGCGACATCGACCTGTTCGCCGCCGCCACCGGGGACCTGAATCCGGCGAATGTTGATCCTGCCTATGCCGTGACCGACATGTTTCACCACATTATCATCCACGGCATGTGGACCGCCGGACTGATCTCCGCCGTGCTGGGCACCAGACTGCCGGGGCCGGGGACGATCTACCTGAGCCAGGACCTTCGTTTCCTCCATCCGGTCGGCATCGGCGATACCATCACGGCAACGCTGACGGTCACGGCAAAAAGCGCCCCAAAGAGCGATGTGACGCTCGCCTGCGTCTGCACCAACCAGGACGGCCGGACAGTAATCACCGGGACCGCCGAGACGCGCGCGCCGCGCGGGAAGGTACGGTTGAAACGGGCCGTGCTGCCCTCTATCCGGGTGGAGCGGCACGACAACATGGAAGCACTGCAGGCGCGGGCGGCAGCTGACGCTGCCGTCGTCACGGCGGTGGTGCATCCGGTCGACCCCGTGTCGTTGCGGGCGGCAGTGGATGCGGCGAAGGCCGGATACATCGTGCCTGTACTGATCGGACCGGCTTCTCGCATCCGGGAGGTCGCAACGGCCGAGGCGCTGGATATCACCGGCTATCGGCTGGTGGAGGCACAGGACGCGCGGCAGTCCGCGGCCCAGGCGGTCGCGCTGGCCCGCGCCGGCGAGGTCGGCATGCTGATGAAGGGCGACCTGCACACCGACGTGCTGATGCACCCCGTTGTGGCATCGCAAACCGGGCTGCGGACCGCCAGGCACATCAGCCACGTCTCCGTCATGGACGTGCCGGACTATCCCCGCCTCCTGTTGCTGACCGACATGGCGATCAACATTACGCCGACCTTGGCCGAAAAGGTGGGCATCGTGCAGAATGCGATCGATTGCGCGCACGTCATCGGGATCGCCCGGCCGCTTGTGGCGATCCTGGCCGCGGTCGAGGTGGTGAACCCGCAGATGCCGTCGACCGTGGAAGCGGCGGCGCTGTGCAAGATGTCGGATCGCGGGCAGATCACCGGCGGGAAGCTGGATGGGCCGCTGGCGTTTGACAATGCGATCAACGCTGCTGCGGCGGCAGAAAAGGGCATTGTCTCGGACGTGACCGGCCGGGCCGACATCCTGGTGGTGCCGGACCTCGAGGCCGGAAACATGCTCGCCAAAGAACTCACGTTCCTGTCCGGCGCCGCGGCGGCGGGCGTGGTGCTGGGCGCGACCGTGCCAATCGTCCTGACCAGCCGGGCCGACAGCGCCGCCACGCGGTTGGCATCGTGCACATTGGGCGTGCTGATGGCCCGGGCGGGCGTGGCGTGACAGGGTCGATCCTGACACTGAACGCCGGGTCGTCGAGCCTGAAATTCGCGCTGTTCAACGCCGGATCGCCGGTGGCGACGGCCCGGGGCGAGATCGAGGATACCGGCGCCGCACCGCACCTGCTGGCGCACGACGCCGAAGGGGGCGTCCTGGCCGAGCAGCGTTGGCCGGCGGGGCTGCCTGACCCGTTTGCGGTGGCGCTGGAGGCGCTGATGACGTTTGCGCTGGCGCACCTTGGCCCGGACGGGTTGGGCGCGGTCGGGCATCGGGTCGTGCATGGCGGCGCCGACCATGTGGCGCCGGCGCGCGTGACTCCCCGCCTGCTGGCGGCGCTGGCGGCACTTGTTCCGCTCGATCCGCTGCACCTGCCGCACAACATCGCGCCGATCCGCGCCCTCTGCGCGTCCCGGCCCGCATTGCCGCAGGTCGTGTGCTTCGACACCGCTTTCCACCACACACTGCCGCCCGTTGCGCAAGCTCTTGCCTTGCCGCGGGCGCTCATGGCGGCGGGGGTACGACGATACGGGTTCCACGGCCTGTCCTACGAGTACATCGCCTCGCGACTGGTGTCGGTGTCGCCGCGCCTGGCGGCCGGACGGGTCATCGTCGCGCATCTGGGGGCCGGCGCCAGCCTGTGCGCGCTGCTGGCCGGGCGCAGCATCGAAACGACGATGGGATTCAGTACGCTGGACGGGCTGGTGATGGCGACGCGGTGCGGCAGCCTCGACCCGGCCGTGATCCTCCACCTGGGAAGACAGGGGTACAGTTTCGCGGACATCGAGGACATGCTCTACCGCCGCTCCGGCCTCCTGGGCGTGTCCGCAATCAGCGACGACGTGCGCGTGCTGCTGGCGAGCGATAACCCGCATGCCCGCGAGGCGCTGGACCTGTTCAGTTACCGGATCGCGGCCCACGCGGGCGCGCTGGCGAGTGCGCTGAGCGGCCTGGACGGGCTGGTGTTCACCGCGGGCATCGGCCAGCACGCCGCCCCCGTGCGCGCGGCGGTGTGCGCGCGGCTGGCGTGGCTGGGCGTGCGGCTGGACGACACGGCCAATGCCCGCAGCGCCGGGCTGATCAGCCTGGCCGGCAGCGCGGTCGAGGTACGCGTCATCGCAACCGACGAAGAAGTGATGATCGCCCGCCATACGCGCGCGACACTTCGGGAGAACCCGCCATAACGCCGCGTAAATCGCCAAGCCTCACCGCGGGGCGATGCTCAGGGCGTGACCCGGCCGTCCACGACCTCGATGATCCGGTCACACCGTCTTGCCAGATCAAGGTTGTGGGTGACCATCAGGAAGGTGGTGCCACTCTCGCGGTTCACCTGCCGCATGAGTTCGAAGACGCTGTCGGCCGACTTCGTATCGAGGTTGCCCGTCGGCTCGTCGGCAAGCACGAGGTCCGGATTCATCGCCAGGGCGCGCGCGATGGCAACGCGTTGCTGCTGTCCACCCGACATGTTCGTGGCGAGGTTTCGGGAAACCTTTGCGAGGCCGACACGGGCCATGAGATCCTCCGCCCGTTTGACGATGTCAGGGCTGGGGAAACCGCGGTCGACCAACAACGGCATCATCACGTTCTCAACGGCGGTGAACGCCGAGATCAGGTGATGATCCTGGAACACGAAGCCGATCGTATGCGCCCGCAGTTGTGTGAGCGCGGTGTCACCAAGCATGCCGGTGTCTTCGCCCTTGATGTAGAGGCGCCCGGATGTCGGCTCATCGAGCAGGCCGACGATATTGAGAAGCGTGCTCTTGCCCGAACCGGACGGCCCCGTCAGCGCCAGGAACTGGCCTCGCTCCAAACTCAGGTCGATGTCGTGCAGCACCTCCGTCTCGGATGGCTGGCCGATATTGTAGGCCTTGCAGACGCGATCGAGCCGGAGAACTTCTTCAGCCACGGATCGCCACCACCGGATCGAGCCTGGCCGCGCGCAATGCCGGCGCCATCGCCGCAAGCAGTCCGGTCATGGTTGCCAGCAGGGCGGTGTAGACGAACAGGCTGCGCTCCAGGATCAACGGAAAAAGCTCGGTACCGTCGGCCTGCCGCACGACAGCATGCCAGTAATAGAGCCCGCCAACCCCCAGGGCCGCGCCGACCAAGGCGCCGACAAAGCCCAGCAAACCGCCTTGCAGCAGGAAGACCCGCAGCACCTGTCCGCGCGAGGTCCCCATCGCCCGCAATATCCCGATGTCCTTCGAGCGTTGGATGACGGATACCACCAGGACGGCGGCGATCCCGAACGCGACCGACAAACCGACGAAAAGCCTGATCAGTGTGTTCGATGTCTGTTGCGCCTGAACGGCGGTAAAGAACTGCGCATTGGTCTTGATCCAGCTGTCGGCCTCCACGAAGTTCGACGCCTGAATCTGTTCCGCCATGATTTCCGCGGCGTAGATGTCCTGCACCGTCATATCGATCGTGGTCACTCCGCCGATCGTGGCAAGCAGCGACTGCGCCGTACGTAATGCAACATACGTCGTTCGCTCGTTAACACTTTTGTTGCCGAAATCAGCCAGGCCGGTGATTGTCAGCACCACGGTTGTACCTGAGGCGGCCTGGACGTTCAGCTTGTCGCCGACGTTCGCGCCAAGGTCCTTCGCAAGCTCGGTGCCGATGATGATGTCCTCGTTGGTCAGTCGCGGCTCGCCCGCCACGATGTAATCCGGCACTCTGACGATCTTGAAATACGACGCGGGTTCAACGCCGGATATCGAGATCGCGCGGCTGGCGGCGCCACGAACCGCCAGCGCCGAGCCGGCCATCGTCGGCGAGACAGCCGTGATCTCGGGAATAGCCAACATCCGGTCGCGGATCTTGGCCCATTGGTCAATGGAAATGACGCGCTGGCTCGGGCGCTGGACAATGGCATCCTCCAGTTCGCCGGGACCATTGCGCAGCGGTCTGGCAACCTGATCGGGGGGCAGGAGCTGGATTTGCGGTTGTGATGTCAGAACACGCTTGATGAAGTTCGCCTGCAACCCGGTGAGCAGTGCCGACATGAAGACGATGACGCCAACCCCGATGGCGATTCCGGTGATGATGAACGCCGTCTGCATCCGACCTTCGCGCAGAAACCGCACCGCGGCGATCCATTCGAACGGCAGCCAGCGGTTCATGGCGACGCCGGCCGCACGCGTTGTCCGGCAAGCACACTGGAGGTCGCGGCAATCACGGCATCCCCTTCCACCAGCCCGTCGAGAATCTCCATCTGCGTGCGGCCTTGCAGCCCGAGGTGAACCAGCCGCTTAGTGGCCCGCCCCTGCTCGATCACCATCGTCCAGGGCATCGCCGACAAGGCATCGTGCACCGCGCGTCCCGCCAGGACGAGCGCGTGCGTGCGGCGGGCAACCTCGATGTCGACTGAGACCGTCATGTCCTGCCGCAGGTAGGCCGGAGGATCGGGCACCGTGAGTTTCACCTCGACCGCGGCACGGGCAATGTCAACGCCGGGGTTGATATAAGAAACGACAGCGCCAAATCGCTGGGCGGCATAGGAATCCGCTGAGGCGACTGCCTTCTGGGCAAGCACCAGCTTCGCCAGATTGCGCTCGTCGATCTGCAGGACGAGTTGCGTTTCGCCGTCGGGCGCGAGGACCATGAGGGTGTTGCCCGCCTGCACGACACTTCCCCGCTCGACGCTGCGGCTGATCAGAACCCCGGCGCGTGGGGCGGAAATCGTCGCATAACCGAGCCGCGAGGACGCGGTGTCGCGGTTCGCCCGTGCCTGGGTGAGTTGGGTCTGTCCGGTGACATAGTCGCTGCCGCTGAGGCCGGCCGTGTAGACCTGAAGCTCGGCGGTCCGAACCTGGGTTCGCGCCACATCAAGTTCCTTCTGCGCCGCATCAAGGGCGACCCGTGTGGCAAAGCCGGCATGGGCCAGTTGCGATGTCCGACCGATGGTCTGTTGCGCGTTGAGCAACGTCGCCTGGGCCTCCTTGAGGGCCTGACGCGCCGTGGGCAACGTCAACTCTTCAAGCTGGCGCATGTGGGCTTCGGCCTGCGCCACGGCCCCCTGGGCCTGCACCAAGTCGGCCTTCAACTCCCGGGACTCGAGTGACACGAGAGGCTGTCCTTTGGTCACGCGCTGCCCTTCGTCGACCCGAACCTCTTCGACGGTTCCGGTGATCTGGCTGCCGATCACGACCCGAAAAGGGGTTTCGACGTTGCCGGTCGCAACGACCGTCTCGATCAGATCGCCGCGCTTCACACGATCAACCGCGACGAACGGGCCCATGATGATTCTGGTCGCCTGCCATCCCGCGATCCCGAGGGCCACGAAGCCCACCAGACTCAGCCACCGGTGCGACCATAGCGCTGCCCAGAGATGTCCCCCAGCCATGGCAATGCCGTGCGCGGGTGTCCTGGCTGGTTGGTTCATTTGAAGAGGTTTCCCCGGCAGCGCCGGCGCTTGCCGGTGCACCTCGCCGTTGACTTTCGCCATAGCCCGTTGTGCAAGGCTGGCATAATTTGCGCGCTCACAGGACAGTTCCGAACAAGGCCCCGACGCCTGTGGTGACCCCCATGGCCAACGCCCCCCAGAAGGTGACTCGGACCGCCCCCGGCACAATGTTTGCGCCGCCAGCGCGCGCCGCCAGCGCACCGAGACCTGCGAGAAACAGAAGGGACGCTCCCGACACCGCAATTAACAGAGTTGCCCCCGGGGCCAAGGTGGCGACCATCAGCGGCATAGCCGCGCCAACGGCAAAGCTACCAGCCGATGCGCATGCAGCCTGGATAGGATTGGCGCTCAACGCCGTGGAGATGCCAAGCTCGTCGCGAGCATGCGCGCCGAGTGCGTCATGCGCCATCAGCTGTTCCGCGACCTGGGCCGCCAACACGGGATCAAGGCCGCGCCCCACATAGATTGCCGCGAGCTCCGCATGCTCCCCCTTGTCGTCGGTACGAAGTTCCGCGCGCTCAAGCGCAAGGTCAGCCTGTTCGGTGTCCTCCTGCGAATGCACCGACACATATTCGCCCGCGGCCATCGACATGGCTCCCGCCACGAGGCCCGCAACGCCCGCGATCAGGACATTGCTGCGGCCGCCCTGCGCGGCCGCGACACCCAGAACGAGACTCGAGGTTGAAAGTATCCCGTCATTGGCACCCAGGACCGCCGCACGCAGCCATCCCACCCGTGCCATGCGGTGGCGTTCCCTTGGGCCGACTGGCACGGGTGATGTCCCCTTCGGTGCGTCGACCGAGCAGCCGCCGACGGCGATCGTTGCCCAGGGGCAACCCAACCCAACGTACACGAAGATACGACGCCGGCTCAGGCCCGGAAACTACTCAGAGCTGCAGAGCCAATCGACCTGCCGCACACACGCCCGCTGATATCAAAGAGCATTTCCGGCAAGCCCGTCGCCTCGCGGAAAACCATTCACACACGTTCAGCCTTCTGCCTGGATGCAATAAAGGGCGCGATGTCGAAATCGCCGATTATGCCGTTGCGCCCTACCGTGCGGGGTCTGCGGAGGATTATAGGTGGTGAGCCGCCCCGTCTGTGGGATCGAGGTACCTATGTGCTGCAAGGCCAATTTCCGGCATCATACAGCAGCAGCAGCAACACGGAGCCCATTCGGGGGCCGAGGCTGTTCGGAACCGGAAATTTTTGTAGCCAGAACCAATCCCCTGTCGTCCCGGGAATTTCTCCAAAGCTCTATCGGTGTCGAAATGCCATCCGGCCATCCTCCTGCGTAGATTCCGAGCCTGACAGGACGGATCGAATGGCAGCTACCGTCACCAATTCGCGTGACAGGGCTCTTGATGAGACAACTGGGACCTCTATCAGCAATTGCAATTTTTTTGCTCGTTGGCTGCTCGTTGGCGCCGGACCATGTGAGGCCGGCGATGCCAGTGCCGGATGCCTGGGCGGCGCAGGACCAGGCCGTCGTGGGCCAGGCGCGCCCGGCCGAGTGGCGTCAGTTTTTCCGCGCGCCCGCCCTCACGGCACTCATTGAAGCCGCCCTGGGCAACAACCGCGATCTGCGTATCGCAGTCTGGCGGGTTGAAGTGGCGCGGAGCCAATATCGTAGTCAGCGTGCTGATCGGTTTCCGCATGTTAACGTCGGCGCAGCTGCGTTGCGCACGCAAATTCCGGCATCCCTTTCCGTAACCGGCGAGACCTACACTGCGAATCTCTATGGCGGCATCATCGGCGCCAGCTGGGATATCGACCTTTGGGGCCGCGTGCGCAACCTCGACGCCGCCGCGCTCGACAACTGGATGGCGACACAGGAAGGCCGCCGAAGCATAACCCTCTGTTTGATAGCTGAGGTTGCCAACAACTGGCTGACAGCGCGCGAATTGGACGAGCGGATTGCGCTCGCCGACCGGACAGTGACGAGCCGACGGGACTCGGCCCGCATCGCACGTCGGCGCTTCGAGGTCGGCGCCGCGCCGCGCATCGATCAGACTCAGGCCGACACATTGCTTGGCGAGGCCGAAAGCGCGTCTATTGCTCTTGAGCAACAGCGCGAAGCGACGCGTAACGCCCTCGCCGCTCTCGTTGGCCAACCATTGCAGACGGAGTCTGGGGCGCTTTCGGCGGTCCAGGATACAGCTATTGTGCGTGATCTGCAGCCAGGTCTGCCGTCGAGTCTGCTGGTTCAACGGCCTGACATTCGCGCCGCTGAAGACAGGCTGCGCGCGGCTGAAGCCAACATCGGCGCTGCGCGCGCGGCGTTCTTCCCACGCATTTCGCTACTCGGCGATTACGGCACGGCAAGCACGGCACTAGAAAATTTGTTTATGGGAAGCGGCACAGCCTGGATTTTCGCCACCAGTGCGATGGCGCCGATCTTTGATGGAGGACGCCTGCGCGGCAACCTGGACGGCGCAAAGGCCGAGCGCGCCATTGCGGTCGCCGACTACGAACGCGCGGTGCAGACGGCATTTCGTGACGTGTCCAATGTACTCGCTGCCCGGCGCTGGCTGGGCTTACAGGTGGCGGCAGAGACACGAACGCTGGAAGCCCTAACCGACCGCGCCCGACTGGCGAGTCTGCGGTATGCTAACGGGGCAACCACCTACCTCGAAGTACTTAACGCGCAGCGTGATCTATTTGCCGCCGAACAAGCCCTGGTCGAGACAAGACGGACTCGCCTGTCGAGCGAGGTCAATCTCTTCGCGGCCTTGGGCGGCGGGGCCGATGATCCGTCTGCCGCGATCGCTATCAATGAAACAGAGAGGTCGGCACGATGAGCGAGACCGCCACGCCGGCCGATGCCGGCCTCGCGCGTCAAGGTGGCAAAGGCGACACCTCCGCAACGCCGGATGCTGACGAGAGGAAGGCTGAAACGGATCGCAGGGCAGCATTTGACCCCAAAGCGGCCACTGATCGGGGGGCTGAAGCGGAAGGGCGGGAAAAATTCGATCGGCCTGGCGCGCCCGCTCAGAAAGCCGACGCCAAATATTGGTCTGATCCGAAAAAGATACTTACGGAAAAGGCAGAAGCAGAGAATATTGTCCATACCAGAGATATAAAAACGGCCGAAATAGATCGGTTCGGCGCAACGAATCGTATTTCAAAAAAACAACGAATCGGGTTAGCCGCCACGATCACGGTGTTGGCGGCTGCCCTGGCCGTCCTGGGATGGTGGTTGCTTAAACCGACGCGCCTTGAAGATGGCTTTGCAAGCGGGAATTGAAGAATTGAGGCAGTAGAAATCGACGTTGCGGCAAAAGCGCCCGGCCGTCTCACGGAAATTCTTGTCAACGAGGGCGATTTCGTAACCCGCGGCCAGATCGTAGCCCGCATGGATACCCAGGTGCTGAATGCGCAACATACCGAGGCCGTAGCCGAACTGAGGAAGGCCGAAAGCGGCATCCAGATTGCAGAAAGCCAAGTGGCGCAGCGTCAAAGCGATCAGGCCGCAGTGGTGGCGGTCGTGGCGCAACGCCGGGCCGAACTAAGTGCTGCGGGTAAGCGATTGGCACGGTCGAAAACGCTGGCGCGCGAAGGCGCCGCGTCCCAGCAGGAATATGACGACGACCTGGCCGGCCAGCAAAGTCGCGCGGCAACTGTCGGTGCAGCCGTGGCACAGGTTGCCGCCGCTGACGCCGCGATCGTCACGGCACGGGCGCAGGTCGCCGGTGCGCGCGCCAGCGTCGATGCGGCACGCGCCACGATCGCGCGCATCGAGGCCGATATCGAGGACAGTGCGCTGAAATCGCCCCGTGACGCACGCGTTCAATACCGGGTGGCGCAACCGTCGGAGGTCATCGCCGCCGGCGGCAAGGTGTTGAACCTCGTGGATCTCACCGATGTCTATATGACCTTTTTCCTGCCCGACGCAGCAGCGGGAAAAGTTAGCTTCGGCAGCGAGGTGCGCCTCGTTCTCGACGCTGCCCCGCAATGGGTGGTGCCTGCGCACGCCTCGTATGTCGCCGACGTCGCCCAGTTCACACCGAAGACCGTTGAGACCAGCAGCGAGCGGGAGAAATTAATGTTTCGCGTTCGTGCGCGGATCGATCCGACTATACTCGCAAAATCAATCCGGGAGGTCAAAACCGGGCTGCCTGGCGTGGCCTATGTTCGGGTTGATCCCGCAAAGCCCTGGCCGGACCGGCTTTCCATCCATACACCGAACTGACCATGTCGCCGCGCGACACGGGCGCGCCCGATCTTGCCCCACCGACCCTGCCACCATCCGATCCTGCATCGATGGTGGCGCGGATGCACGCAGTCAGCCTGCACCACGGCAGGACCTGTGCGCTGGACGGCATCACGCTGGACTTGCCCGCCGGGCAGATTATCGGCGTGATCGGGCCCGATGGAGTCGGCAAGTCGACGCTGCTCAGTCTGATCGCCGGCGCCCGAAAACTTCAGGAGGGAATGCTCGAGGTGCTCGGCGACGATATGGCCGATGCCGCGCATCGCCGTGCCGTCTGCCCGCGCATTGCATTCATGCCGCAAGGGCTTGGTCGTAATCTCTATGCCACACTTTCAGTATCCGAGAATCTGCACTTCTTCGCCCGTCTGTTTGGCCAAGCCCGGGCGGAACGTCAGACGCGGATCGAAGATCTGTTGGCCAGCACGGGAATGTCAGAATTTCGCGATCGCCCGGCCGGCAAACTGTCCGGTGGCATGAAACAGAAGCTGGGCCTCTGTTGCTCCCTCATTCACGATCCGGACCTGCTTATCCTCGATGAGCCCACGACCGGCGTGGATCCGTTGTCACGGGTGCAGTTCTGGGAACTCATCAGCCGGATTCGCCTCACGCGCAATGGCATGAGCGTCATCGTGGCGACCGCCTACATGGAAGAGGCGGCGGGATTTGACATGTTGGTCACAATGAATGCAGGGCACGTGCTGTCCGTAGGGACAGCGAAGGAATTGCTTGATAGGACCAGAACCCGAAGTCTTGAGAATGCGTTCATTGCGATGATGCCTGCGGCCGAACGCCGAACGCACCACGACGTGGTCATTGCAGCGCGGCCAGCGGATGTTGCCGCTGACGTGGTGATAGAGGCACGCGGGCTAACCATGCGCTTTGGCGATTTCACCGCGGTCGATCACGTCGATCTATCGATCGCACGCGGGGAGATTTTTGGATTTCTGGGATCGAATGGCTGCGGCAAGACCACGACAATGAAGATGCTCACCGGCCTGCTGGCTGCCGGTTCCGGCGAGGCATGGTTGTTCGGCGAGCGCGTGACAGGCGGCAATCTGGCCGTGCGGCGCCGCGTCGGATATATGTCGCAAGGTTTCTCACTTTATTCCGAACTCAGCGTTCTGCAAAATCTCACCCTGCAGGCGCGGCTTTTTGCGTTGCCGAGGTCTGCCCTGGCGGCACGGGTCAGCGAGATGCTTCATCGCTTTGAACTCGACCACGTCGCCGATGCCATGCCAGACGATCTGCCGCTCGGCGTGCGCCAGCGCCTTTCGCTGGCTGTAGCAATGGTGCATTCCCCCGACCTGCTGATTCTGGATGAGCCGACATCGGGCGTCGATCCGATCGCACGCGATATGTTCTGGCAGATGATGGCAGACCTCTCCCGCCACGATAACGTGACGATCTTCATCTCCACCCATTTCATGAATGAGGCCGCCCGCTGCGATCGCATCTCGCTGATGAATGCTGGCCGCGTGCTGGTTTGCGATACGCCGGCCGCTGTGACCGCCAGTAGACGTGCGAAAACACTCGAGGAGGCCTTTATCGGATATCTGCGCGATGCGGCCCGGGGCGAAACCGGAACCGTCAATCTGTCCGTTTCGCGGCCCGCGGCCGCCACTCGCCCACGCGGCCGAGTCGCCGAAACCTGGCACGGCTTTAGCCTGCGCCGGATGTGGAGTTACACGTTGCGGGAAACGCTCGAGCTTGCCCGCGATCCGATCCGTGGCACACTGGCCTTGTTCGGCACCGTCATGCTGATGCTCATCCTCGGCTACGGCCTCAATCTCGACGTCAATAACGTCCGCTTCGCCGTGCTGGACAGCGACAACTCGATGCTTAGCCGCGATTATGCGCTCAATCTCGCGGGCTCGGCGTATTTCGTCCAGCAGACGCCGATCGTTGATGCCGCCGATCTGGATCACCGCATGCGCAGTGGGGAATTGAACCTGGCCATAGAGCTGCCGCCGGGCTTCGGACGCGATCTCGACCGCGGCGCGCCGGTTGCCGTCGGCGCCTGGATTGACGGCGCGAACCCGCAGCGAGGCGAGACGATCCAGTCCTATGTGCAGGCCATGCAGTTGGGGTGGTTGTCCGGTATGGCGCGCGACCGATTGGGGATGCGTCTGGCCTTCGGCAGCGTGAATGTTCAGATCAGGTTTCGCTACAATCCCGATGTCGTGAGCGTGGTCGCCATGGTGCCGGCGATGATCCCGCTGTTGCTGCTGCTGATCCCGGCGATGCTGACCGCCCTTAGCGTCGTGCGCGAAAAGGAACTCGGTTCCATCATTAATCTTTATGTCACGCCGGTGACGCGCAGCGAGTTTCTGATTGGTAAGCAAATTCCCTACCTCGTGCTGGGCATGGTCAACTTCATCCTGCTGACGATTCTGGCCACGGCGGTCTTTGACGTGACGCTGTCTGGCAGCCTGGCATTTCTATTCGCCGCATCGTTCGTCTTCATCCTGTCGTCCACCGGCATCGGGTTGCTGATGTCCACGTTTACCCGCAGCCAGGCCGCGGCGATCCTCGCCACCACGATCGGCACGCTGGTGCCGGCGATCCAGTATGCCGGGCTGATCAATCCGGTATCCTCGCTGACTGGCGTAGGTGCGCTGATTGGCGGCATTTTGCCCGTCACTTATTTTCTCGTGATTGCGCGCGGTGCTTTTTCCAAGGCGCTTGGCTTCGGGGCGCTTTGGCCGGACTTGCTTCCCATTACGGCAAGTGCGGTGGTGCTGATGGTGCTCTGTATTCTGCTCCTAAAAAAGCAGGAAAAATGAAAAATGTGTATCGCGAACATCACACAACTTGGCCTGAAGGAACTGCGCTCGCTGGCGTTTGATCCCATCATGTTGGTGTTGATCGCCTACGTCTTCACCCTTGATATCTACGTTGCTGCGACGGTGATGCCGGAAACCCTCCTTAATGCGCCGATCGGCATCGTCGATGAGGACAGATCGCCTCTGTCCCGGCGCATAGCGGACGCCTTTTATCCGCCGAAATTCCAATCTCCGTCACTTGTTTCGATTGGCAACGCCGATCTGGGTCTGGATCAGGGAACTTACACATTTATCCTCGATATCCCGCCGGATTTCGAGCGCGATCTGCTAGCCGGCCGGCGGCCGCCGGTACAACTCAATGTCGACGCCACACGGATGACCCAGGCCTTCACCGGCAGCAGCTACATCGATGCGATGGTGAATACGGAAGTCGGCACATTTCTTCGGCACGACGCACCGGGCGCCGTGCCGCCGGTGGATCTTGCCCTGCGTATCGCTTTCAATCCCTCGTTGGAACAGCCATGGTTCGGCGCGGTGATGCAAATTATCAATAACGTTACAATTCTTTCCATCATTCTTACCGGTGCGGCTCTCATCCGCGAACGGGAACGTGGCACGATCGAACATCTTCTGGTTATGCCAGTCGAACCCTTCGAGATCATGATCGCGAAAATCTGGTCGATGGGTCTGGTCGTTTTGCTGGCGTGCGGGTTCTCAGTGATCGCCGTCGTTCAAGGGGCGCTGCAAATTCCCATTGAAGGTTCGGTCTTGTTGTTTCTATTTGGTGCCGCAATTAATGTATTTGCGACCACAACTTTAGGCATCTTTCTTGGCACCGTAACCCGCTCAATGCAACAATTCGGCATCCTGATGATCCTGACCCTCATTCCGCTTATGGTTCTGTCCGGGGGGATGACGCCGCAGGAGAGCATGCCGCTGGTTGTTCAGTGGGTGATGGCGGTCGCCCCCACCACGCATTTCGTCAATCTGGCACAGGCGATCCTGTATCGCGGTGCAGGGTTCGCGATTGTCTGGCCACAACTTCTTGATCTGCTTGCAATCGGAATGACCCTGTTCTGCCTGACGCTGTGGTATTTCCGCAGGGCGATGCGGAAGATGTCTTAATTTCATTGGAAATGTATATAACCGTGCGCCGCCAAGCTCCGATCGCAATCGGTGGCTCGTTGGAACATCCGGCGGGCGATTGAGATGGCGGCCTTTCTCCGGGAACAGCCGCCTGCGCGCTGGCTAGCCGGTACCTGGAGGAAGCTCTGGCAGTAGTGGTCGACCATCGCGCGGCCCATGCGCACCGGGGCGTGCCGGGCCGGCAGGTTCTCGGTGCGCGACACGGTGGATTGCAGGCACAGATCGTCCTGATCCGGCAGTCGGTCCATTGCCAGCTTGATCAGCGGGTCGGTCCGCAGGGCATCGGCGTCGTAGCCGTCCTCGTAGTCGGCGGCATTCATCAGCATGCGGAAGCGGCCAATCTCATCGAAGCTGCGCACGATGCGCTCCGGCGCCAGCGGGTCGCGGATAAAGGTGGCGAGACGCCGAGCGATCTCCGGCCGCGGCTCGATCTCCCGCAGAACCAGCCGGCCATCATCGGATGGACATCAGTCCGACACCGAAGCGCGCCTCGGCCGCCCGACCGCAGATTGGTGACAGGCCGGGCAGGATGGCGGTGGCTTCGTCGTTAGCGGGCATGGTGCGTCCAGATCGATGCCGTTTGGTCTCGACACCAAAATCTTAAATAAAATCGACGAATTGCGCTCGTATTCCCCATCCCTCGTGCATTCTTGCGGTTAGGAAACGCGCGTGAAGCTGCGTTTGTGACCTTCGGCCTAGGTAATTTCCGATGCTAACAGCACTAATCGCCTGCGCCTACGATCACTTCTCCTGATGTAGGCGCAGGTTCCCAGTTGGCGAACATCTCGCACGATTGGTGTGCGACGCGTCGTACCAAGGCGATAGAGGCAGCAGAATTGCTGACGGTTGGGCGCGGCATTGATATGGCCATCGAGGCCGTCGGAGTTCCGGCCCCGTTCCAGTTCGGCCGGGACGTCGTCGGCCTGGCGGTGTGATTGCGAACATCGGTGTGGACGGTCAAAAAGTTGAGATCTACCTCGAACGGCTCTGGTCGCATACTATCGCCATCACCAACGAGTTGGTGGATGCGGTCACGACGTAAATGCAGGCGAAGACCGCTCAGTCGCGGAAATTCGACCCAACCCGCCTGATCACCCACCATTTCAAACTCGACCAGATTCTGGACGCCTACGATACCTTCGGCCGAGCAGCAGAGACGACGGCGCTCAAGTTGATCATCGGGGCCTAACGAAACGATCGGCGACCTGACCGGGCCGTCGTGCTCCCACCGTGAAGGCAGTTCACATCATGGGCTATCAAAGCCTCAATCCGTTCGATGGAAAGATCATCGCCACGTTCGAAGGACTTACAAACCACGCACTGGAAGACAAGATTGCGGTGGCTGAGGCCTGCTTCAAGACATGGCGCCATAAGAGCTTCGCCGAGCGAGCGGCGGTCATCGCCAAGGCGGGCGAGCTCATGCATGCCAAAGCCGGCGAATTCGCCCGCATCATAACGCTCGAGATGGGCAAACGTATCAGCGAGGCTCGCGGCGAGGTTGAGTTCAGCGCCAGGATCCTGGCCTATTACGCAATGAACGCAGAGCGATTCCTTGCACCGGTGAAGCTGCATCCGACCAACGGTGAAGCCCACATGAAGAGTAGCCCGATCGGCGTCGTCTTCTGCGTCGAGCCGTGGAACTTCCCCTACTACCAGTTGGCGCGGGTCGCAGGCCCGCATCTGATGGCCGGCAACGCCTTGATGGTGAAACACGCGGGCATCGTGCCGCAATGCGCGATCGCCTTCGAGAAGGTGCTGATCGAAGCCGGCGCACCAGTTGGGCTTTATACCAACTTGCTGATCACGCACGACCAGTGCGACCAGGTGGTGGACGATCCACGCATCAGGGGCGTCGCGCTAACCGGCAGTGTCGAGGCC
>CAIXDS010000208.1 GCA_903918195.1 uncultured Acetobacteraceae bacterium | reverse complement strand
GGTTGGTTGACCGGACGACAGCTTGCCAAGGGCATGCCATGGCAGATTTATTTGTCACCCGAGCAGGCAGCCGAGCTCAGAATACGTGTACGACACACCAGCCGCTCAAAAAGAGAGGAACCATGAAAGCGTCGAGTCCCCGATCTGCTCATGCCAACGGTCCAGCGGAATTTGGGTGGCGACGATCGTCGAGCCGCGGCCGTGGCGGTCGTCAATGACCTCCATCAGGTCGCGACGCTGGTCGGCTGTCAGCTTGGCCATCGCCCAGTCGTCCAGGATCAGCAGGCGCGTGCGCGCCAGGGTCTTGAGCGCCCGAGCCTGCCGGCCATGCAACCGCGCGACCGCCAGTTCGTCGAGCAGTCGCGACAGGCGTTTGTAGATTACCGAGATGCCGTCGCGGGCAGCCTGGTTGCCCAGAGCGCAGGCGATCCAGCTTTTGCCGATTCCGGCTGCGCCGCTGACCAGGATGTTGCGGTGCTGGCTGATCCACAAGCCGCCAGCCAGCGCCTGCATGGTCGACCGGTCCAGTCCACGCGGCGTGCGCAGGTCGAGATTTTCCATGCAGGCAGACTGGCGCATACCGGCCCGGGTCAGTCGCTGCTTCAGGGCGGCGGTGAGCATCGCGCTGTGCTGGATGTCGACCAGTAACGCCAGCCGCTCAGAGAACGGCACGGCGTCAATCTCCGGCTGCTGGAGTTGCGCGGTCAACGCGTCGGCCATGGCGCCAAGGCGCAGGGCGTGCAGCTTCTCGATGGTCGGCTGGTACATGGAGTGTCCTTGTTGCGGGATCGGCGGTGCCGATCGTCAATGGTAGTAGTCGGCACCACGAACGTTGCCGTGGTGGCCGATGCCGTCTTCGGTGGCCGTGTCGGCGAGTGGCCGGCCGCTCTTGAGCAGTTGCTCGACGAAGCCGGACGAACTGGCGCCCGCAGCCAGCGCCCTGACGCAGGCGGCTTCCAGTTTTTCGGCCGGATAGCGGGTCGCCAGGCGCAGAATGCCGAGGCAGGACCGCACGCCCTGCTGGATATGATCGCGCCCGGTCAGCAACCGCTCGACATAAGCGGCAGTCGCCACGCCGATCCTGGCAGCCTGGGCACGCACCCAGTCCGGCGTTTGGTTCGCCACCGCGCGGTGCGCCGGCGGCATGTGCGCACCCAGCGTCGTTGAGTGATTTTGCCCGGCCAGTCGGACATGGCTGGCCGCCCGCTCGCCGCGATGGAAGATCTGCACGGCGGTCGGTGTGACGAAGACATCGACGCGCTTGCGGACCAGCGCGTGGGGGACAGAGTAGAAGTTCAGCTCGACGGCCACGTGATAGTCGAGGTTGACCGTCGCCCCGATCGTCCATTGGCCGACCACGTAGGGCTCAACAGGCAGAAATTTGAGGGCGGCGCGTTCAACCGCTTCGAACAACGCGCGCCGGCTGCCTTCGCGCGGCGGCGTCATCGGCTTGTCGTTCAACTCGGTCAGCAGCAGTGCGATCGCCTGGTTCAGTTCGGCCAGCGAGAAGAACTGACGATGACGCAGCGGTGCCAGCAGCCAGCGACAGGCCTGCAACACGGCGTTCTCGACCCCAGGCTTGTCCCGCGGCTTGCGCGACCGCGCCGGGACCACGGCCGTACTGTAATGCTTGATCAGGCCGGCATAGCTGGCGTTGATCACCGGGTCGTAATAGGAGGCGTGGGTGACGCCGACCTTCAGGTTGTCCGGCACCACCCTGGCCGGCACACCGCCCAGGAAGGCAAACAGCCGCACATGCGCGGCCAGCCAGTCGTCCGACGCCTGTGTCCAGCTCGCCTCGGCGTAGATCAGCCCTGAACAGGGCAGACAGGCGACGAATATCTGCGCTTCCCGGGCCACGCCGGCCTCGATCACCACCATGGTGTCGCCGGCATAGTCGACCTGCACCGCCTCGCCGGCATGATGCACCTGGCGCATCGACAGGCCCCGACCCGAGGCTTTCTGCCACGCGCTCAGCCCCAGCTTGAACTGGCTGAACCCGAAACCGTCCGGATGGGCGGTCTTGTACTCCAGCCACAGCAGCTTGCGCGTCACGTGCTTATGGCGCCGCAGCTCCTGGTCAACCGCGGCCCAGTCCGGCACGCGCCCCTCCGCCACCAGCGGCGCGGGAAACAGCGCCGCCTCCAGCGCCGCCTCCGACAATCCATCGGCCGCGCCGGCGTCCAGCCCGGCCGCTGCCGCTCGCCCCAGATAGGCCCGCACCGTCGAACGCGCGAGCCTGGCGCCCGCCGCGATCGCGCTCAGGTTCGGCCCAAGCTCCGCTCGCAGTCGCAAAACTTCCCTGATCCGCCGCATCTCCGACCTCGGTCTCGGCATTACCGTCCCTCGCCAAAAAGGCGGGACAGTAGTCGCGATTACTTCGATGTCAGCAGCGGCTCGCCCCGCTCTGGGGGTGGCGAATTCATCGGCCTCGGGTGGCGGTTTCGGCCGGCCTCAGGTGGCGATTTGAACCGGCCTCAGAGCCTGTTGCGGAATCCCCGCTGGCCAGCGCTGACAGGCAGGGGTATCTGCCGAAAACGTAACGAGATGCACGCAGGCAGGAAGAAAGCCGCCTCAGGCGGCCTTCTTTGTCCCTTCTTCGGCGTGCTTCCTGGTCTTTTCGGCACGCCGGGCAGACTCCCGGTGTAGCTTCCTCATATTGTGCACGGCGGCGTGCAG
>CAIXDS010000207.1 GCA_903918195.1 uncultured Acetobacteraceae bacterium | reverse complement strand
CCCTGGACCCCGCTAAGGGCGGAGCCCTTAGAACCCATTCGTTTGAAGGATTTTGAGAAGAGGGGGTGAGGAGATGCCGCGGCCCCGCCTCACCCCCTCTTCCCAAAACCCTTCAAGTGATGGGGTCCAGGGGCCTCTCGGCCCTTGGCGGGTCCAGGGCAGAGCCCTGGCCTTCCTTCACCCAATTGCCCGCCAGGTCCATGCCGATGGTCCGGATCGCCGCCCGCAGTGCCATGACCAGCGTCGCCGCCGCCATGCTCGGCTGGCCGGGATGGCGCACCACCTGCTCTGGCAGAAACGGCAGGTGCAGGAAGCCGCTGCGCATCGCCGGATACTCGGTCGCGCTCAGATGGCCGAGCAGGTACAGCGTATGGTTGCACAGATGCGTGCCGGCGCTGTTGGAGACGCTGGCCGGCACCCCCGCCTGCTGCAGCGCGGCGGCCACCGCCTGCACCGGAATGGTGGCGAAATAGGCCGCCGGCCCGCCGGCGACCACCGGCCCCTCCGTCGGCTGCGCGCCGTCATTGTCGGGGACGCGGAAGTCGGTGACGTTGATGCCGATGCGCTCGACCGACACCTCCGCCCGCCCGCCGGCCTGGCCGGTGGCGATCACCACATCGGGACGGTGCCGCGCCACCGCGGCCAGCAGCGCCGGCGGCGCGCGGCGGAGCGACACCGGCAGGATCGCGCTGTGCAGGACGATCCCGGGCGGCGGATCGGCCGCCAGACCCAGCACGGCCAGCATCGACGGATTGACCGGCTCGCCGCCGAACGGCTCGAAGCCGGTGACGAGAATGCGGGGGAAATGGCGGGCGGGGCTCACGCGGCTGTGCCCGGCTCAGCCGCTGTAATGCACCGCCAGCCAGACCGATGGCGGGTCGGACGAGGTCCAGGCCACCCGGTGGCGCGCCTGCGCGGCGATGGTCAGGTAATCACCTGGGCGGAGCCGGACCGACCGTCCATCGGCGAAATCCAACACCGCCTCGCCCTGCAGCAGGACCACCCATTCCGGCCGCTCCTGCTCGTACCAGAACCCGGGCGGGCTGACATGGCCGCAGGAGACGATGCGCTCGATGCGGGTGCCGGGGCCGGCGGCCAGTTCCAGGATTTCTTCGTCGGGCAGCCCGACCGGCACCGCGTCGAACAGGTTTTCCGGGGTGGCGCTCATGGCAGATCAGCGGCGTGGCGCCGCAGATCGTCGAGGCTGCAATAGCGCAGCGCCCCCTCATGGGTGGCTTCCAGCACCACTTTCGGCGCCTGCCCGGCCTCCAGCGCCTCCTGCCAGCGCGGCGCGCACAGGCACCAGCGATCGCCCGGGCGCAGGCCCGGGAATCCAAAGGCCGGATAGGGGGTGGAGAGGTCGTTGCCCGCCCGCTTGCTGAAGGCGAGGAATTCGGCGGTCATCACCACACACACGGTATGGCTGCCGACATCCTCCGGGCTGGTCTCGCAGCCGCCGGAACGGAAGAACCCGGTGATCGGCGCCAGCGAGCACGGCGCCAGCACCCCGCCCAGCACATTGCGCGACGGCCGCCGCCCGCCCCCGCCGCGCTCCTCGGTGTCATCGAACGGCATCGGACCTCCTTGCTTTGGCGGCGAGCATAGCGCCTGGGCGGGCGGGGCGCGATGTGGGTTGTGAGGGTGGCAGCCGGGGCGCTGCCCCATAGGCACTAGGTTAAGCGATCTCATTGATTAAAAAAGGTAAAATCCAGGCTGCCAGCAACCTCCCAATCCCTGGCAGGTGTGGATCGCGTCCGGCATCCCAGTGGTGAGGAGCCTTCGTGGAAGGCGCCGCTT
>CAIXDS010000206.1 GCA_903918195.1 uncultured Acetobacteraceae bacterium | reverse complement strand
CATAGGCGTTAAATTAGCTCCTCAGCGGGTATCGGATGTGGGTTTTTCGTTTTCGTTTGGAGTGGGCGAGGCGGCGATGCACGTTGGGGCCGGCGTGCAGGAGGGCATCGAGGACGATTGTGCCGAAGATGGCGCACAGCAACAGTCGTCGGGTGATATCGTGCGCGCGCCACAGCGATGGCACATAGGCGGCGTCGAGCAGGTCCTCAGGGGGAAGATTCCAGGAACTCCTGGCTCAGATCGTCACACAACAGTGCCAGAATGAGATGCGCGGTGAGCCAACTTCGCGATGCCTGTTCGGTGCGGGTCGGGATGGCATCGATGTTCAGCAGTGATTTCAGCCGTTTGAATGCCAGCTCGATCTGCCAGCGCAGGCGATAGACCGCCAGCACCTCTTCGGCCGGGTAACCTTGTGCTGGCAGCGAGGTGGCCAGGATGATGTATTCGGCGGCGACCATGCTGCGAGGATCGAGCGTCTTCTGCTTGCGCGACGCGCTCGCCTGCAGCTTCTTGCGTGTCGCCGCGGTCGCTTCCGCTGTCTTGCGCTGGATGATCAGGCGCAGCGGCAAGGCCGGGTCCAGCGGGCCAATCCTGGCCTGCACCATCACTTCCTGCGCCAGCATGTCGGCCGGCAGCGTGCCAAGATGGGCGATCAGGTCGAATTCCGCCCCGTCCGGCCGGCGCAGGCTGAATGCGTTCCACCCCATCCGCACGATGAAATCGGCCTGGCCGGCACTCTGCTGGCGGAAGCGGTGCAGGCTGGCGGGGCGGGCGAAACCGCGGTCGCCGATTCGCACCTCGCCCGCGATCGCAGCGCCGCGGTCGATCGCCTCGCCGCCGTGCCGGTCGGTCAGTTCCAGATGCGAGAAACCGCCGCGGCCGAGATCGTACACCGCGTGCACCCGCCAGTCGGTGCTCTTGCTGCCACGCTCGCTGATGCAGGTGCCGTCGCTGGCGCGCAGGCTGCGTCCCGCCCAGCGCACCGCGGCACCAGCCGATTTCACTGCCAGTTGCCGCGTCATCACCGCTTCCAGGAACCCGACCGCCTTGTCGAGACGGTATTTCACCGCCGGGTCGCTCATCTCGGCAAAGCCGAGCATCGTCGCCCAGGCCGCCGTCTGGCTCAGCGACAGCCCGCCCGGGCCGCGCGCCAGAGACAGTCGCAGCAGGCCCGCGCCGCTTTCCAGCACGCGCTTGCGTTGGATCGCCTTGGTCTGTCGCGCCAAGCCGTCCAAGTCCAGGTCGGCGGGCAGCCGACGCAGAACTTCCTCAAACTGGTCCGCCGGAAGAGATGCTGTGCTCTGCATCCGCCCCCAGAATCGTACCCCGTCGCGTCGGGTCAAGCGGTAATTTAACGCCTATGCTATGCTGCCCCCCCTCAACCTTGCACCCCCGCAGGCGGCCGGTTGGCCGTACCCGTTTCGTTCTAGCTTAGCGTTGTCTGGCTAACACGTGCTGCTATGACCTCTGAGTGATCGGCTCACGCCGCTCTAGCGAGAAAGTTAGTTTCGTGTGTATATGATACGAAAGTGCGAGTGAACGGCGACGAAATGATGGCTAGACGTAGCGGGTGGCAATCATCGGTAGCTCGGATCGCAATAGAAGCTTGGCCATGCCCACGATCATTGCGGTCCGCTGCACGTATTGTGCGCTCCAGGCACGCAACGGTCACAGCCTGTGCGGCTGGCGGGCCGTGGCGATCGAATCCAAGCATACTCAGGGAGTATGGATGACAATGTTGATCCGGCGCACGATCGTTCTGATCTGCGCGGTGGTCCTGGCAGGGTGCACGCATCGCCACGCCTCCCCGCCGACGGCCAGCCATGCCGCCGCCGCCCGCCCGGCTGCCCCCGCCCGCCCGGCCGCTCCTGCCAAAACCTCCGGCGCGCCGAAGTCGCCGGTAGTCGAAGCGGACCAGCCCGCGCCGGTTGTCACCGTGCCGACGTCCCCCAGGGCCAACGACAACGAGGACATCGACGAAACCGTGGGTGTGAAGCCGGGCGTTGCCCATCACGCCGTGCCGTAGTAGGGGGGTGACTCGCGCCGGTTGACCGCTCAACCAATCGCTGGATCGGCTTCGGTCAGACCGATGGCATTACCCATTCCGGTCGGGTGTCCATGTCGTCCGAACCGCCACCATTCGCCACTGCGCCGCCGGCTGATCAATGCCCGCAGTTCCGTCCGGACAATCTGGCCAGCCCCCGCGAGGCCTGCGCCTTTTCCTGTGCATTGCCCTTGTCGGCAGCCATCTGGAACCAGCGTCGCGCTGCTTCCAGATCGCACGGCACGCCGTGCCCCTCCTCGTACAGGATACCCAGGCCGATATAGGCTCCGGGCACGCCCTTGTCGGCTGCCAGCTGGTAGAGGTTGCGCGCCTGGCCATAGTCCTTCGGCACGCCTCGTCCGGTGCGGTAGCGCTGTCCGAGAATGACCATCGCGCCAGTCGCGCCGGCCTCAGCAGCACGACGGTACAAATCCACCGCCGCCGTCTCGTCCTTCGCGAGACCGCCGCGACCTCCTTCATACATGTAGCCGAGCCCGAACATGCCGGCCGGGTCATCATGCTTACTGGCCTTCTCGTACCAGTATCGTGCCTCGACCTCGTTGGTTGGCACGCCGTCACCGGCAAGGTACAGCTCCGCCAACTGTGCCATCGCCGCCGGATGGTCAAGCACGGCGGCGCGCCGGAACCAGTCGGCGGCTTTCTCCGGGTCTCTCGCCACGCCGTCGCCATTCTCGTACCGCAATCCGAGCGCGTACATAGATCCAGCATCACCGCGTTCCGCCGCAGCACGGAGCGGGTCCTGCGGCGCCTCCGGTTGGGCCACGTTCATCTTCCCGAGCGGTGTCGTGGAGGGCTGGGTTGCTGCCATCAGGCTCATGGAATGCGTGTCGGGCAGAGAAGGGAAGACATCAGCTTTCCCTCCTTCCGCCGTCTGGAGAGGCCGAGGTTCCGGTTTTGGGGACGGTTCGACGCCTCGTTTCGGCTCCCCAGGCGGCGGGATCACGGTGGGTGGGACACCATGATCCGTGTTGTTAACGACCGCGCCGGTCCGGTTCTCGCCGAGTTGCTGCCAGATGAGCATACCTGCTGCCGCCACTATGCAGACGATCACGCTTCCGAGAACGAGCGCCGGCAAGGAGGGCATCCCGATGCGGTGACGCATCCTTGCCGCAAAGCGGCGCTGTTTGCCGGCGGTGCTGCCAGTCGGCATCGGTTCGGCCAGCATGGTCGGCCGTGGCGGCGCGGGGATCTTGCTCAGGATCTGGTCGTGCACGATAGCGACGGCCTGATGCACGATGGCGGCGGCGCCGATCGCATCACTGAATGCCTCGACCGTTTCGAACCGGTCGGCGGGATTTTTCGCCAGCGCCCGCAACACCGCCGCGTCCACTCGCGGGTCGAGATCTGACAGGCAGGCACGGAGCGGTTGCGGGGGCTGCTCGAGGTGCCCACGCATCATCGCCGCCTCGGTCTGGGCATCGAAGGGAACGTTGCCTGAAAGCATTTCATAGGCAACGCAGGCCAGGCTATATAGATCGCTGCGTTCGTCGCCTTCCGCATGGGTGAATTGTTCGGGTGCGAGATAAGCATAGGTGCCGAGCAGTCCACCCTGGGTGAGCCGTCGGGAGCCGCGAATCCGGGCGATGCCGAAATCCATGATTTTCACCACGCCGGTATCGGTGAGCATCAGGTTGGACGGCTTGATGTCGCGATGGATCACACCCATACGATGGGCATAGCCGAGGCCCGCCGCGGTCTGGGCGATCACCGCGAGGGTCTCGGTCACGCCGAGTCGTCGCACCCGCTGAAGGACGGCATCAAGGGTCCGCCCGTTTACCAGTTCCATCACCAGGAACAGGTCCTGGCCGTGGCGCTGCAGCGCGTACAGCGTGGTAATATTCGGATGGTTCAGCCGAGCGAGGCTGACACCTTCGGCACGGAAGCGCTCAACAAGCGCTGTGTTCCCGCTGATCTCAGGACGTAGCGCTTTGATCGCCACCCAGCGTCCAAGTTCGGAATCAACTGCTGCATAGACATGACCGAAGCCGCCAGAACCGAGCAATTCCCGGACCTCGAATTGCCCGATAGTGCTGAGTGTCATGGTAAACTGGAAGGTGGTAGGGGCGTTTCGATCTTGCGGGTGGGACGTTCCACGAGCGATGCCGCCGGCTGATCGGTCGCGTCACCAATCAGAAAAACACCGACCGAGATATTGTCGTGGCCACCGGCACACAAGGCCGCGTCGAGCAACGCCCGACATGCCTCGGCTGGTCCATTGTCGCTGAGGATGCCACGTATCGCTGTCTCATCCACCAGGTCGTGGAGTCCATCCGAGCACACCATCAGCCGGTCGCCGGCACGCAGCTTCAGGCCTTCGGACCAGATTTGCGGCGTCGCAATCGGGCGCGTGCCAAGCGCGCGGACAATGACGTTTCGCTCCGGACTGGACGCCGCTTGTTCGGCAGTCAGACTGCCTGCACGGACGAGTTCTGCGACCAGCGTGTGGTCTTCACTGAGCTGGCGGAGTTCGCCATCGCGCAGGATGTAGGCGCGACTGTCGCCAATGTGGCCGAGAAAGGCCTTATCGCCGCGGATCGCAATCACGGTGCATGTGGTGCCCATGCCCCGGCAACCGGCATCCTTCTTGCTGCGGCGGCAAATGGTTTCGTTGGCTGCCGCGAAGCATTTATCCAGTACTTCCGGCACCCGGCCGTCGGTGCTGTAGAACAGGCGGTGCACCGTTTCGACCGCGATGGCGCTTGCCACCTCCCCGGCGGCATGGCCGCCCATCCCATCGGCGACGATCAGGAGTGATCCCCGGCGGGCCGCCGGGGCAGATTCCTGGGGCAAATCATACAGCACGGCATCTTCGTTGGTGGCACGCAAACTGCCGCGGTGGCTGAGCATCGAACCGGTGAGCTGCAATCGCAGTTTCGAAACAGACGGCACCGCCGTGCGGCCGCGGCTGAGCAACCTGTTAAGCAGGGCGAGGATCATCCGGCTGGGCCTTTAGTACCTCCGCTGCACCGGCATCAAATCGCGGCCATAATGGATGGGAACGGCACGCGTCACGGTTTCCTTGCTCGAGCCATAGGTAAACAGGGCGATCACTTTGCCATTGGAATCGAAGACAGGGCCCCCGCTATTACCCGCCGAGGTCGCCGCCGTGAGTTGGTACACATCACCCGCTTTGCTAATGATTTGGTCACCTACGATACTCCCATTAAGAACGCGTTCCTCGTGCGTGATGCTGATGAGCGAGATCACGCCCGGCGTTACCGTCGGCTCGGGCACGAACTCGGGGTCCATGTGAAACTCACCGTTCTCGATTGTCGGTGTCACCGCATAGGTCTTGACCGACGTTTCAGGATATCCAAGCACGGTGATGTTGCCACCGATCGTGACGCTGTCATCCGGCGCCAAGTCAACGGCAGCCAAAGGCTCCGCGCTGTCGATGCGGATGAGGGCAACGTCGGCATCGTCCGAGGCGCGGACAAGACGTGCGTTCATGCTGACGCGCGAGCCGGGGAACCGGACTTGGAGGACGTCATTCCGGCCTTCGAAATCACGCTTCTGATTTAAGGAGATAGCTTCGGCTTGGTTGGCGTCAAACAGCAGACCACCACGCTCGGCCCGCCACTCCTTTGAACCGGGAAATAGGTTTAGCCAATTTGCCTGCCGGCATGATTCTTGCTCCCAAACCGTCTTTTTACCAGGATCTACGTTTTCATTACAAACGTAGCCCTCATCCTCAGATAAATAATTATTGTAGTTGACCATCCAAGCAGAAGCGACGTGCTTGTTAGTAAGAATAAATCCATTCTCGTTTACCACAAAGCCGGTCGCTTGGAGTTTTGCGCCGACCATGATGTTGTTGTGACCGTCATCCTCCGTTGTCAACCACCGCACGACGCGGGAGGTTTCCCGCAGCCTGACGAAGCAGGGGAGCGGTTTAGAACTGTTGGGGGGCCGGCAGGTCTTTTGGAACAGCGCCTTACCCGTCATGCGGTCATATACGCGCCACGACACATCGATGAGCACCGTGGCGTTAGCATACTTGTCAAAAATTTGGCTCGGCGTCATCCCGATCTGCCGGGCTAGCTCCCGTTGGTGTTCCTCCGCCTGTCTGGTCGCTTCTTGCCGTTGCGTGGCGAGCGCCGCGACGGTTCGCTGACTTTGTTCTTCGAGACGCGCAGCGTTTTCCTGAAGGCGGGCTGCCGTTTCTTGCTTTTGTTTTTCGCTACGTAGATAGAGGGCGGCGCCAGCGGTGGCAACCAGCAGGAGCACGCCGGCCAGCGTGTACATCCACGCGCGGCTGGTGCTGCGCCTTTCCTCGGACAACATCCGCGCCACCGTTTCCCGCCCGACTCCAACCTTGAAGGGCATGGCCGACGGCAGCGGCGACCCGGCCGCGGGTATGTCGATAACGCGCGTCGCTTTCGGTCGGCCCGCGTCGACGATGTGGATACGCCCCGGCATCTGGATCGGACGGGGATCGAGGTCGAACGTGAAGCTTGGGCCGGCGCTGCCGAGTTGTACCGTGTCGGTCGGCATCAGCTCGATCTCGGTGGCGATGCGCGCGCCATTGACGTAGGTGCCATTGCTGCTGTTCAGATCAGATATCATAAACGCCGGCGGGTCGCCTCTCACGATCTTGATGACCGCGTGCCGACGGCTGACCGCATCGTCGCCCTGCGGGTCATACGTGATGGTCGAAGCTGGATCGCGGCCGATCGTCAGCTCATTGATGCCATCGAGCGGAATTTGCTCAACTTTGTTTGCCTTGGTGCCGCTTTGGTGGCGGATGACAACACGGGTCGACATAGCTCGGCCTCTCTTTCACCGCTATGTAAAAGAGCCATTCATTGCAACCGCTACGGTAAGCGCCCCGGCTCAAAAATGGTAGTACGCAACGATACAACATATGGAGATATACGGATAAGGCTGCCGGAGGAGCGTGACCGCTTCGGGCTTCTGTAACGGATCTCGCCTGCCCGGGCGGGACCGGGTTGGATTCGGCAACCGTCAGCCGATGGCTTCCTGCCGCACCGTTGGTCATTGCTGCATGCCTCGACCGGCCCGGTAAGAATGGGCTAACGTCTACCGTCGGCGAAGCAAAAGTTATCACGATAGGAAATGGATTGTGGAACGCTGGATAGATACAATTTACGAAACCAACCGGCTCCGTGATATTTGATTTTATATCGTCATGATTTGTGCGTATATTATTTTGGTTCCGCAGGCCCCAGTCCAGCAGGGCCAGGGATTGGATTATGGATTGGTGTTGACGCATCACTTTTGAAGGTTGATTGCTGGCTGATACTAATCTCATGAATAGAATATATCCAAATTACATAGATAATAAAAAACGCAAGTGAGACGACAAGTATCAACAACCCAGTTGTGGACGACCTAACCGAGATTTTATTATTTTCAATTGTGAGAGTCGAATCCTTAAGTGCGTCATATGCAAACCCAGTGGAGACTAATTTATATGACGTCCATAGTTGAAGGCTGGCCAAAACTACACCAGATAGAGTGATAGTTACGACCATAAAAAGCAGAACGGTATCAGCAAATCCTTGCTGACGAAATTTTTCTTTGCGTATATCAAAGTCTCTTAATGACACCAAATCGTACACATGCGTCTCGCACATTTCCCAAATCTGTCTGTACAACAAAAAATCTGGACGGTCTGACCCTTGTGATTTTTTGATTGAATCAATGCATGATACAAACAAAAATTCATATTCAGACTGAGTGATTGGAGGCGCAGAATTTTTGGCCGGTTCCTCCCGTCGAGGAGCGACCATGTACATCATCACAGCAGCAAAAACTATCACAATAAATGGTGAAAATACACAAATCTTTTCTCGTATTGTGAATTTCTGTATCACATTACACCTATTTCGTATTACCATTGTATTCTCCGCAGTGACACCTCATACCTGAAGGAATCTGTTCTGGACTCAGGAAGCTGCACCCATGCCCAAGATCGTCGATGAGACAAATGACGTTGACTGGCCCGGGCCTTGGATAAGGCGGCCGTGCCGGGACAGATGGAATATCTGTTTCTATACGGCCTGCGCCCTCGTTTGGCGGATAAATTGGCCGGGGCCGGACAGGCGCTGTCTCCGCGGAGGTGTTCGGTCGAGGCAAGGCCTCTGGCGGACGCACGGGTTTGCACCAGTCTCCGACGAACCCCGGGCGAGGAGGACACTCCTGCGCGATGACGCCGCTTGCGGAGGTTAAGAGTAGTGCCAGGCTCCAAATGAGGCTTGATCTCAAGGAAGGTACTCCTCGCTATCGCACGCTGCACTGGTTTCATATCATATCAAAGGCATCCCTCGAAGCAAGCCGAAAGATGACTGGCCGGAGTTCGCGGGAGCGGTTTGCACCTGCCAGATGGAGCTACAGGAGTCACATATCTGCGGAATGATTTGCGCGGGCCCGGCGGGACTGCCACACGATTGGGGGGGCAGGCGGCGGCCGCCATGCGCGGCTACGCCCCCGCCAGCCGGGCCACCTCCACCCAACGTCTCTACGCCGCCAACTGGCAACGCTTTCAAACCTGGAGCGCCTCCCGTGGCGAGCTGCCGACCATCACATCGCAACTGGCCGCCATCGACGGGACGATTGCCGAGGTCATGGTCGGCATCCGGCGGTCGTGGGCCTTCCGGCCCGAGATAGCGGGTGGGAACGACAGATCCGAACGTGATCACCTGAGAGTCGCATAAGGCCCCCGTATGGGACACCCGCCGGGCGACATCCCGCAAATGATCCGTCTGCGGAACCGTATTGCAGGACGCCGCGGCGCGCTACAGCGTAGCTCGGTCCTCGCCGGGGCCGAACACCCGGAGCACCAACACGTCGCCCCCTCCAGCTTCCAGACGACCGAGCGTTCCTACATCCAGGCGCAGTCGCACGTCGCCACGCAGCGGTATCACGATCCGGTCAACTCAATACGGCAGGCCGCCCAAAAGAACGGGTAGCAGCGACGCTGAGGAGGCTGATATATTACCCAAAGCAACCTCAGAACCGAACACGGGATCGACCAGCACTGACTTCTCTGTCTCGCAGTGGCTGTCGGGGAAAAGACTGCGGCACTTCAACGGCTTGGCATGGTCTCGATGGCCATAAGTGACACACGAAACGAAAATGACTGACTAATTACAATGGGAGAGATTGGGCGGGTATGTCGTAAGTAATTCAAAAACCTCAGAAGGTTCCCGGCTAAACACTCAGAGAAGGATTTTGTCCATGTCGCAGACCTCAGCGCCCCTCACCTACAGCGTCATCTATGCCTTCGGCGACAGTCTGTCGGACGCCGGCAACCTCTCGATCCTGACCAAGCTCACGGGCACCGAGCCGGTGTCGCCGCCGTATTACCAGGAAAAATACGGTGCGATCAGCGGCAACGTGTTCAGCAATGGGCCGACCTGGGTGCAAGATTTGTCCATTGCCCTCAATCTCGGCACCCTCACACCCAGTCTGGTTGGCGGCTCCGACTTCGCATATGGCGGCGCCGAGACCGGGCCGACGCCGCAGAACGCAAGCAACACGGAAATCCAGGCGATCTCGCTGCCGGCGCAGATCCTGCAGTTCGACGCGGCAGTGCCGCATCCATCTGCGAACGCGCTCTACACGCTGTCGATCGGATCGAACGACCTGCTCGACATCCTCAGCGCTACCGGCCTGACCGCTCAGCAGCAGACCGCCGACGTGAACGCGGCCGTCGCCAACGAGATCGCCTTCGTCAAACAGCTCGCCGGAGATGGCGCCAAGAACCTGGTGGTGCTTAACGTGCCCGATCTTGGCAAGGTGCCGTACATCACCGAGGGGGTGGTCAACGGCAGCGATACGCCCTCGGCCGCGCTCGATGCCGAGGCCTCGCAGCTTGCCGCCGAATACAACACGGATCTCGCCAGCCAGCTCAGCAGCCTCGCCAGTGCCGACTCGCTGAACGTGTATGTGGTCAATGCCTACCAGCTCATCGATAATGCGGTCGCTGATCCGGCCGCTTATGGGCTCACCAACGTGACCTCGCCAGTGTGGAGCGGCAGCTACACGTCATCCACCAGCGGCACGCTCGCAGCGACCGGTGCTGCCGCGCAGGACCAGTACCTGTTCTGGGACCATTTGCACCCGACCGAGACCGGCCATCAGGAGATCGCCGCCGCGGCCCAGGTAGAACTCAGCAGCAGTAGCGCAACTTCGCAGATCACCCAGTTCTACAATAACATCCTTCAGCGCGCGCCCGATCCGGGTGGGCTGCTGTACTGGGTTACGGAGGTGGACAGCGGTGCGCAGACGCTGGCACAGGTCGATTACAACATTGCCACTTCCGCTGAAGCACAGACAAATGTGGTGCCGGTCGTCGAGCTATATACCATATTTGGCCGAGCACCGGATGCGGGTGGTCTACAATACTGGGTACAAGGCCTGATAGGCGGCGACTCACTGACGACAATAGCCGCCAGTTTCCTCGCTTCGCCCGAGGGCCAGAGGATCTATGGGACCGCCGTTGGTACCAGCTCCACCGCGAACATTGCCTTCCTCGACACGGCTTACGAGAACGTGCTTGGCCGGGCGCCTGACACGGGCGGAGAGCAGTACTGGCTTGGTCAACTCAACACCGGGATATCGACGCCAGCGCAGGTGCTGACGAGTATGGTCGAGTCCTCCGAGGCGCAGGCGCGCGATGCAACGCCGGTAACGAACTTTCTGGTCGCCGCCGGCGAGGGAACGGCGGATTATAGCGGCAATCTGTTCGCCCCCGACAGCGCGCCGGTGGTCGCCGCCAGCAGCATTGCCGGCAGCACGGTTGATCTGGGGACGGCAGCCGCCCAGACGATCACCTTAGGCACCCACGCGGCAGCGGACACGATCGTCGTTGGCAGCGATCAGGACGCAGTATACGGCAGTGGCGACGTGGTGACGGTAAATAATTTTACCATCGGCTCCACGTCGAGTACGTCGGACGTGCTGGAATTTCTGGCGGGCGGCACACATGCAGTGTCAGTAACCGGGGTGAGCGGGACCTTCGGCAGCGGCCTCGATGGCACTGACCTGAGCAACCTGACCGCGTCCGCCGCCTCCGGGGTCCTGACCTTCTCCGGGTCTGCTGCAAGCACCGTTACTCTGGCGCAGTTGGTTGCCGCCGCTGCAAATATTCTCGATACCCTGGCCAACCCTGCAAACAGGGCCGCGGCGTTCCAGTACAACGGCAGTACCTATCTTGTTGTAACTCCGAACGCGCCGGGCGCGGGTGGCAATTTCAGCTTGGCCACCGATCATGTGTTCAACCTCAGCGGCGTAACCGGCGCGACGGCAATCGGAACGGTCGCCGGCGCACACTCGATCCTCGTTTGACCAGGGTTCGCGGTCCCAGGCAAAATGGCGGGGAGCCTTCCTGCAACGCCGGGCGGCTCCATTCGGCTCTCGGCGGAAGGGCCCCGGCGGAGGCTCATGCAGGGTTGCCGGTCGGGCACAGCCTGGCGGCGGAAGGGTAACCCGGGCCAAGCTTATCGAGGCCGCCAAACTGTCCGGTGAATGGGGACCACCTCACCCGAGATTCGAAGACGGGCGGCCAACCTCCCCGTAGCCGGCGGAAATCGCTGACCGCCGAGGACGGGCTTCAGCGTGCGGCGGGTGCGCCGCCTCGCGTAATGCGCTATGTCGGTTCCGGCAGGATCAGGAGGGCGGGGCATGCCGATTCTCATCGCCGGAATTATCATCTTTCTCGGTGCGCACAGCTTCACCACGTTCCGCCAGACACGGCTGGCATTGATCAGCTGGTTCGGCCCCGCGGCGTACAAAGGCGTCTATTCGCTGGTTTCTCTTATCGGCTTCGTCCTCATCGTCTGGGGTTTCGCGCGCTACCGGGCGGAGGGGCTGATCCACATCTGGACGCCCCCGGCATGGGCCGGCCATCTGACCCTGGTGCTGATGTGGTTCGCCTTCGTTGCGCTGGCGTGCATGAACAAGGCGCCCGGCCGGATCAGGGGCTGGCTGCGCCATCCGATGCTGGTCGCCATCAAGATCTGGGCGCTGGCACATCTGCTCGCCAACGGCGACGCGGGCGGGATGCTGCTGTTCGGCTCCTTCCTCGCCTGGGCAGTCTTCGACAGGATTGCGGTCAAACGGCGCGGCGATATGGGCGCATCCCGGGTTGCCTCGTTCACCCGCGCCGACGCGATCGCGCTCGGTGCCGGAACCGTGGCCTATGTGGCGATGATCTTCCTGCACCCCGTCCTGATCGGGGTGCCCGTGATCAGCTGGTGAACCCAGGAGCTCGCCTTGCCCTCCCGCGCGCGAATGCGACGGCGGGCGCGGAATGCCCTTGATTTACCCCGGATCGGTTACCCCTGTTGTGCATGCCATCGTCGTTCAGAAGGATGTCGATCATGACCGAGAATGCTCCCGTCTGGCTCATCACCGGCTGCTCGACCGGCTTTGGCCGGGAACTGGTGCGGGCGGTCGTGCAGCACGGTCACCGTGCTGTGGCGACGGCCCGCAATCCGGCCAGCCTGGATGAATTTGCCGGCAATCCGGCCGTCCTGACCGCTGCCCTGGACGTGGCCAGGCTACAGGACATCACCGATGCGGTGCGCGAGGCCGAGCGCCGCTTTGGCCGGATTGACGTCCTGGTCAACAATGCCGGTTATGGTTACCTGGCCGCGGTGGAGGAGGGCGAGGACGACGAGGTCCGCGCCATGTTCGAGGCCAACGTGTTCGGCCTCGTCAACGTGACCAAGGCCGTCCTTCCCGGCATGCGCGCGCGCCGCCGCGGCCACATCGTCAATATCTCATCCATGGGTGGGCTGATCGGCTTCCCTGGCATCGGCTATTACAACGCCACCAAGTTCGCCGTGGAGGGGCTGTCCGAGGCGCTGGCCAAGGAGTGCGCGCCGCTCGGCATCCGGGTGACCGTGGTGGAGCCGGGGCCGTTCCGCACCGACTGGGGCGGGCGCTCGCTGAAGGTGCCGAAGTCCTCGATCCCCGATTACGCGGAGACGGCTGGAGCCAGGCGGGCCACCATCCAGGGATACAGCGGCCAGCAGCCCGGCGACCCCGTACGGGCCGCCGCCGCCATCATCGCCACCGTCGAGGCTCCGACGCCGCCGCTGCACCTGCTGCTCGGCCGCGTGGCCTATGATGCGGTCGCCGCCAAGTTCAAGGCGTTTGCCGACGAGATGGAAGCCTGGCGGGAGGTGTCGCTGGGTGCCGATTTTCCCGCGCCGGAATGACGCCGACAACAGACAGCGGCGGCCGGACGGTCCGCGATGTGGTGCAGAACGATTGGTATCGCGTTGGCGGTGGGGCTGATCTACCAGCAGCTCGCGCGAACGAGGCCGTGGCGGGCTTCAAATGGCATATGGAAGGGGCAGAGACCGTCCAGAATGGGGGTACCCGGCTCGGTGCCGCCCCCCAACCCTCAAAGCCAGTTCCGCTATGGCTTGCCACCTTATGGCCGCGTCCGCTCCCCCAATCAGGCCGGTTCCGTCCAGGGTACCGGTACCCCCCACATTCTGGACGGTCTCGTCTGGGGCAACCTGTTCACCCACATTGCGCGCCCCGCGCCGAGCCCGGCACCCGAGGCTGAGCCACCTGTCGTACCACCCAAGCGGAAGGCACCGACCAAGCCGAAGAAGCTGGCCACGAAGCTCAAGGTGTAGGCTATGCACGATCGATGTGCGCCGGCGCCGATGACACGGCCGGGGCAAAGCTGACTCGAGACATCCCACCCGACGCGCCGACCATCCGCACCACCCTGGCCGCCGGCGCCTATCTCTCATACCACCGGCCGGTGAGTTTGACTCGCCGTGGTGGCTTCCCTGCGGAGGGGATCTGCGATTCGATAGCTGGTGATGTCGATTCGCGGGGTTGGTGATGGCTGTAGCGATCACTCGGATGGATCTGTCGGCGGCGGAATTG
>CAIXDS010000205.1 GCA_903918195.1 uncultured Acetobacteraceae bacterium | reverse complement strand
TCAGCTTGCCGCCGCCAGACAGGTTGCTGAGCAGCCAGCCATAGGCCGGTGCGAGCAGAGCGCTGAGGGTGAAGACGAGAAAGTTGATGGCGCCGGTGGCGCTGCCCTTCACCTCATCCGGATTCACTTCCTTGATGATGCTGTAGGGGATCATCGCGGCGCCGGAACCGATGCCCAGCAGCAGGCCGAGCAGATAGGGCGGCAGAGCCGTGGGCACATAGACGATGCAAACGGTGACCACCAGCATCAGCACCGCGCCGCCGAGCAGCACCGGCTTGCGCCGCCCGATCCGGTCGGCGACGTAGCCAAGCAGCGGGCAGCCTATGACCCAGCCGAGCGGCACCATGGTCGCGCGGTTCACCGCGTCCGCATAGTCGATGCCCAGGCCATCGCGCAAGAACGGGATGCCCCAGATCATGTCGCCGATGGTGGTCGGCAGAAACAGCAGCCCGGCGGTGAAGCCGCACAGATAGGATTGCGGGTTCGACAGCACGACCTTGTAGGGCCGGAACATCGACAGCCATGAGCCGCCGGCGCGCGGCCTGCTGTCGTGGCCCGCGGGCGTGGCGATCAGCACGATGACGGCGACCACCAGCAGCACGCCGCCGGCAACGAACCAGAATTGCTGCCAGGAGATCAGGCCATGGATCATGGGACCGACGGCGAATTGCCCCGCCGAGCCGCCGAGCATGCCGAACATCTGGGTAAAACCGATGGCGGTCGCGAGGTAGGTGGCGCTGAAGCCATGGGCAGCGAGATAGACGGCGCCGGTGAAGGCGAAGGCGGCGCCGGCCCCTTGCAGCAAGCGACCGACCTCGGCGGTTTCGTAGGAACCGAGCCCGAACAGGATGCTGCCGATAGCCGTCACGACGATGCCAGCGGGGATGACGTATTTTGCGCCGAGCCGGTCGAGCGAGGCGCCGGCGACGATCGCGAAGGCGGAGTAGGTATAATAGTACAAACCCAGCAGAGAGCCGACACCCAACGTCGTGAGGCCGAACTCGCCGGTAAGTTCCGGAACCATGACGCCCGGCGCGGACCGCAGCGCGTATTGCCCGAAATAAAACAGCAGGCAGAAGCCCCAGGCGACGATGAAGCCGACATGGCCGGCTCGCGCGGGCAAGGCGGGCAAAGCGGAGACAGCGGTTGCCGACATGGTTCAGCCCCTGTGATCGTTGTCGACGCTAGGGGCCGGGGAAGCTGCAGCGGCAGCGCCGGAAACTACTCACGCCGCCGGCACACCTCACAGCCACGAACGTCCTGGGTAGTTTCCCCCCCTGATCCCGCGTCTGCCAACGGCCCAGGGTGTGGTTCCAACCGACCATGGGCGGCTCACGGTTGAGCCGGGCATTCCCGGCCGCCGGTCGCGCCGCCTGTCCTACGAGTACATCGCCTCGCAACTGGCGTCGGTGTCGCCGCGCCTGGCGGCGGGACGGGTCATCGTCGCGCATCTGGGCGCGGGAGCCAGCCTGTGCGCGCTGATGGCCGGCCGCAGTATCGAAACAACCATGGGATTCAGCACGCTGGACGGACTGGTGATGGCTGCGCGGTGCGGCAGCCTCGACCCGGCCGTGATCCTCCACCTCGGAAGACAGGGGCACAGTTTCTCCGATATCGAGGACATGCTCTACCGGCGTTCCGGCCTGCTGGGCGTGTCAGGGATCAGCGATGACGTGCGCGTCCTGCTTGCCAGCGAAAGCCTGGCTGCGCGCGAGGCGCCGGAGCTGCTCAGTTACCGGGTCGCGGCGCAAGCGGGGGTGCTGGCGAGTGCGCTGGGCGACCTGGACGGGCTGGTGTTCACGGCGGGCATCGGCGAGCATGCCGCGCCCGTACGCGCGGCGGTGTGCGCGCGGCTGGCGTGGCTGGGCGTACGGCTGGATGGCACGGCCAATGCCGGTGGCGCCGGGCTGATCAGCCGGACCGATAGCGCGGTCGAGGTACGCGTCATCGCAACCGACGAAGAAGCGATGATCGCCCGCCACACGCGCGCGACATTGCGGGAGAACCCGGCATGGCGTCGCGCCAATCGCCAGGCGTCACCGCAGGGGCGGCGCTCAGCCGGAGATCCGGCCGTCCACAACTTCGATGATACGGTCGCACCGTCTTGCCGGATCGAGGTTGTGGGTGACCATCGGGAAGGCGGTGCCACTCCCCCGGTTCACCTATCGCATGAGTTCGAAGACTCTGTCCGCCGACTTCGTATCAAGGCTGCCCGTCGGCTCGTCGGCAAGCACGAGATCAGGTTCCTGGCGAGCGCGCGATGACAAAGCGTTGCTGTTGTCCGCCCGACATGTTGGTGGCCAGGTTTTCGGCAACCTTTGCGACGCCAACGCGGGCCACGAGATCCTTCGTCCGTTTGACGATGACCGGGTTCGCGAAGCCGCGATCAACCAGCAACGGCATCATCACGTTCCCAATGGCGGTGAACGCCGAGATCAGGTGGCGATCCTAGAACACTCTACATACAAATCCTCCATCACATCAACGAATTACGCTCGCGTTTGCCTTCTCTCGTACTTTTTTGCGGTTAGGCAACGTGCGTGAGGCTGCGCTTCTGACCATCGGCGTAGGTAATTTCCGATGCTAACAGCACTAATCGCCAGCACCTACGGTCACTTCTCCTGATGTGGGCGCAGGTTCCCGGCTGGGCGAACGTCTCGCACGATTGGCGTGCGACGCGTCGTACCAAGGCGATAGAGGCAGTCAAATTGCTGACCGGCGGGCACAGCATTGATATGGCCATCGAGGCCGTCGGAGCTCCGGACACGTTCCAGTTCTGCCGGGACATCGTTGCCCTGGCGGGGTCATTGCGAACATCGGTGTGCACGGCCGGAGAGTTGATCTCCGCCTCGAACGGCTCCGGTCGCATACCATCGCCATCACCAAAGAGCCGGCGGATGAGGTCACGACGCAAATGCTGGCGAAGACCGCTCAGTTGGGGAAATTCGACCCAACTCGCCTGATCACTAACCATTTCGCACTCGACCTGATTCTGGACGCCTGGGATACATTCCGCCGAGCAGCGGAGACGACGGCGCTCAAGGTTATCATCGGGGTCTGACGAAACGATCGGCGACCTGACCGGGCCGTCGTGCTCCCACCAGGAAGGCAGTTCACATCATGGGCTATCAAAGCCTCAATCCGTTCGATGGAAAGATCATCGGCACGTTCGAAGGACTTACCAACCACGCCCTGGAAACCAAGATCGCGGCGGCTGAGGCCTGCTTCAAGTCATGGCGCCATAAGAGCTTCGCCGAGCGAGCCGCGGTCATCGCAAAGGCGGGCGAGCTCATGCATGCCAGAGCCGGCGAATTCGCCCGCATCATGACGCTCGAGATGGGCAAACGCATCAGCGAGGCTCGCGGCGAGGTCGAGTTCAGCGCCAGGATCCTGGCCTACTACGCAAGGAACGCCGAGTGGTTTCTTGCACCGGTGAAGCTGCATCCGACCAACGGAGAAGCCCACATGGAGAGTAGCCCGATCGGCGTCGTCTTCTGCGTCGAGCCGTGGAACTTCCCCTACTACCAGTTGGCGCGGGTCGCAGGCCCGCATCTGATGGCCGGCAACGCTCTGATGGTGAAACACGCGGGCATCGTGCCGCAATGCGCCATCGCCTTCGAGAAGGTGCTGATCGAAGCCGGCGCACCAGTTGGGCTTTATACCAACTTGCTGATCACGCACGACCAGTGCGACCAGGTGGTGGACGATCCACGCATCAGGGGCGTCGCGCTAACCGGCAGTGTCGAGGCC
>CAIXDS010000204.1 GCA_903918195.1 uncultured Acetobacteraceae bacterium | reverse complement strand
GGGGTCCAGGGGCCTCTCGGCCCTTGGCGGGTCCAGGGCAGAGCCCTGGCCTTGCTTTCTATTAGCGCCGTCCCTGAACACCCTAGGCATCATGCTCCCGGCCGCGCCGCTGCATTTCCTCCTGTTCCACGAGGCCGCCGGTCGCCCTGCCGGCACGGCGTGGCTCGCGGCACCGCACGACCTGCTGCTGGTCGCCACCAGCGCCAACCCCGGCGGCGAGCCGCTGGTCATCGATGACGACGAAGCCCGCGCACGACTCAGCTTCCTTGCCGATCTGGTAGTGACGCATGACCGCCCGGTGGTGACACGCTGCGACGACAGCGTCGTGCGGATCATCGACGGGGCGCCGCGCTTCCTGCGCCGCGCCCGCGGCTTCACCCCGCGCGCCATCACCCTGCCGCATGCGGTGCAACCGGTGCTGGCCCTGGGCGGGGTGCTGAAGGCGACCGCCTGCGCCACGCGCGGCCACGAGGCGGTGCTGTCGCAGCACGTCGGCACGCTGGACAACGTGGCGACGCTGCGATTCCTCGACGAGGTGGTGCGCCACCTGCTGCACCTGCTGGACACCGCGCCGGTGCTGCTGGCGCACGACCTGCACCCGGATTTTCCAGCGCATCGCCTGGCCGGGCGAATGGGTCTGCCGACTCTGGCCGTGCAGCACCACCATGCCCATGCCGTCGCGGTGCTGGCCGAGCACGGCGTGACCGCGCCGGCACTGGCCGTGGTGCTGGACGGTTTTGGCCTGGGCAGCGACGGGGAAGCCTGGGGCGGTGAATTGCTGCGGCTGGACGGCGCGGCGTTCCGCCGGCTTGGCCATCTGCGCAAGCTGGCGCTGCCCGGCGGCGATGCCGCTGCGCGGCAACCATGGCGCATGGGCGCCGCGGCGCTGCACGCGCTCGGGCGCGGCGACGAGATCGTGGCGCGGTTCGGCAAGCAGGCCGCCCCGGTGGCCGGGCTGCTGGCGTCCGGCCGGGTGGCGTTAACCAGTTCCTGCGGCCGGCTGTTCGATGCCGCCGCCGCCCTGCTGGGCGTGCTGCACACCAGCACCTACGAGGGCGAGGGCGCGATGCGGCTGGAAGCCCTGGCCACGGCGCCGCGCGTGCTGGCCGGCGGCTGGCGGCTCGATGGCGGCGTGCTCGATCTGCTGCCGCTGCTGGACGCATTGCGGAATGTTGCCGCGGAGGAAGGCGCCGGCCTGTTCCATGGCACGCTGGCTGCGGGGATTGTCGCCTGGGTGGTCGCGGCGGCCGGGCGGGAGGGGCTGGACACGGTGGCGCTGGGGGGCGGCTGTTTCGTCAATTGCATCCTGGCCGAGGCCGTCGCCGGCGGGCTTCGCCAGGCCGGGCTGCGTCCGCTGCTGCCGGTTCAGGCACCGGCCGGCGATGGCGGGCTGAGTTTGGGACAGGCCTGGATCGCCGCGCTCAGCGCCGCCTGAGTGGACTGCCGGGTTATGCCGCGCCCACAAAGGCGGTACGCCGCTGTGGCACGGCCTCGATGGGCAGTGCGGCGTACATGTCTTTAACGGCTTCGGTAATGGTCAGGCCGGCGATGCCCGGTGGCAGGACGCGGCGGGCGCCGTTTTCCCACAGGCTGGCGGTGCGCAGGGCGGTGGGCCGCTGCAGCGGCGGCATGAACAGGGCCGCGTCCCAGCGTTCCACCCGGAAGGCCGAGGCGGCGAGCAGGCGGCTGATCTGGCCGGTGGAGTACGGCTGACCCTGCCCGAACGGAGTGCTTTCCACGTAAGCCCAGAGGCCGCGCCGGTTCGGGGCCACCACCAGCAGGTGGCCGTCATCCTTCAGCACGCGCCAGACCTCGCGCAGCAGCCGGCGGGCGTTGTCGGCCGCTTCCAGCCCGTGCACCAGCAGGATGCGATCGAAGCACAAATCCGGGAAGGGCAGGGTGTCTTCCTGGCTGGCGCAGGACAGGTTGGGCAGGCCGCCGGTGGGCCAGCGGGCCGGCTGGACCTGCGCAGGCGTCAGGGCGATGCAACGCTGGGCGTTTTCGTGCCACAGGCGCAGGTAGGGCGCGGCGTAGCCCACCCCGAGCACGGACTGGCCGGTCACCGACGGCCAGAGCGCGCCCAGCCGCTCGCGCAGCAGGCGCGCGACCATGGTCCCACGGGACGTGGCGTAGAAATCCTTCGCTGTGTTCGCGGCAGGCGCCATTGCGGCCATATAGCATGAACGGGCGATTTGCCGTCCCCGTGCGATTTTTTATGTTGACCGCTTCCCGGTTTGCGGTCGCGCCGGACGGCGTTAGAATGGGAACATGATCACCGCTCAGCCCGTTGCCATCCTGCAGGACAATTACGCCTGGCTGCTGCGCGACAGCGCCACCGGCGCCACCGCCATCGTCGATCCGGCCGAGCCCGGGCCGGTGGCCGCGGCGATCGACGAAGCGGGCGGGCGGCTCGATCTGATCCTGCTGACCCACCATCACGGCGACCACATCGCCGGCACCGACGACATCCGCGCCCGCTATGGCGCCCGCGTGGTCGGCGCCCGTGCCGATGCGCATCGCCTGCCCCGGCTCGACCTGCCGGTGGGGGAGGGGGACAGCGTGGCGGTCGGCGAATCGCTGGGCCGGGTGATCGACACGCCGGGCCACACGCACGGCCAGATCGCGTTCTATTTCGCCGATGGCGGGGTGCTGCTCTGTGGCGATACGCTGTTCAGCCTGGGCTGCGGGCGGCTGCTGGAAGGCACCGCGGCCGAGCTGTTCGCCTCGCTGGGCAAATTCGCCGTGCTGCCGCCCGAGACCCTGGTGTGCTGCGGCCATGAGTACACCGAGAGCAACGCGCGGTTTGCCCTGCATGCCGATCCCGGAAATGCGGCCTTGCGCGCCTATGCCGAGCACGTCCGCACGCTGCGTGCGGCGGGAAGGCCGAGCGTGCCGAGCCGCCTTGCCGACGAACTCGCCGCCAACCCGTTCCTGCGCGCCGCCGACGTGGCGACGCTGGCAGATTTGCGCGCCCGCAAGGACAAGTTCTGAGCCCGGGCATGGTCGATTTGCGCGACCCCGCGACACCGGCAAGTACGGTGGTGGCTGCGTTGGGTCTGCTGCCGCATCCCGAGGGCGGGCATTATCGCGAGACCTGGCGCGACCGACCGCAGGAAGGGGGCCGCGGTGCCGGCACCGCCATCCTGTTCCTGCTGGAAGCGGGCGAGGTCAGCCACTGGCACCGGGTGGACGCCGCCGAGTTGTGGATCTGGCAGGCGGGCGCGCCGCTTCGTCTGGAGGTGTCCGGGGACGGGCGGGATGTGTCGGCGGTTACGCTTGGCCCGTCGCTGGGTGAGGGGCACGCGCTGCAGGGGCTGGTGCCGCAAGGGGCCTGGCAAGCGGCGCTGAGCCTGGGCGCCTGGACGCTGGTGACCTGCACGGTCTCCCCGGCGTTTCAGTTCGAAGGCTTCGAACTAGCCCCGCCAAGCTGGCAACCAGGCTAACCGGAATGGGGTGCAGGGGCCTCTCGGCCCCTGCCGGGTCCAGGGCAGAGCCCTGGCCTTCCTTACTTCTTACGTCCCGCTACCCTCAAAGAAATCCCGCACCTTGGCAAAGAACCCCTCCGATTCCGGGTGGCTCTTGGTATTCGCCTCAGCCTCGAATTCCTCCAGCAATTCGCGCTGGCGGCGGGTCAGGTGCAGCGGCGTTTCCACCGCGACCTGGATGAACATGTCGCCGCGCGCGACGCTGCGGAGGACGGAAAAGCCCTTGCCGCGCAGGCGGAACTGTTCGCCGGACTGGGTGCCGGGCGGGATTTTCACCCGTGCCTTGCTGCCGTCGATCGCCGGCACCTCCACTTCGGTGCCGAGCGCCGCCTGCGTCATGCGCAGCGGCACGCGGCAGAAGATGTTGGCGCCGTCGCGCTGGAAGATCGTGTGCGGGCGGATGGAGACGTGCACGTACAGGTCGCCTGGCGTCGTGCCGGGGCCGCCGGCTTCGCCCTCGCCGGCCAGGCGGATGCGGGTGCCGTCCTCGACGCCGGCCGGGATCTGGACCTGCAGGGTGCGTTCGCGCTGCAACGTGCCGGCGCCATGGCACACCCGGCAGGGGTTGCGGATCACCCGGCCCTGGCCGCCGCAGGTCGGGCAGGTGCGTTCGATCAGGAAGAAGCCCTGCTGCGCCCGGATCTTACCGGCGCCGCCGCAGGTGGTGCAGGTTTCGTTGCCGCGTTCCTTGCTTTCCGATCCGCTGCCGGCGCAGGTGTCGCAGGCCACGCGCGTTGGCACCCGAAGCTGCGAGCGGGTGCCGGCAAAAGCTTCCACAAGATCGATCTCGATGCCGGCGCGGATGTCGCCACCGCGCCGCTGGCCCTGCGCGCGGCCGCGGCCGCCCATGAAATCGCCGAACATCTGGTCGAAGATGTCGCCCAGACCGGCGCCCTGGCCGAAGTCGAAGCCGCCGGCGGCAGCACCGGGACCACCCTGCTCGAACGCGGCATGGCCGAAGCGGTCGTAAGCGGCGCGCTTCTGGTCGTCCTTGAGGATGTCGTAGGCCTCGTTGATTTCCTTGAAGCGCGCCTCGGCCTTCTTGTCCCCCGGGTTGCGGTCCGGGTGGAGTTGCATCGCCAGCTTGCGATAGGCCTTCTTCAGGTCATCCGGACTCGCGTCCCGCGCGACACCCAGGGTCGCGTAGAAATCCTGCTTCGCCATGTCAGCCCTCTGTCCGGCGCAGAAACAAGCGACGCGCCCGCCTTGTGTTCAGACGCGGGCGCGCCCCTGGGTCCATGCTCGCCGCAAGCCCGTGGTCAGGCCGACTTCTTCTTCTCGTCGACTTCTTCGAACTCGGCATCGACCACTTTCTCGCCCTTCGGGCCGGCCGAGGCACCGGCGGCGGGGCCGTCGCCCGGGCCACCCGCCGGGCCAGCGCCCTGCGGGCCAGCCTCGGAGCCCTGCGCCTTGTAGACCGCCTCGCCGATCTTCAGCGACGCCTGGCTGAGGCGCTCGGCGGCCGATTTCAGCGCTTCGGCGTCGGTGCCTTCGAGTGCCGACCGGGCCGCCGCCAGGGCGGCTTCGGCCTCGCCGCGATCCTGCGCCGATACCTTGTCGCCATGCTCCTTCAGGCTCTTATCGACCTGATGGACCAGCGCCTCGGCGTGGTTCTTGGCCTCGACGAAGGCACGCTTTTTCTTGTCGGCCTCGGCGTTCGCCTCCGCCTCGCGCACCATGCGCTGGATGTCGGCCTCGTTCAGCCCGCCGCTGGCCTGGATGCGGATCTGCTGCTCCTTGCCGGTGGCCTTGTCGCGCGCCTGCACCGAGACGATGCCGTTGGCGTCGATGTCGAACGTCACCTCGATCTGCGGCACGCCGCGCGGCGCCGGCGGAATGCCGGCGAGGTCGAAATTGCCGAGCAGCTTGTTGTCGCCGGCCATCTCGCGCTCGCCCTGGTAGACCTTGATGGTCACCGCGGTCTGCCCGTCATCGGCGGTCGAGAACACCTGGCTTTTCTTGGTCGGGATGGTGGTGTTGCGGTCGATCAGCCGGGTGAACACGCCGCCCAGCGTCTCGATGCCGAGCGAAAGCGGGGTCACGTCGAGCAGCAGCACGTCCTTCACGTCGCCCTTGAGCACCGCGCCTTGGATGGCCGCGCCGATCGCCACCACCTCGTCGGGGTTGACGTTGCGCGCCGGCTCGCGGCCGAAGAAGGTCTTCACCGTCTCGATGACCTTCGGCATGCGGGTCATGCCGCCGACCAGGATGACCTCGTCGATCTCGGACGCTTTCACCCCGGCATCGCGCAGCGCGGCCTTGCAGGGATCGAGCGTCTTCTGGATCAGGTCATCGACCAGGCTTTCCAGCTTCGCCCGGGTGAGCTTCATCACCAGGTGCTTCGGCCCGGTGGCGTCGGCGGTGATGAAGGGCAGGTTGAGCTCGGTTTCCTTGGAGGAGGACAGCTCGATCTTGGCCTTCTCGGCGGCTTCCTTCAGCCGCTGCAGCGCCAATTTGTCGCGGCGCAGGTCGATGCCCTGCTCGCGTTTGAACTCGTCGGCCAGGTAGTCGATGATGCGGGCGTCGAAATCCTCACCGCCGAGGAAGGTGTCGCCGTTGGTGCTCTTGACCTCGAACACGCCGTCGCCGAGTTCGAGCACGGAGATGTCGAAGGTGCCGCCGCCGAGGTCATAGACCGCGATGGTGCCGGACTTCTTCTTGTCCAGGCCATAGGCGAGGGCGGCCGCCGTCGGCTCGTTGATGATGCGCAGCACTTCAAGCCCGGCGATCCGGCCGGCGTCCTTGGTAGCCTGGCGCTGGGAGTCGTTGAAGTAGGCCGGCACGGTGATGACCGCCTGCGACACCGGCTCGCCAAGATAGGACTCGGCGGTTTCCTTCATCTTGCCGAGGATGTAGGCGCTGATCTGGCTGGGCGAATAGCGTTCGCTGCGGGCTTCCACCCAGGCGTCGCCATTGTCGCCGCGGGCGATCTTGTAGGGGACCATGGACATGTCCTTGGCCACCACCGGGTCATCGAAGCGCCGCCCGATCAGGCGCTTGACCGCGAACAGCGTATTGGTGGGGTTGGTCACCGCCTGGCGCTTCGCCGACTGGCCGACCAGACGCTCGCCGTTATCGGCGAAGGCGACGATGCTGGGGGTGGTGCGGGCGCCCTCGCTGTTCTCGATCACGCGGACATCCTTGCCCTCCATGATCGCGACGCAGGAATTGGTTGTGCCCAGGTCGATGCCGATGACCTTGCTCATATGAAGCTCCTTCTCAGCGGATCCAGACGGCCCGAAGCACCGCACCGGATCCCCGTTGTGATGCCCCCGATGTATTCAGCGGCACGGCCCGGGGCAAGGGCGGCGTGCGTAATTGGCGCGCAATATTCCTGTGCCGCCGGCGGTCATTCCGGCGGCGGGGGGGGCGGCGGGGCGGGGGCGTTCAGCTCGGGCGCGGGCGCCTTCGACACCACCACCATGGCGGGTCGCAGCAACCGTCCGTTCAGCGTCCAGGCAGCGGTCCAGGCCTGGATCACCGTGCCGGGCGGGTGCTCGGTGCTTTCCTGCTCGGCCATGGCCTGGTGCAGGTTGGCGTCATAGCTGGCGCCGGTGGGGTCGTCGCGGCGGATGCCGTTGCGTTCCAGCAATGCCACGAAGCTGCGCTCCACGCCGGCAAAGCCGTCGCGCAGCCGGGCGACGATCTCCGGCTCGCCATCGTGGGCGGGCGGGATGCTGTCGAGGCCGCGCTTGAGGTTTTCGGCCGCTTCCACCACGTCGCGGGCGAATTTCTGCACCGCGTACTGGCGGGTCTCGTCCACATCGCGGCGGGCGCGGGCGCGCACATTGGCGATTTCCGCCTCGGAGCGAATCCAGCGGTCGCGCACCTCGCCCAGCTCCGCCTCCAGCGTCGCGACGCGGGCGGCGAGGTCGGCCTGATCCGGGGCGGCAGCCGCTTCCGCTGCCGCGGCCGGGTGGGCATCGGGGGAAGGGCTCTCGGAAAAGCTGTCCTGCGTGTTCATGGCGCAATCAGTTAGTGGACCGATCCTCGCGAGACAAGCGGCGCGCGCGCACGGCGCGCATTCGCCCAGGATGTCATCCGGCGCCGCTCGGCGCCGCTTGCGGCGTCAGCCAGGCGACGGCATCATCGGCCAGCGCCTCCAGCGGTGCCAGCCGCGCCGGCAGATCGGCCACGGCGCCGGCCGCCCCTGTCTCCAGCGACCCTTTCTCCAGAGATCGGGCCGCCGAGGCGAGCGCCCATAACCCGAGCGTGCCGGCGCTGCCGGCCAGCGCGTGCGCCTCGCGCGCCAGTTTTTCCGCCGCCCCGCTGGCGGCCAGCGCCCGCATGCGGTCCAGCCGCGCCGGCGCGTCGGCCAGGAAGGCGGCGGCGATCTCGGCCGCCGCGCCGGCGCCCAGGGCCGCGTCCAGCGCCGCCAGTGCGGACGGATCGATGGTCGCAGGGGCCGTGCCCGCCGGCGCCCCGGCCGGACAGCCGGCGGCACCTTCGCAGACCCTCGCGATCTCGCCGGTCAGGCGCTCCGGGGCGATCGGCTTGGGGGCGAAGCCGTCCATGCCGGCGGCCCGGCACGCCGCTTCGTCGTCGCGCGAGGCGTTGGCGGTCAGGCCGATCACCTTCACCTGGCCCGCTGCCCCAGGCAGGGCCCGGATCGCCCGGGTGGCCGCCAGCCCGTCCATCACCGGCATCATCACGTCCATCAACACGAGGTCGAAACCGCCGGCTCGCGCGGCGGCCAGCGCCGCGGCGCCGTCCTTCACCGCCTGCACCGCATGGCCGCCACGCTGCAGGATCCGGGTTGCCACCAGCTGGTTCACCCGGTTGTCCTCGGCCACCAGCACGCGCAGCCTGCCCGGCGTGGCGGGCGACCATGTCGCCGCCACCTCGGCCGGCGCCACGCCGACCGTCAGGCTGAAGCGGAAGGTGCTGCCCACCCCAGGCGCGCTTTCCGCCGAGATGCCGCCGCCCATCGCCTCCAGCAGGCGGCGGCAGATCGCCAGCCCGAGCCCGGTGCCGCCGAAGCGGCGGGTGACGGAACTGTCGGCCTGGGTGAACTCGCGGAACAGGCGCCCCAGCATGTCGGGTTCGATGCCGATGCCGGTGTCGCGCACCGTGCCTTCCAGCCGCCAGCCCGCCGCGACCGGCTGCGCGTCCAGGTGGACGGCCACCTCGCCGGCACGGGTGAACTTCACCGCGTTTCCCATCAGGTTCAGCAGAACCTGGCGCAGCCGCTGGGCATCGCCGAGCACCCGAACCGGCACCGCAGGCGTGGCCTCGAGGCGCAGCTGCAACCCCCGCTCCTCGGCCTGCGGGGCGACCATGGTGCGCACCGTGTCCAGCACCTCGCGGGGCATGAACGGGGCGCATTCGATTTCAAGCGCGCCGCTGTCGATCTTGGAGAAGTCGAGAACATCGTTCAGCAGCGCCAGCAGGTGCCGGCCGCACTCGCGGATGGTGCGGGCGTAGCCGTCCTGTTCCGGGTTCAGCCCGGTGTCGCCCAACAGGTCGGCAACCCCGAGAATGCCGTTCAGCGGGGTGCGGATTTCGTGGCTCATCACGGCGAGGAACTGCGTGCGGGCGCGGCTGGCCGCTTCGGCGGCCTCGCGGGCGATTTGCAGCGCCTGCTGCGAGTGCTCCCATTCGGTCACGTCGCTGTAGGTCCGCACCGTGGAGCCGTCGGCCAGCCGTTGGCTGCGTATCTCCAATACGGTGCCGTTCGGTCGGGTGCGCTTGTACACGGCGGGCACATCGGTGGCGTCGCGGAATGGTGGCTGGCCGGGACCGAAATCGCCCTGCGCGATCTGCCATTGCAGCATCTCGCCGAGCTGGCTGCCCGCCCCGAGCTGCGGCGGCAAGCCAAGCAGTTCGCGGACGCGGCGGTTGATCACCACCACCTGGCCATCCGGGGCCGCCATGACAATGCCCTGGCTGATATTGGCGAGCGTGCGTTCCAGCGCGGTTTGTGCCGCCGTGCGCTGCCGCCGTTCGTGCGCGGCGGCGATCGCCAGCGACAGCAGCAGCACGGTCACCGCCAACTCTGCCGCGGACAGGCGTGGCAGGTCGCGGCTGTAGTCGGCCAGCACGGCGTCTTCGGACAGGCCGACCGAGACCACCAGTGGCAGTCCCGGCACGCGCCTGAAGCTTTCCAGCCGCGCCACCCCGTCAGCCGGGTCGGTCCAGGCGAAAAAGCCTTCGTCCGCGTCCGCCGCCCGGCGCACCGCGGGGCTGGTGGAGGCCACGCCGGTGATCACCTCCGCCCCGCCTTCGGCCTTGCGGGCGCGCAGTACCCCGTCCAGCCCGAGCACCGACACCGTGCCGCGCGGCCCGAGATCGACCGGGGCGGCGAAGCGCAGCAGCCCGGCGGGCGGCACCGACACCACCAGGATGCCATCGAAGCCGCCCTGCGGGTTGCGCAGCATGCGCACGAACTGCACGGTCCAGAGATTCGACACCCGGCCGAGCACCGGCGGGCCGACATGCAACACGTCTTCCGGGTGCTCGGCGAAGCGGCGGAAATGCGGGCGGTCGGACAGGTCGATGGGTTTGGTGACCGGGCGCAGGTTGCTCATGGTGACCACGCCGGCGCGGTTGGTCATGGAGATCTGCGCGGCCAGTACCTGCAGCCGGTCAACCCGGTCGATCCAGGGCGAGAGGTCCACCGACGGCCCTTCGCGTTCGCGCAGGGCCCGCACGAACAGCAGCGTCTGGTCGATTTCACGCACCGTGCGCAGCAGCGATTCGGAGAAGGCGCGGGCCAGATTCGCCCCGTTCGACTGCGCCGCCGCGAGCGCATGCACCCGTTCGTCGTGCAGGTGCAGCCCGACGGCGATCCAGGTCAGCACCAGCACGCCCGCCACCCAGCCGCTCGACGACGGCCGCAATGCCGCCGCCGCCCGCGACTTCAGCGGGTTCACCGCACTGCTTCCGCCCATACGGTCGCGCGCAGCCGTTCGACCAGGCCGGCATGGCTGAGCGGCGGCGCGAACAGGTAGCCCTGACCGATGGCGCAGCCGAGTCGGGTCAACAGCTCGGCCACCGGTTCGGTCTCGACCCCCTCGGCCACCAGTTGCAGCCCCAGTTCGCGGGCCAGCGACACCACTGCGCGGATGATCTTCGGCGCCTCGGGATCGTGCAGGCAGGTGCGCACGAAGCTCTGGTCGATCTTCAGCTCGCTGAACGGCAGCCGCAGCAGCGACAGCAGGGAGGAATGCCCGGTGCCGAAATCGTCGATCGACAGCTTGACGCCGCGGATGCGCAGCCGCGTCATGATGTCGGCCGCCGCCACGTAGTCCGCCATGACCGCGCCCTCGGTCACTTCCAGCACCAGGGCGGAGGGTGGCACGCCGCTATCGGCCAGTACGGTGCTGACGCGTTCGGGCAGGGTCAGGTCGGTCAGGCTGATCGGCGAGAGGTTGATCGCCAGGGTCAACTCGGGCCGCTGCTGCCGCCAGGGGCGGAACAGCTCGAGCGACTGCGCCATGATGCGGTCGGTCAGCCGGTCGATCAGGCCGGAGCGCTCGGCCAGCGGGATGAAGCGGTCGGGCCGCACCAGGCCCAGCGCCGGGCTGCGCCAGCGGGTGAGCACTTCCATGCCGACCAGCCGGCGGTCCTGCAATGTCACCTTGGGCTGGAACAGGCAGATGATTTCGTCGTTCTCGATCGCCGCTGCCAGCAGCGCGGGGTCGATGTCCGGCGCTTCCTCGGCGCGTTTGGCGCCGGTGCGCTCGGGCAGCGCGCGCAGCAGCGCCAGCAGGCGATCGACCAGCAGCGGCTTGCCCAGCGTGCCGGCCACCCGCAGCCCCAGCGCTGCGGCGAGGCGGGCGGCGGCCTGGCGCACCCGCTCGTCGAACCCGGAGACGAACACCAGCACGGCGTCCGAGCCGGCCTCGCGCAGGCTGCGCAGCAGTTCGATACCGTCATGGTCGCGCAGGCCGAGGTCGAGCACGACCACGTCGTAGGCGACGGCCTGCACCCGCTCCACCGCCTCGGCAAGCGTGGCCGCGCCGTCGGCGGCGATGCCCAGCGTTCCGGCCGCACGGGCCACGATCAGGCGCTGCACCGCTTCGTCGTCCACGACCAGCAATCTGGCGGCGGACGGCCCTGGTGGCTCCTGCGTCACGCCCCGATCCTCCGCGCGGTCCGGCGCGGAGGGTGCGTCAATCGGGTGACGAAGCGGTAAACGGCGTCAGGGCGGCGGGCCGGAAGCTCCGATCCGGGGAAGCGCTATGAAAACAGGAACACGGCGGCGGCAATCACACAGGTCCAATGATTGCCCGGGCCACATTCGGCCGAGGCCGTGATCGACGTGCTGTCGATGATCAGGTGGCTGTGTTCGTAGATCTGCTTGCGCTCGTTCCACGCGGCCTCGGGATCGAAATCCAGGCCGAGGGTCGAGGCCAGCATGGTCGCGGCGAGATCCTCGGCCTGTTCACCGCTCGCCTCAGCGCTCATGCCGTATCCATGCTGTTCAGAAATATAGCCATACATATCAGGATCGGCCGGTCTGGCCAGACCAAGGCTAGCGTATATGTGGCGCCCGAATTCATTGGTCTCCGACCGGGCCAGGACACAGAAGGTGATATCCCCCGGCCGCAGCAATTCGGCCCCTGCCTCGCGGGAAATAACCTCGCAGTGCGGCGGCAGAATGGACGACACATACACCAGGTTCTGCTGTTCGATATCCGCGTCGCGCAAGGCGAACTCGAACGCGGTGAGGGCATGGCGATGGACGCCCACCCCTTTGGTCAGGAACATGCGGGTGGGACTGGGAAACATATCACATTCCTCATTGGTGCCGGCGTTGAGATGCCGGCGTGACAGCTTCTGTCCGGCCTGGATGTGGGTCCGGACATTGCCGGACTGCGGCCTGACCGGCGGGTGGCGGCGATGGCAAGGTATTAGCGGAGCTGCTCATGGAGTCGACAAAAATGCGCGGACGGTGATGCCCTTCCAAATGAATATTTGGCTTATGGCCTCTATGACAACCGGGCGCCGAAACCAGGATTGAGCCGAGACCAGCGAGCGCGGCCCGGATGACGTCGGACCTTGCAAGAGCCTTGCTTGTCGCTCGCGCCCGGTCTTTGCTCGTTCGACCAGCGGCAGTGCCCGCTTCATGTCCGGCCCAACACTGTTTACATTTGGGGTGCCTCCGGGCCGAAAGGAGAACCTCAAACCGGGGCACTCCCCTCAGCCCAGCAGCCGCCCGATCACCCGCGCCGTGTAGTCCACCACGGGAATGATCCGCCCATAATTGATCCGTGTCGGCCCGATCACGCCGATGGCGCCGACGATCCGGTTGGCGGCGTTGCGCGCCGGTGCCACCACCATCGACAGGCCGGAGGCGCCGAACAAGCCGCTCTCGGCGCCGATGAAAATGCGCACCCCGTCCGAGCCCTCGGCTAGTTCCAGCAGGCGCAGCATGGTCTCCTGCGTCTCCAGCCGCTCGAACAGCAGCTGAATCGCCGCCAGGCGGTCCAGTTGGGTCACGTCCGACAGCAGCCGGCCCTGGCCGCGTACGATCAGGCTGCCGCCGCGGCCCTCGCCGGTCCAGGTGGCCAGGCCGGCTTCCACCACCTGACTGGACAGCGCGTCCAGCTCGGTGCGGTTGGCCGCCATCTCCTCGGCCACCAGCAGGCGCAACTCGGCGAGGCCGCGCCCGACCAGCTTGGCGTTCAGGTAGTTGCCCGCCTGCTGCAGCGCCGAGGGCGGCAGGCCGGCGGGGATTTCGATGATCCGGTTCTCCACCTGCCCGTCGGCGTTCACCAGGATGACCAGCGCCCGCCCGGAGCCCAGCGGCACGAACTCGATATGCCGCACCGCGCCTTCCGATTTCGGCGCCAGCACCAGGCCGGCAGCGGCCGACAGGCCGGAAAGCATGGTGGAGGCCTCGGCCAGCGTGTCCTCCAGGCTGCGCCCGGCGGCGGCCAGCGCGGTGCCGATCGCCTCGCGGTCGTCCTCGGCCAGTTCGCCGAATTGCAGCAGCCCATCGACGAACAGGCGCAGCCCCTGCTCGGTGGGCAGCCGGCCGGCCGAGGTGTGCGGGGCGAACAGCAGCCCGGCCTCGGTCAGGTCGGCCATGACGTTGCGGATGGTGGCGGGCGACAGGCTGATCGGCAGCCGGCGCGACAAAGTACGGCTGCCGACCGGCTCGCCGGTTTCCACGTATTGCTCGACGATCTCGCGCAGCACCGCGGCCGAGCGAGGGTCGAGCGGCGCCGGCATCGGCGGCTGCCGGCCGGCGAGCGGCGGGCGCATCGGTGGCGGGCCGATCGGGGTGTCGGGCGGAGTCATGTTCGGGATCGGGCGCGAGACCATGGGGGCAGTCTGACAGTGTCTTGCACAGTTGGGAAACTGTTCGGTGGCGTCAACGGCCGCCCCCCCCTTCCTGCATCCCCACCTTGCGCGCCGTGCCGGCTCCGCGCATAGGCGCCCGCTCGACCTACGCCCGCTCGACCTACGAAGGACCTTGCCCCATGCGCCCCTCCGGCCGCGCCCCCGATGCGCTCCGCGACGTCACCATCACCCCCGGCTTCGCCCACCACGCCGAGGGGTCCGTGCTGATCCGCATGGGCGGGACGGAAGTGCTCTGCGCCGCCAGCGTGGAGGCGCGGGTGCCGCCATTCCTGCGCAACTCCGGCCAGGGCTGGGTCACCGCCGAATACGGCATGCTGCCGCGCGCCACCCACACCCGCGGCGACCGCGAGGCTGCCCGCGGCAAGCAGTCCGGTCGCACCCAGGAAATCCAGCGCCTGATCGGCCGCTCGCTGCGCGCCGTCATCGACCGCGCTGCCCTGGGCGAGATGACCATCACCCTCGATTGTGACGTGCTGAACGCCGATGGCGGTACGCGCTGCGCCTCGATCACCGGGGCCTGGGTGGCGCTGTCGCTGGCCTGCCGCCACCTGGTGCGCATGAACGTGCTGAAAACCTCGCCGATCACCGGGCAGGTCGCCGCGGTTTCCTGCGGGCTGACGGGGGGCGGCGCGGTGCTCGACCTCGACTACGCGGAGGATAACGGCGCCGAGGCCGACGCCAATTTTGTCCTCACCGATGGCGGCGGCATCGTTGAAATCCAGGCGACGGCGGAAAAGGCGCCGTTCAGTGAGGCGCAGTTCCATGCCCTGCTCGCCCTGGCCAAAGCGGGGACGGACCGGCTGTTCGCCCTGCAGCTTGCGGCGCTGGAGCAGGTCTGATGGCGCGCCGCCTGCCCCCGGGCGCGCGGCTGGTCATCGCCACCCACAACCCGGGCAAGCTGCGCGAAATATCCGATCTCCTCGCCCCGCTTGGGGTGGATTGCGTCTCCGCCGGGGCGCTCGGGCTGGCCGAGCCCGAGGAGACGGCGGCGGATTTCGTCGGCAATGCGCGGCTGAAGGCGCTGGCCGCCGCCCGCGCCGCCGGGCTGCCTTCGCTTGCCGACGATTCCGGTTTTTCTGTCGCCGCATTGGGAGGGGCGCCCGGGGTGGTGTCGGCGCGATGGGCCGGGCCGGACAAGGATTTTTCCGTTGCCATGGCGCGGGTGCAGGCGGAAATCGGCGCCAGCGCGGACCGGCGCGCCTGGTTCACCGCGGCGTTGTGCCTCGCCTGGCCGGATGGCGAGACAGCCACGTTCCTCGGCCGCGTCGAGGGCACCGCCATCTGGCCGCCACGCGGCACCCGGGGCTTCGGCTACGACCCGATCTTCGTGCCGCTGGGCGGCAGCCAGACCTACGGCGAGATGGAACCCGCGCAAAAACACGCCACCAGCCACCGCGCACGCGCCTTCGCCCAGTTGCTCGTCGCGTGCGGCGGGGCAGGCACGTAGGCCCAAGGCCGGACACAGGCGACACCAAATGTCTGAGACCACCGTGCCGACCCGCGTGCCCGCCTCCCGCCAGCCGCGCGACTACCGGCTGGATTTCTTTCGTGGGCTGGCGCTGGTCTTCATCTTCATGGACCACATTCCTGATAACACGCTCAGCTACCTGACCTTGCGCTCGTTCGCCCTGTCGGACGCGGCCGAGGTCTTCATCTTCATTTCCGGCCTTACCGCCGGCCTGGTCTATGGCCGGGCCTTGCTGCGCGACGGAGCGGTGATGGCCGCGGCGCATGTCTGGCGCCGGGTGTGGCAGCTTTATGTTGCGCATCTCTGCCTGTTTATGCTGTTCAATGCGGAAGTGTCGTACACGGTGATCCACTTCGACAATCCGCTGTTCGCTGACGAACTGCGTGCCGGCGCCTATCTGGACCGGCCGGACGAGACCATCCTGCGGGTGCTGCTGCTGCAGTTTCAGCCGGCCTTCCTGAACATCCTGCCGCTCTACATCGCGCTGATGCTGGTGTTTCCGCTGGTGCTGGTGGCGTTGCGGTGGCACCCGTTGGTGGCGTTGCTGCCGTCGTTTCTGCTGTGGGGCGCGGCGCAGGTCTGGAGCATCAACCTGCCCGGTTATCCCGGCGATGGGGAATGGTATTTCAACCCGTTCGCCTGGCAGTTTCTGTTCGTCATCGCCGCGTATTTCGGCTTCCGGCAGGCGCGCGCGCTGCCGCCGTTGCGGCTTCCGCCGTCGCTGCTGCTGGCGGCGGCCGCGCTGGCGGTAACCGGGTGCGTTATCCAGGCGACCAGCATCATGCATCTCCTGTTCGAGTTGCCGGTCCGCCCCGTCGTGCTGCCGCTCTGGGCGGTGGACAAGACGCCGCTGCCGCTGCTGCGCCTGCTCAGCATTCTGTCGCTGGCCTGCCTGGTTTCCCGGCTGGTGCCGCGCCATGCGCCGTGCCTCACCTCGCGGCCGGGCTGGTTGATGGTGTTGTGCGGGCAGCAATCGCTCTACCTGTTCTGTTTCAGCATCCTGCTCTCGGTGCTCGGCAACGCGGTGCTGACCGGGCTGGGCGGGCGCCTGCTGGTGCAGGTGGCGGTGAACGCGGCCGGTATCCTTCTGCTGGCGGGGCTCGGCCTGCTGCTGTCATGGTATGGCGGCGGCGGCCGGCTGCCTGAACGGCCAAGGTCGGGGGAGGCTGCGGCATGATCCTCAGGCTGGTTTGCGCGGCCCTGCTGGCGGCCGGAGCCGCCTTGCCCGCCGGCGCCGCCGCGCCGTCGGCCTGCCCGGTGCCGGAGGAAGTGGCGCTGAGCGACATCACCCTGCCGCATGCGCGCGAGGCGGTCGCGACCCGTCAAAGTCTGGATGTGCTCATGCTTGGCGGCGCCGCCACCCTGGGCAACGCCGCGCAGGGCGACGCGTTCAGCATCCCGGCCCGGCTGGAAGCGAGGCTGCGCGACGCCCTGCCCGGCGTGGACGTGCATGTCACCACCCATGCGGCACCGCTCCGCTCCGCCAGCGCGACGCTGGGCGACCTGGAGACCGATCTGGCCCAGACCGGGCCGGCCCTGGTGATCTGGAGTTCCGGCTCGGTGGAAGCCGGCGGCGGCTCCGACACCGACGATCTGGCGCAGACCCTGCAGACCGGCATTCAGCGCATCCGTGCCGCCGGCGCCGATGTCATCCTGGTCACGTTGCAATACGCGCCCAGCATTGCCCGCATCGTGGACCTCGAGCTTTACCGTGATGCCATCCGCCGGGTCGGCGAGGCCAACGAGGTTCCGGTGCTGGACCGCTACGGCATGATGCGGGCCTGGAGCGCGTCCGGCTTGCTCGACCTGGACGCGACCGAGCCGGAGGCGCGGGTGCAGGTGGCGCGGACGCTGTTCGATTGCGTGGCGGCAGCGCTGGCCGACCCGATCGCCGCCGCCGCCCGCACGCTGCCACCGCCATAGGCGGCGTCCTTCCCGCGCCACGCTGCCGCGCCTACAAGCCGGGCAACCGCCAAGAGGCCAACCGCCTAGAGGAGCGTAGCCATGGATGACCCCCAGCCGCGCCGGCACCAGAAATACGAGGCGTTGATCGCCCATTGCCGCGACCTGCCGCCGGTGCCGACCGCCGTGGTGCATCCCTGTGACAACGCCTCGCTGGCCGCTGCGGTGGAGGCCGCCCAGGCGGGTATCATCGCCCCCACCCTGGTGGGTCCGGCCGCGAAGATCGCCCGCGTCGCCGCCGAATACGGCATCCAGATCGCCGGCCTGCCCCTGCTCGACGTGCCGCACAGCCACGCCGCCGCCGCGTCCGCCGTGGCGCTGGCGCGCGCCGGCCAGGTGGCCGCCCTGATGAAGGGCAGCCTGCACACCGATGAGCTGATGGAGGCGGTGGTGCGCACGGAGGACGGCATCCGCACCGAGCGGCGGATCAGCCACGTGTTCATCATGGACGTGCCGACCTACCACAAGCCGCTGTTCATCACCGATGCCGCGGTGAACATCCAGCCCACGCTGGAAGACAAGGTCGATATCGTGGCCAACGCCATCGAACTGGCGCACGCGCTCGGCATCGCCGCCCCCAAGGTCGCCATCCTGTCGGCGGTGGAGACGGTGACCTCGCGCATCCCCTCCACCCTCGACGCCGCGGCGCTGTGCAAAATGGCTGAGCGTGGCCAGATCACCGGCGGTATCCTCGACGGCCCTCTGGGCTTCGACAACGCCATCAGCCGCGAGGCGGCGGCCACCAAGGGCATTGTCTCGCCGGTGGCGGGCGACGCCGATATCCTGCTGGTGCCGGACCTGGAAGCCGGCAATATGCTGTGCAAGGAACTGACCTTCCTGGCCAATGCCGACGCGGCCGGGGTGGTGCTGGGGGCGCGGGTGCCGATCATCCTGACCAGCCGGGCCGACAATTTGCGCACCCGGCTGGCCAGTTGCGCGGTGGCGGCGATTTACAGCCACGCCCGCAAACTGGCCCGTGCCATCGGATAAAGAAGCGGCCACCAGATAAAGACAAGGCCAGGGGCTCTGCCCCCCAGGCCTTGCTTCACGATCGCCCTTGGTGCAACGATGGTCGCCATGCTCACCCGCGCATTGCCGCCTCGATGACCATCGACACGCCCGTCGCACGGTTTCTGTTGCTGCTGGGGCTCGGATTCTTTTTTGGTCTTGCTTTCGAAGAATTCTATGCCAGCGCGAAGCAAACGCGACCCGGCGGTGTTCGTACCTTTCCGATGCTGGCCCTGATCGGTGCGTTGCTGTATCGGCTGGACCCTGCCCGCCTGCTGCCGCTCAGCGTCGGGCTCCTGGTCTTGGGGGGCTGGCTCGCTTGCTACTACTGGCGACATGTCGGCGAGATCGACGCGGAGGGGCGGCCCAATGTCGGGTTGATGGTGCCACTCTGCAACGTCCTGGCCTACCTCATCGGACCCGTGGTGCTGGCCGAGCCGCCCTGGATTGCCGTCGGCATCACGGTATCCGGCGTGCTGCTGCTGACCGCGCGCGAGCGGCTGCATGGCTTCGCGCGGCACATCGAGTCCGGCGAAATCCTTACGGCCGGGAAGTTCCTGGTGCTGAGCGGGCTCGTCCTGCCGCTGTTGCCCGACCAGCCGCTGACCAGCCTGACCGATATCACGCCGCACCAGGTCTGGCTCGCGGTGCTCGCCGTCTGCACCGTCTCCTACGCGAGCTACCTGCTGCAGCGCTATGTCGCGCCGGCGGGGGCTGGACTGTGGGTGGCATTGCTCGGCGGGCTCTATTCGTCCACCGCCACCACGATCGTCCTGGCACGCCACGCCCGCGCCGAGCCGTCGGCGCTGCGGCACGCGCAGACCGGCATCATCCTCGCCACGGCGGTGATGTATCTGCGGCTGCTGATCATCATCGGGATATTCAACCGCTCCCTCGCCCTCGGTCTCGCGCCGATGCTGCTGGGGCTGTCGGCGTCCGGGCTGGCGATAGCGGGATTGTGGTACTGGATCACCGGGGCGCAGACCGACCACGGCAGTTCTGTCAGGAGGTCGTCCAATCCGCTGGAGCTTGGCACGGCACTTGTTTTCGCGGGCTTCTTCGTGCTGATCTCGGTGGTCTCGGCATGGGCTCGGTCGCAATACGGGGTGACCGGCGTCTACCTGCTGGCGGCGATCGTCGGCGTGTCCGATATTGATCCGTTTGTGCTGAGCCTGGCCGAGCACGCCACGGGGGACATGCCGGTCAGTGTCGGGATGACCGCCATTCTCATCGCGACCTCGTCCAACAACCTGCTCAAGGCTGGCTATACCGTGGCCTTTGCCGGCGGCCGTTCTGGCCTGGCCCCTGCCGCAGCACTCGGCCTGCTGGCCGCGGGTGGTCTCGGAGTTGCCGCCTGGCTGGCGAATTTTCCGGTGCCGATCTGATCCGTAGCGCCGGGGGAGATCGACCACCACCAAGTCCGCCGCTGTGCCGCGCATCGCGGTGCGCGACGCCGTTGCTGCTGCTGCTGCTGCTGCTGCCCGAGACGCGGGGCTGTCGGGTGACGTCTCCATCTGCCTCTGCGGACCGGCTGCCTCTGCGGACCGGCGTCCGAACAATCGAGCACATGGCCGCGGCGCGTGGCGTGATTTGCGTCTGGAATCTGCCGATCATGTCCGTGCGGGCAGCGCCGCTCCCTACCGGCGTGCGGCCAGGTAGCGCAGATAGGCAATAACCGCGTCGATCTCGGAGTCCCCGATAGCCGCGGCGAAGGCCGGCATCTGCTGTGCGGGCCAGCTGCGCACGGCAGCGGGATTGCGGATCAGCGCACGGAGGCCGGCTTCGGTAAAATATGCCGTCGCCGGCATCGGCCGCAGCAGATCAGGTCCAACCGTTCCCTCGCCACTGCCGCCAAGGCGATGGCAGGGCAGGCAGTTGGCGATGAAGACCTTCTGGCCGCGACGGGCCGGTGCATCGGCCGGGACCGACGAATCGATCGTCATCGCCGGCCAGCGCTGCACCGGAGAGGCGACCGCGGTCAGCGCAGCCAATGCATAGGTCCACTGTTCGGTCGAGATCCCGGCACGTTCGGGGTGCTGCCAAATCAAGTAGAACGGGCCGGCCGAGACGGTCATGCCCGGAAGAGGGGGCCAGGGATGTGCAGGGTCCTCGATCGCCACCCACGGCACCGCCGCCCCCTCGATCACGGCGCGGGAAAGCTGCGCGACGAACCCGTCGGTGGCGCGCGCCTCAAGCGTGTCCGCCGCGTCCGGTGGCAGCGCCGACAGCAAAGCGCGTAGCGGCACGGCACGGTAAGTCATGGCGCCGCCATAGGAGGGGTCGTGCGGCACCGCCAGCGTCGCGGCGTCACGCGAGGCCAGCAACTCGCCGTCGGTGAATTGCCGCGTCGCACCGCCAGCAGTAAGCACGAGGACCGCCGCCGCAGCCACCGCCGGCGCACCGGCCAGGCCGGCCAGCACAAGGGTCAACAGGCGGAGCAGCCTCACCCGATTTCTTCCTCCCATTTTGGTCCGTTTTCTGCGGCTGAGGTTAGGGCGGTATGTTCCCAATGGCCAATGCCCTTCCCCTCGTCCGATCGAGCGGCAGCCCGGCTGCGCTTGACGGCCCGGTGTCGTTTGGAGTGCCACTTGTAAACTCCGCTCCCCCAAACACTCTTCAACGCGGCACATCGCAGTGACAGAACTCTTCCCGGAGGCTGGGCACAATGGAGGAAAAGATGATTAGGGCGATCCTGAAAGTAGCGCTGCTGACCCCTGTGGCGGTCGCTGGCCTCTTTATCCTTGCACCGGCGCAATTTGCGGCGGCGCGTGGCTGGCTCGCCAGCGTCACCACGTTCACGCCGGCTATTTGCGCCATCGCGCCGGAGGCGTGTTTCGACGCGCGCAGGCGCAACCTTCAGGCCGCGCTGGTGAAGCTGCATGATGGCCGGACGCAGGCCGAGGCGGGGTTGCGTGCCATCGACGGCGAGGAAGCCAAGCAGCGCGAACTGCTTGACGCCAACACGGGTCTGCAGACCGACCTGCGCACCCGCGCCGTCGAGATGATCCGTGCCGGCGCCACCAGCCTGACATTCCAGGGCAAGACCTATAGCCGCTCCGAAGCCGAGCAGCAGGCGCAACTCCTGGTCCGAGAGGAGACCGCCTTCCGGGCGACAATCGCCGGGTTCGCCGGCCGGCGCGCAAAGCTGACCGAGGCGCTGATGGCCGTGGTGGTTGAGGACAACCGCATCTCCGGCATGCTGGCGACGCTGACGGCCGAGAAGGCCATCGTGGTGGCCACCGGGAGCCTGGAAGGCGCGCGTATGCTTCTGGACGACGCCAATCTGACCGAGCGCCGTGCCGACGCGGTGACCGAGGCGGTGGTGCGCAGCACCCGGGAGATGGCCAGTCTGCCCGCCACCGCACCGACGCCGGCGCCGGGACCGGCCTTCGACTTCAGCGGCTGGGCCGCGGGCCAGGCCGGCACGCCAGCCCCAGCCAAATAGTGGGCGAGCCGTTTTTGCAAGGCGCGTTCCGGAGCCGTCCGTGGTGTGTTATCGGGCTTTGCTACACATCGTGCGGCTCGGCAAGCAGCCGGTGCCCGCGGCTAGCCATATGCGTCTCGTTGGGCCATGCCACCGCAGCGCCATGCCACCCGGTGCATCCCCCGCCGAAATCCGATAGCCATCGCGCGATAGACGGCGGAGTGCGCCCGGACCATCGCCGGGTGGAGGCCATTGCCTGTGGCGCCGGCGCCCGTCACGCCGCTGCGGCCGGCGCGTATCTCCCGGCGATCTGCCGCAAGTGCCAGCATGTCGCCGAGGTCGACCTGGTCGCGCTGGAGCGATACGGGCGCGCGCCGTCAGCCGTATTTGGCAACCGCGGCCGCGATGGCGCCGCCCGCCTTGGCCAGATCGTCCGGCACCATCACCGGATGAAATTCGACACTTGCATTGAGCGCAAGGAACCACGGTTCGGCAATCGCCGGAATTTGCGAGGCGTCCTGCATGTCGAGAAAGATAAACCCCGTCCGCCGACCATTATCGTCGGTGAAATAAGCAGCCTCCGGCTTAATTTCTGTGAGGATCGACTGGATAATCGTGCCGAGTTTTCCGGCCTTCGCTGCCGCGTTTCCGGCCTCGACAGGGATGCTGACCTTTAGAAGAAAGCGCATGGATCGTCCCCGCTGAATGGTGGTTTCCGACTGGCCCAGAGATTTCGACCTGGGACGGCACGATGAGCGGCATACTCTCTCGCCGCAAGGGTAACTTGGACGCCGATCCCCGCGCCCGGCAACCAACGACTCCGACAGACAGCCCACCAGAGTCCTGCCGGCCAGCCGAATGTTGGCCTCCGCGCGGGACGACTGACCGCCCCCCCATGGCGCTCCCCTCCTCCCGAGCAACTGGCGCATCGCGCGAGCGCGCCGCAACGCTGGCCGCGGGCGATGCTGCGTCCAGCACCGCTCACCCGGCCAGGATGCGCTCGACACGCCACGGGGCCGGCAAATCGACGCGGTGGGGGCGGTTCCGCCATGCCTGGCATGGTAAGCCGGCCGACGTGAACAGATCAAGAACACATCAGGCTGGCCGCCGTGACACCCGGCCCGCCCGTGCGGACACCAGCGCGGATATGTCCGGCCGGTTTTGCGGACACTATGCGGAGATTTTTGCTCAGGATTTCGCCAGGCCGCTACTAATCCTTTGAAAACTTGGAGCGGACGACGAGATTCGAACTCGCGACCCTCAGGTATCCCCTCATTTTGAAAAGCCGCAGCAATATCAATCGGTTGGCCGTTCGGAGGCGATGGCGCAAGCTCTTGATATCGTTGGCCATTCTCAAAATGAGGGGATACCTAAGCTCGCGACCCTCAGATTGGAAATCAAAGTTTTCTGGGAATATTGGAGAACACGGCGGAATTTCGTATCGCCTTGACATTCCGGAAATCCCAAGACGTAGACTTGCCGTATCTGATCTGATAGCGCACGGTGCCACATGCCGGATCACCGGTTAGCGTCCCTCGCTGTTACCCAGTCTGTTACCCATTTATGCTGTCAGACGTAATGATGTGATGGTTTGAGAACGGGCAATGGCGCGAACCGTGCTGACTGATCTCGCTCTGCGCCGCCTGGTGCCCCCTGCCGGGCAGCGGATCGAGCTGTGGGACGCCTACATCGAGGGGTTCGGGTTCCGGTCCACCAAGCATGGACAGGGAAGCTTCTTCGTCATGTACCGCGTGGACGGCCGGCAGCGCCGGCAGACCCTCGGACGCTTCCCGGCCATGACGCTCGAAGATGCGCGGCAGCAGGCGCGCGACGCACTGACGAAGGCACGCAACGGCATTGATCCGGCAATCGAGCGCGACCTCAAGGCCGAGATGGAGACGCGCCGCAAGGCCAGGACGGTTGAAGGTGCGGTGCGCGACTTCATCGCCTTGTATCCGAGATATCGCCCATCGACCCGGGCCGAGGTTGAGCGACTGCTTCGGCGCGAGGTGCTGCCGCTGATCGGCCCGTTGCCGGTGTCGGACGTGACCAGGCGCGACGTGGCGCGGCTGGTCAACGTCGTGGCGGATCGCGGATCGGGCACCACGGCAAACCGGTTGCTGTCCTACCTGCAAGCGTTCTTCCGCTGGCTGGTCGAGCGCGGCGAGCTGGAGGCGACACCTTGCGTCAACCTCGGCAAGCCGACCCCGGAGCGGTCGCGCGACCGCGTGTTGGATGATGCGGAGCTGGCGACGATCTGGCGCGCCGCGGACGCCATGGCGACCCCGTTCGTCCGGTTGGTGCAGCTCCTCATCCTTACGGGGCAGCGCCGTGGCGAGGTGGCCGCAATCCGACCCTGCGACGTCGACCTGAAAGCCAGCGTCTGGACGCTGCCCCGGGAATTCACCAAGAGCGACCGCGTGCACGTGGTGCCCCTGTCGCGGCCCGCGGTGGAGATCCTGGATTGCATGCTGAGGCCAGCGAAGGCCGAGCCGCCGGCGGCCGATGCGCTCCTGTTCACGCCGGCCCGCATGTGGCTGGCGAAGGGCGACGCCATGCGGGCGATGTCCGGGTGGACGAAACTGAAGACAGCGCTTGACGCCAAGGCCGCCGAGCTGGCCGGCGATCCGCTGGCGCCCTGGACACTGCACGATCTGCGCCGGACGGTGGCCAGCGGCATGGCTGGCCTGGCCGTGGCGCCCCACGTGGTTGAACGGCTGTTGAACCACAGCAGCGGCGCAATCCGCGGCGTGGCGGCGATCTACAACCGGCATTCCTATCAGCCCGAGATGCGCGCCGCGGTTGAGTCGTGGGCGAAGCACGTTGGAGGGTTGAAGCGGACAGCCTCTAAGTGTCCGTCCGGAAAGTTCATGTGTGATATCCGGACGTTAGCGGTGGACCACAACGCGCCAAACCGCGCTCCAGGACAACGGCAGGCCATCCAATTGAACTCTCGATGAGAAGGTCACCAGCGGCCGCTCGTAACCCCCTCT
>CAIXDS010000203.1 GCA_903918195.1 uncultured Acetobacteraceae bacterium | reverse complement strand
CGCAAAAACCTGCCAGAAGCTCGGCATCGCCTTCTGGAACTACCTCGGCGCCAGAATTGGCGTCGCCGGCGCCCACGCCGTGCCTCGCCTCGCCGACATCATCCGATGCCGTGGTCAGCCTGCCTGACCCGCTCGTCCCCCCGGGGTTTTGCCCCGGTTACTCGCAGCATGAACAACATATTGATTTTTCGAGGTATTTTCCGATCCCATCCACCCCTCTCGTGGCGGAATCAGATCGAAAAATGTCGCTGGAATTCGAGAGATTGTCCGCTGGGCACGTGAATTGTGTGAATGCCGTAGGAATTCCAGCGACAAGACAATGTTGGGGTCATCATCCGCCCCGAGCACCGATGCCGACAACGGCCGTATCCTCCCGCCGGTTGAGCGACTTGCGGTCTAGTGTTGCGACTCCGACGGATAGTGCCGTCGGAGTCGCAACACTAGCTCTTGATTTTGTGTTCCGATTCACGCGACGGGGCGGACGCATCTGTCACGATCGCAACACTCGCATGGTTGCCGGGCCAATGGGATGCATGCCGGTCAGGGTTCCGGCGGCCGGGCGGTGGCGTCAGGGCGGGCTGGCACCTCCGCGCGCGTGGTGTCCAGCATGCTGAGCACGCGCTCGATGGCGCGCACCACGGTGGTGCCGGCGCGCTGCACGCGGGGGTCGGTGCTGGCCCGCATCATGTCACCGGCCAGCATCGCCGGCGCGAGCGCGGAGCGGACGTCGTGGCGGGTACGCCCAATCATGGCTTCCAGGGCGGAGATCCTGGACTGGAGATCTTCAAGTGATTGGCCCATGCGTATTGTTCCGCAGTGTCTGGCTGCAAACCTGCCACAGGATGGCGCGCCGGCCCAGGGGAGCGTGTCCGGCGCCAGGACAGGGGACCGTTGCGCCAGGCTGGCGCGCGAAGCCTGCGCTGCAGCGGTCGCCCGCCGTCGCGGCTGCTTTTGCGCGGGCGGCGATCACGTGATACGGAGCGGGGCCATCAGCGACCGTCTGCAGTGCCGGCCGGTGAAGGCCAATTCCCGGTCTTCGGGTGCCGACGATTGTGGCGGCAGCAGTCGCAGGCGCTGATGTTGTACGCCACCCTGGTGGGCGTCGATCAGGGCAGGGTGCTGCTGGCGCAGCAGCACCGTTGGCCCGGCAAGCCGGGCCAACCCATCGACGCGGCCGCGTCAGCCCCTCCGGCCGAACCAAGGAGTTTGCACAATGATCCCCGACACGCAAGGCCATCCCGGCGCCAACGGTTTCTTTGTAGGTGCTTTCCGCTACGTCGAGAATGCCGTCTACGCCGCCCTCGGCGGGTTGCTCTGCGTGACGGCGGTGGTCGCCCTGGGCAGCGCCGGCGAGGAGCTTTGGGACGCGCTGCGCGACTGGAACGCCACGGACGCGCTCTTTGCCGTGATCGAACGGCTGCTGCTGGTGTTCATGCTGATCGAGATTCTCCACACCATCCGGACCTCGATTCAGGAGCGTGCCCTGAAATGCGAGCCCTTTCTGGTGGTTGCCCTGATCGCCTCGGTGCGCCGCGTCCTCGTCATCACCCTGCAATCCGCCGAGGTCCACCGTGACACGGCCTGGACACCGGAGAGCCAGGCGCTGTTCCAGGCGACCATGGTGGAACTGCTGGTGCTCGGCATCCTGATCCTGGTCATGGTGGTGTCGATCTACCTGCTGCGCCGCAGCCGCCGCCCGCTTAACCTGACGCCGGCCGAGTTGGCGCGGGCATAAACGGCGAGGCCGATTCGCCGCGCCGCCGACCGGAACCGGCCCGAGTGGGGCCGGGCCGGTCAGCGGCGCGGATCAGATCATGCCCGGCGGGCGAGTTCGTACAGCGCGACGGCGGTGGCCACCGACACGTTCAGACTGTCCAGCCCGCCGCCCGAGCCGGGCATGGCGATGCCCGCCACCTCATCGCAGGTGTCGCGGGTGAGGCGCCGGAGCCCGTCGCCCTCGCTGCCCACCACCAGCACCACGCGGCGTTCGGCGAGCGACGGGCCGGACAGCGGGGCGCTGCCGGCGTCCAGCCCCACCACCCAGCATCCGGCCGCCTTCAGCGCCACCAGCGTGCGGGCGAGGTTGACGGCGCGCAGCAGCGGCACGGTCTCCAGCGCGCCGGAGGCGGCCTTGGCGAGCGCACCGGTTTCCTCCGGGGCGTTGCGCTCCTGCACGACCACGGCGGCGGCGCCGAACGCCTGCGCCGAACGCAGGATCGCGCCGACATTGCGCGGATCGGAGACCTGGTCGAGCACGATCACCGGGCCGGGGCGTTCCAGCGCCTGCGTGAGCGCCGGCGTCGCCAGCAGGTCGGCGAGCAGGGCGGCGCCCTGGTGCACGGTGTCGCGCCCCAGCAGGTGGTCGAGCCGCCCGCGCTCCACCCGTTCGGGCGGCAGCGGCCAGGGCTGGCGGTGGCGGGCGGCGAGCGCCGACTCGGCCTCCGCGGTCAGCAGCAGGCGGCGCAGCCGGCGGGCCGGGTTGGCCACCGCGGCGCCGACGGCGTGCAGCCCATAGAGCCACACCGTGCCGCGCGGCGTATCCGGGCTGGGGCGCGGCTCGGCGGGGCGGTATTCGGCTTGGCGCGGCGTGTGCGGGGCTTCGGCGTGGTGCGGCGCGGCAGGGGTTTCGGGGCGGCGTTGCGCCGCGGTCGTGTCGGGACGGCGCTGCGCGGCGGTCGTGTCGGGACGGCGCTGCGCGGCGGTCGTGTCGGGACGGCGCTGCGCGCCCGGGGGCCGTTCCGCCCGCAAGTCGGGGCGCGCATCGAACCGGCGCGCGCCGGCCTGCTCCGGGTCGCGCGGCGGGCGCGGCCCCTGCGGGCGGTCCGTGCGGGCCGGCCGGTCGTCACGCGGACGTTTCTCGTCGAAGCGGGCCGCGCCGCGCGGGCCACCCCTTGGGGCTTCCCCCTGGGCGGGACGGGAGGCGCCGTGATGCGGGCCGCCTGACGGGCGCGGTCCACCCTGGCGACCGCGCTCCGGTCCGTCGCCCGGACCGCCGGGCCTACGTGGACCGCCGCCTCCGGGACTGCGGTTGCCGGGGCGGTTCTGCTGCGGAGGTTTCATGTCCGCGTCAGTATAGCCTGTGGGGGCGCCGCCGACAAACCGGCTGGCGCGATGCGGGTGCGCTGATGCTGTCTGTCCGCAACCGGTCGTTAACCGCTCGGGTGCATTCTATCACGATGACCGCGTGAGAATTTCCGCGGCGCCATTCGCCAGAACGGCGCTTCGGGTCACCGCCATGTTCCGCGAAACCTTGCTGTGCGACTGGGACCTTCTCTCTGACGAACTGCAGATCGCTCTTTCAACCGAAGCGCTGCGGCGTGCCGTCAACAGCGTTGCCGACCAGGCGGAGCTGCTGGCCAGCGAGATGGAGGCGGGCGTCCTGGCGGATCGCGGCGGACCGGATGCCTTGCGGCTGCTGGCCGCGGTGGTGCGCCAGACCGGATTCGGCGGGCCGGTGACGGCCGGCACCGCCTGAGCGGCACCGGCCTTCCCCCGACAGGTCTTGATCGTCAGCCTTCGTCGGACGCGCCCTTGCTCATGTCGACCGCGACGAAGGCGGTCTGCCCATCCCGCAGGATGCGCAGTGCCACCGCATGGTCCTTGCGCACCGCCGCGTGGATGGCCTTCGCCGCCTCGCCGGGCGAGGCGATCGCCTCGCTGCCCACGCCGATGATGACGTCGCCCGCGCGGATGCCGGCCTCGGCCGCCGGCGAGCTGGGCTGGACGTTCGTGACCACCGCGCCATGGGTGCGCGCCGGCAGGTCGAGTTCGCCGCGCAATTCCGGCGTGAGAGGTGCCAGCGCCACCCCGACGCTCTGCCGGTCCTCGGCGTTATTGCCCTCCCGCGCGGCGACGGTGTCGCTTTTCATGCTGGCGAGCGTCACGGTCACGCTCTGGGCGTGGCCGTCGCGCAGCACGTCGAGCTTCGTCTCGGTGCCCGGGTGGATGGTGGCCACGTCGATCGCCAGGTCACGCGGGGTCGCGACCGGCTTGCCGTCGATGGCGCGGATCACGTCGCCCGGCTGTAGGCCGGCCTTGGCTGCCGGGCCGTCGGATTCGACGCCCGCCACCAGCGCCCCGCCACCCTGGTCGGGTTCGGGCAGGTGCAGCGCGGCCGCCATTGCCGGCGTCACCGGCTGTGTCTCGACGCCCAGGAAGCCGCGGGTGACGACGCCGTGCGCTTTCAGCTCGGCTACCACCGTGCGCACCATGTCCGAGGGGATGGCGAAACCGATACCGACGCTGCCGCCGGAGGGCGAGAGAATGGCGGTGTTCACGCCGACCACGTGGCCGTCCTGGGTGAACAGCGGTCCGCCGGAATTGCCCTGGTTGATCGGTGCATCGATCTGGATGAAGTCGTCGTACGGACCTTCGCCGATGTCACGGCCGCTGGCCGAGACGATGCCGGCCGTGACGGTGCCGCCCAGGCCGAACGGATTGCCCATGGCGACCACCCACTCGCCCGGCCGCACTTTCGCCGAATCGCCGAGTTCGATGTACGGCAGCGGCTTGCCCGCATCGATCTTCAGCACGGCAAGGTCGGTGCGGGCGTCGCGGCCGACGATTTTGGCGGGAAGCTGGGTGCCGTCGGCCAGCGTAACGCTGACCGCTTTGGCGTCCTTCACCACGTGGTTGTTGGTCACAACGGTGCCGTCGGCATCGACGATGAAGCCGGAGCCGCGGGCCACGACGGCGTGCGGGCGGTTCGGCAACTGCATGCCGAACGGGGCGGGGATTTCCGCGTCGTCGCCAGGCTCGCTGCGCATGTGCGTGGTGATGGACACCACCGCTGGCTTCACGCGGCTGACCAGGTCGGCGAAATCGGGAAGGGTGCGGGCCGGGGCGGCGGGGGCGATCTGCGCGGCCGGATCGGCGGCGGCGAGGGCCATATTGCCGGCGGCGAACCCTGCGAGGGCTGTGCCCGCAAACAAGGCGGCCGCGAGGCCGGTGCGGAAGCGACGCCCGAAGGCGGGCGTATGGTGCTGAGACATGCGGTGGCTCCGTATGAGGAGACGGGGGCGCGCGACAACGTGCGAACCACCCATCGATGGGTGAAAGAATGGGGCATCTCGCCCCTTCATCCGGATTTCCCAGGGATGAAATACACTTTATTTGCGTGAATTGCAATGTGTGACCCGACTCCCTGAAAATCCGGGCGTTCCCCCTTTGCAACCAATGCGAAGGACATTCGATCGGGAGGTATGATACGGGGCAGCTTCCTGAACGCTGAAACGCGACGAGACCTGATCGAGTTGGCTCGGGGCGGGTCGGCGGCACACCGGCTGGCGCGGCGTGCGAACGCGCTGGTGTTGCAGGATGACGGGATGAGTTGCACGGCGGTGGCGACAGTGCTGCTGCTGGACGATGACACTGTCCGCGCCTGGTAGCGCGTCTATGAGGAAGCGGGCGTCGAGGGACTGGCGAAGTTTGGCGACGAAGGCAGTGCGTGTCGGTTGAGCGAGGCGCAGCAGCAGAATCTGAAGGCCTGGATCGCCGAGACGCTGCCACGATCGACTCGCAAGGTCGGCGCGTGGATCGAGCGGGAGTTCAGCATCGAATACCAGGGCCGATCGGGGCCGCTCGCGCTGTCTTGAGGAACCCGGCCACCGCCTCAGCCATCCCCTCATTTTTCTAAGCGTGATTTCAAAATGTTACGGACGAACCCGCGGATTGACTGCCGTGCCATCTTTGGTCGTCGCGCTTGGCGCGACCAAGCTTCACGAGGCTTTCGCATACGCGGAAGCTGTTGATGAGTCGCCGTGCCCATCCAAAGTTCCGGTGTCGGGCTTCCGAGTCAAAAATGAGGGGATGGCTGAGGGCCACCTCTCAAAGGCGCATAGCAAAGGGCGCACAGGCAAAGTTTTGAGCGATTAAGTATTTTTTGAGATTGTCGGACTTTTATAACCGCATGTCGCGGATCGTGAAGTTAATGTTGCGGTTTAAGACGGCGCGTCTGGCGCAGCCTAAGATGCGCTCGCGGTCCGTGGCGCCTCTCACTTCGCAGCACCGCTGCCCGCCGAGCCGAAAACCATAACGACGGCTGCGACATATCCTCGTCCCGCCAGGAGTAATGAAGGTGACCATCGCTGCCGTTCCGGATCTCGTTAAGAAAGTCCTCCTGGACCCACAAGGCAATCCGTATCCCAACCCCACGGACACATCTGGACTTGTACCCGTCGGTCCTGTTACCCTGCGGGCAGGTGCAACCGTACTGACGGTGGGTGCCGGCAAGGAATTTTCCACCTTGGCGGCGGCGATCAATGCGTCCCAGAACGGGGATGTCATCCTGGTCGATGCCGGCACGTATACCAATGATTTCGCGACCATCGCGACGAAGATCACCATCGAAGGTGTCGGCGGGATGGTGAACCTGGTCGCCACGGTCCCGCCGCCCAACCTCAAGGGCATCCTGACCGTTGACAATGACGTGACGATCGAAAATCTGTCCTTCTCCGGATGCACCATCCCGGCGGCCGACGGCAACAACGGCGCCGGCATCCGCTACGAAGGTGGCCAGATGACGCTGGTCAACGATTCGTTCATCAGTAACCAGGACGGTATTCTGGCTGCGGCAGTCCTGCCGCAGCTTACCGTCAACAATATCTCGATCAACCATTGCCTGTTCGCGGATAATGGTGCTGGCGACGGCGCTTCACATAATTGCTACATCAGCGGCGGCGTTGGCGCCCTGAACGTGACCAACAGCATTTTCGAGGGCGCGGTGGTCGGGCACGAGCTGAAAAGCCGTGCGCTGGTCAATAACATCATCGGCAACGTCTTCTACGACGGCCCGACCGGCACCGCCAGCTACTCCATCGATCTGCCGGATGGCGGCGTCGATCTGGTCCAGGACAACGTCATCGAAAAAGGGCCCGATACTCCGAACAGCAACATAGTTCATTTCGGCGGCGAGGGAATTCCCTATGCCGGGTCTTCCTTAACGGTCGTGGGCAACTATTTTGTCAATGACAGGGGCGCCACTGCCGTAGCGGTCCTGAACCAGACCGCGATCAGCGTCACCATCACGGACAATTCCTTCACCTCTCTAAGTGCTTCCCAGATTGCCAGTGGACCGGCCACCGAGACCGACAACTTCGATGGCAACGGGAATCGCTTTGCAGATTCCACGCTGAGTGGCGTGCTGCCGGGCAAGACACTGATCATCACCGATAATCTGCCCCATGTGGTGAACCTGACGAGTTCGTCTACGACAGCAGTGGAGGGTGGCGCGGGCCTCCTGACGGTAAACGCCATCGAAGGTCATGTCATCGTCATCGGCGGTTCGGGTGGCCTGATATATTCGGACGGTCCCGCCTCCGGCGGGAACCAGATCACCACTGCGGCTGGTTCGACCAACACCATTACGCTGGTCGGTCAGGATACCGTCGACAGCGAGGGTCACGACACGATTGTCGGTGGCTCGGGCAATATCACTGCGACGGTCAACGGGATCGCCACGATCAAGGACGGTACCGGCAGCAACCAGTGGACGGTCAATGGCACTGCCACGATGACCGGAAACGGCGGCAACCCGGTGGTCGGCGTCGGCCCGGCCGGCAATGTCACTATCAACGGGCCGCTCGGCTTTTTGGAGGTCGAGAACAACGGCGGCACCGCGAAGTTCAATATCGTCCAGGGCGGAGCCACGGAACAACTGTCAATCGTCGGTGGTGCGGTGGTTGCGAGTGTCTACAGCGGCGGGATGCAAATCACGACAGGCAGCGGAGGGCAGGGCTCGGTGTTGAGTCTGGGAGCCGGAACCGCATCGATCACGAGTGCAGGGAACGACACCATCTGGGCAGGTTCCGGCACGGACACGGTCATTCTCGAAGGCCACGGCACCGTGCATGCCGGGACCGGGCAGCTTGCCGTCTACGGCCGCAGCAGCCCGGGCGCCACGTTCTATGGCAATGGCGGCACCTATCTGATAGGCGGGGACACGGGCAACATCACGTATTACGGCGGCGCTCTGAGCAGTATCGTCAATCTCAACCTCGGCAATAACACCCTGATCGGCGGGGTCGGGACGCTGACCATCAACGGCGGTGCGCGGGAAGTGATCACCGGCGGATCCGGCGGCCTCGTCTTCAATGAAAACGGGGGCGGTGCGAATTCGATCACGACGGCGGCCGGTTCCGTCAACGTCCTGCAGCTCTCCGGCGGCGACGTGGTGAACAGCCAGGGCTGCGACACCATCGGCGGCGGTTCCGCCAACAGCACCTTCACGGTTGGAGGAACGGCCACGATCACCGGAAGCACCGGCTCCAGCAACACCACCGTCAACGGCAATTTGACTCTCCTCGGGCGTGGCCAGGACTACGTGACGGTCAATGCCGGCGGCAGTCTTATAATGACCGCGGGCACGAACGACGTGGTTTCTGAAACCAGTGCAACGGTGAATTTCTCCGGTGCGGCCGGGAGTGCCGTGCCAAACGTGTCCATCACCGGCGGGTCCGCCTACTTCTACTATGGCCCAGGCTTCGGGGCCGCCAACAGCATTATCCTCACCACCCGCAGCGGCACGTCCACGAATGTGTCGGTCAGTAGCGGAACAGCAAAGATTTACTCCAATGGTACCGACGTCATTCACGCGGGTACCGGGCCGGATACGATCTCGGTCTATGCTGCAAATACGCAGGTATATGGTGGTTCCGGGAGCCTGACCCTTGCTGCTTACGGGAGTGGCATGAAGTTCATCGCCGGGACGGGGGCGGCGACTCTCGCCCTCGGTTCATCCGGCGGACATAATGTGACGTTCGGCGTTGGAAATACGTCGGCAACAGTTTATGGCGGGGCGGCTGACGTGTTCAACTTTGTCGCTGGGACCTACGCAGGCACCGACGTCATTTCTGGTTTCCGACTCGGTACCGACAAGCTCGTTCTCCAGGGAGGGGTGACGGTTACGTCCCAGGCGACGGCGGGTGGATCGACCAACCTGGCACTGTCTGACGGAGCTCATCTGCAGTTGATCGGGGTGACCAGCACGGCCAACCTGTTTGGCTGAGAGTAACGTCAGGATTGATGAGAGTTGGCCAGCTTGCTCGCGAGAGCGTTTCGCTGCCGATAGTTAGAGCTTCTGCAGGTTATTGACCCGGCCTGGGCGGTCTTGGAGCGAGGAGGATGCCTGCCCAGATATGCGGCATGCAACACATTGACATGCGGAGTTTGGCGCCAGCGGCGCAAGAGGAGCGGCGACGCCAGATGATTGGCTTGCGCGAGAGCGGG
>CAIXDS010000202.1 GCA_903918195.1 uncultured Acetobacteraceae bacterium | reverse complement strand
CGGACGTTAGCGGTGGACCACAACGCGCCAAACCGCGCTCCAGGACAACGGCAGGCCATCCAATTGAACTCTCGATGAGAAGGTCACCAGCGGCCGCTCGTAACCCCCTCTTTTTCCACAGGAACTTTCCGGACGGACACTTAACGGATGCGGCCTGAATAAATCCTGCGGTGCCTAGCGTGAGTAATGAACTTTGATTCTACTTCTGGCCTTGGCTCAGATACCCACTCTTTTTTGCCGGACGTTCCACCAATGATGCGCTCTTTTGATTGAATTCACCTGTGCCGGACCTGGCGGGCTCACTCATCCCCTCATTCCTGACTTGGAAGCCTGACACCGGAGCTTCGGATGCGCGAACAGCGACTCATCAACAGCCTTCGTGCACGCGGATGCCGCGTGAAACCAGGGTACGGCAAGCACGACGATCAAAGGTGGCATTGCAGTCAATCCGCGGGATCGCCCGTAACATCTTGAAATAACGACTCGAAAAATGAGGGGATGGTTGAGCCTGGCGGGGGGAGAGCAGATGATCCGGTGCCGTGCATGGTGAACCACGCGGCCAGGTGGGTTGATTTGTCACCTCCCACTCCTTACCAGCCTCCTGGCGCACTACTCGCCCGCTTACAGACCCCCCCCTCCCCCCCGCAGCTGCCCGCACGTGACACGGCACTTCGCTGCTTTCCTTTGTCTGCGAATACCGCAACATTCTGTCCGGAAATAGAGATTCTAGGACGGAATAAAAATTCTCGGACAAAGTGGGGATTTCCGGACAGATTGTGTGTGACAGGCGATGCTGCGGCGGTTTCACGCGGCGCCGGTCGGTGGCGGGCGTCCGAGCGGGCAGGGCAGCGGGGGAGGGGAGGGATGGACGACATCGTGCCGGGCGCGGCGGGCGGCATTCCGGCGGCATTCCGGCGGCATTGCGGCAGGAGGCGGACGCCGCGCGCGGCTATGCCGCCGCCAGCCGCGCCGCTTCCACCCGGCTGATCTACGAGACCTAACATCAAGATAATGGGCCGCTGGACCTACCTGTATCGTGCGGTCGACAGCCGCGGCCAGACCATCGATTTCCTGCTCTCGGCCAGGCAGGATGCCGCGGCGGCGAAGAGGTTCTTCCGCAGGGTGCGGACCAACCGCACACGGTGAGCCCGCGCACGATCGCAGCTGAGCTGCTCCAACTCGCCGTCTGACCAAAGTCGGCCGCGAGCCCACGCTTGGCTCCTTCAACTGAGTTTGCAACAGAACCCAGTCGTAGCTTCAACCACGCGGCGTCGGGTCTTTCCTGTTGGCTCGCCAAGCTTCATCATCGGGGCGATGGAAGACGCGGGATATCGCAAGCGACGCGGCATCGGCCATTCGACCAACTTCGTGGGACGGCCCTCGGAGTGGCTGGCCAGTTGCGCCTTCAATGAGGCGCCGGTTCCACTGCACCTCTGGGGCGTGCGCGAGATGAACCCCAGCCTGTTCAGCATGCTGGAGCGGGCGGGCGACCTCGCCGAGGCGGGCGAAGCGTTCTCCTGCTACATGATGGCGATGTTCGGCCTCGATCCCGAGCAGCGCGATATGGCATCCGGCGGAAAGAGACGCTACCGCTCTTCCTTCCGTCGGCTGATCGAAGGCTGGGGCTTCGACAGCAACGGCCCGGAAGGTGCCGTGCTGAAAGGCTGGGTCGAGAGTCGGTTCGGTGTCTGCCCCTCCTTCCATAAGGAGATCATCGAGCAGGTTTCGAGTCGTGCCTGGGCGGCCTATGTGGAAGAGAAGATGTCGAGTCGTTTCCATAACAATGCGATCTGGGTGCAGCTCGACCTTCTGTTCGAGTTCTGTCAATGGGCCATCGGGCGCTTCGCTTTTCCGAGCGAGACGCATCTGACGCTGTTTCGCGGCGTTAACGCCTTCGACGCGCATTGGATCGTGGAGCGGACGGCCAGGCATGAGGCGGTGATCGGGCTCAACAACCTGGTCTCGTTTTCGTCCGACCGCGGCGTTGCCGGCTGTTTCGGCGACACGATCCTCACGGCGCGCGTTCCTGTCAGCAAAATCTTGTTTTTCAACAGCCTCCTGTCGTCGCATCCGCTGAAGGGCGAAGGTGAGTATCTGGTGATCGGCGGCGAATTCCGGGTGAGGGTGGACTATGTTTAAGGAGGCAGTCGCATGACCGCGCCGAGTGTGGAGAACCGTGCGCTCGCGGCCTATCTTGGCTTCGCCATCGGCGACGCGCTCGGCGCCACCGTCGAGTTCATGACCAGGAGCGAAATCGCGGCGCAGTATGGCGTGCATCGCGAGATCGTAGGCGGCGGTTGGCTGAAGCTCAAGCCGGGGCAAGTGACCGACGACACCCAGATGGCGCTCGCGCTGGGTCGCTCTATCATCCGCAAGGGCGGACTGGACGCAAGCGACGTCTGCGAGGAATTTGCGGCGTGGCTGAAGACCGGGCCGGCCGATGTCGGCAACACCTGCCGACGCGGCATCCGGCGCTATGTCGTGGATGGAACCGTCGAAGGCTCGTTCTCGGAAGGCGACGCCGGCAACGGGGCTGCCATGCGCGTCCTGCCTGTGGCGCTCGCAACGTTTGGCGAGCCCGGCGGGGCGGAAGCGTGGGTGCTCGTCCAGGCGCGCACCACGCATCATCATCCCCTTTCCGACGACGCCTGCCTCGCGCTTGCTCGCATGGCGCATGGCCTGCTGCAGGGGCTGGGAAAGAACGTCGTGCGCAAGGAGGCCGAGCATCTCGCGCGCAAACACAAGGCGTTTCGCTTCAAGCCCTATCCTGGCCAATGCTCCGCCTTCATTGTCGACACCATGCAGACTGTGCTGCACCACTACCTCGGCGCGGACTCCTTCGCCGAGTGCGTCGTCCAGACCGTCAATCAAGGGGGAGACGCCGACACCGCGGGCGCGATTGCCGGCATGCTTGCGGGCGCCACCTATGGGCTGGACGCTATCCCCGCTCGCTGGCTTGAAAGGCTCGACCGTGACACGTCGGACGCAATCCGCGCGCAGGCGCCGCTGCTGCTGGCGATTTCGCAAGGCGCCAGCGCCGCGATACTTTGACGCATTTCCTTGCTACGGGCGGCATGACCCGCCATCCCTGCAGCCGGATTGCCGGTGTGCTCAGGTCATGCGCTTTGCCATATCGGCTTTGCGCGAGATCATCTTTTCGGCCAGTGCGCTGCTGCCGCCATTCTCGGCGACGACCCTTCGAATCGCAGCATCGGGAATTCGTATCACCACTACGATCGCCTCATTGATGTCGGCGGGACTCATGTCGCCGAAGAGTCTGGCCGCGTGAGGATTGTCCGGGTCCTTGCGCAGTGTGTCGAGTTCGTGAACGCATGCGCCGAATGCCTTGCCCTTCGGGTCCCCCTGCGCCCGAAACTCCAGCGCGCCTCCGACGTCGAGCGTCGTGACCACCCCGTTGACGACGCCCTGATTGTCGCCGTCAAATCCGGCTGCATCCCAGTTGGCTGTCCATGCGTGCACACCGAGCCAGCGCTGCGCCTGTCTGCGCTCGTTGTCGCTGAGCTGCGAGACATGCTTCTTGTCAAGCTCGATGAACTCGGTCGCGATCTGGTTTGGTTCCCTTGCGCTCACATAGGTCAGCGTCGGCGACCCGGCCAACTGGTAAAGCTTCGCCGCAATGAACTCGTTGCGCGCGTGCGCGGGCGATTCCAGCGATTTCACGTAGAACCGCCGACCGTTCCCATCCTGATAGACGCCAGCCGGATTGCTGCCCATCTGCCGGCCGGTTTTCTGCATGGTCGCGGTGTCGATGACATCGGCATCGATGGCGGTCATGGCTCTCGTCCGTCTGACCAGCGCCAGCTGCGCCGGCGTTTCGATCGCGCCTTTGCGCGCGCGGCGGACTTTCAGGATTGCCTGCTCGGGCGCCATGCCCAATTCCACCAGAAGCCGGGCGGCAATCATGCCGGCCCGGCCAAGCCCGCCCTTGCAATGTACGAGCACATCGGCGCCGCTGCGCAGCAGCGCGCGGATTTCTCTGCCATGCGTCTCCCATTGCTTCTCGAAGGCCGCGGTCGGAACCGAGTAGTCCGCGATGGGCAGATGTCGCCACTCGAGCCCCAGGCCTCGGATTTCCGCGCCGAGATCGGGCACCTTGAGTGCCTCGAGTTCGGCCGGCTCGACCAGCGTTAACACCAGACGCGCGCCCCATGCGGCGATGACGTCGAGATCCGTCGAAAGATCGCGCGCCCAGGCTCCCGTGCTCGCAGCATTGTCATGCTTGCCGGGGCAGAATGTGATCCCGATCCGCCCATGCGAGGGGCTGGAGCGCACTGCCGCGATCTGAAGCGGGTGTGTCTGGCTTGTCCGCGCCCCGGCCATCCTGCATTCCTGAAAACGAAATCGGCTTCCGCAGCCAAAGATTACCGCAACAGTCGAGCTTTCGCCACGCGCAGCCACGTCCGGCAATAGGCGTGTCCACACGTCCTGGTGCACTTTGGATTGCGAAAGCGTTGAATTGAAGCAACGATCAACGAGGCCGTTCATTTCCTAGCAGGAAATAGATTAAAGCGCTAAAAAAACTACTTAATCGAAACGGAACAAGAAGTCGGTTTGCATTTCATCTTCCCTATATGCGCTTTCACTTGCTTATATCGCGACGGTAATTCTGACGGCCCTGACGACGGGATCATCGCGGTGCGCCGGTAACGCGCCTCAAACCGTACAGAAGCTGTCAATGACCCCGCTTCGCCATCGCATTTTCGAAGAAATGCAGACCCGGAACCTCGCTCCTGACGCGCAACGATCGCATCTTCAGCCGATTTCCCAGTTTACCCGGCACTTCGGCACGTCGCTAGAGCGGTTGGGCCTGGCCGATTCCCTGAAACTGAACAATCCGTTTTCGGCTGCCGTCACCGTGCTGATTGTCGCTCACCCGGTGCCAGAGGGATTTCGTCACGCCGCCCGAAACCGGCTGAATTGTCGATGAAAAAAAGCCGCGTCGGTGCAAGGCAGTACCATCGCACCCGCGCTAGCGCGGCGACGATGGCGGCCGGGGCTTGTGCCAGGTCGCCGACGAGCGGGAATTTTTCCGCATACAGCCGGCGCGCCCGCGCTTCCTCCGTGCCGGCCAGCCGCCGCACCGTACCTTCCATTTGCAGGCCCTTGATCTCCCGCCAGTCGCCGGTGTCGGTCTGGATGGTGGCAGCGGCACGCGCATCCAGTTCCAGGTTGCGGCAATGGCGGCTGTTGGGCGAGGACAGAAAATACAACGCCGTGCCGTCATTGACATAGAACACCGCGGCGGCCCAGGGACCATCTTCCGCCATCGTCGCCAGGGTCACGACCTGGTGGGTATGCAAATACGCGCCCACATCCGCCCTCATAGCGGTGACCGCATGTCCCGCTCCGTGGTCGTCGCCCCGGCCTCGTCCTCCGCCGGCTCGTCGTTTCGCCGTTTCAGGCGATAGGCCAATTGCGGCCGGGTGAGGCCGAGCATGCGGGCGGCGGCGGAAAGATTGCCGCGGGCCTTGTCAACCGCGGCCTGCAGCAGCATGGCTTCGAGCTGGTCGAGCGTCATGATGCCATTGAGCACGGTATCACAAAGCGCATCGGCAGTTTCGCCGCGGCTCATCCCCAGTTCGCCGTTGCTGCCAAGGCCGAATTCACGCGGCTTCTCGGCCCCGCAGGACGAGAACAGATGGCTGACCTGGACCCAGGAACCGCTGGGCGCCAGAATGACGGCACGCTCGACCGTGTTCTGCAGCTCGCGGATGTTGCCGGGCCAGGGATAGGCCAGCAGGCTGTCCTTGGCCTTGTCGCTGAAGCCGCGCAGCTTCTTGCCATGCGTTGCCGCGTATTTGGCCAGGAAGCTCTTGGCCAGAAGGGCGATGTCTTCCTTGCGTTCGCGCAAGGGCGGAATGATGATCGGGTAGGCATTGAGCCGGTAGTACAGATCAGCCCGGAATCGCCCTTCCTGCACCAGTTGCCTGAGGTCGACGTTTGTGGCGGCGACGATCCGCACATTGACTTTGCGGATCTTGTCATCGCCGAGCCGCTCGATCTCGCTTTCCTGCAGCACGCGCAGCAACTTGGCCTGGGTGGACGGCGGCAGATCGCCGATTTCGTCGAGAAAGAGGGTGCCGCCATTGGCCCGTTCGAACCGGCCGGGGCGCGACACCAGGGCGCCGGTATAGGCCCCCTTCACCACGCCGAACAACTCGGATTCCACCAGATCGTGCGGGATGGCGGCGCAATTGATGGCGATGAAAGCCTCGTTGCCGCGGCTGCTGTGGGCGTGCAAGGCGCGCGCGAACAACTCCTTGCCTACGCCGGTCTCGCCCAGCAGCAGCACCGCGATCTGACTGCTGGCGGCTTGGCGCAACAACTCATAGGCGGCCCGAAAGCCGCGTGAGTTACCGACCATGTCGGCGGGCAGCCGGTCTTTCTCGTTGATCGACGAACGCAACTGCAGAACCTGCGTTTGCAGATCGATCAACTGGTCGGCGATCGACTCGCGATCGAAGATGCGTGCGTATTCGGAGGCATCTTCCCACTCCTCGACCGGTTTGCCGATGATGCGGCAGGCATTGTCGCCCATGCCGACGCACTCGACTTCCTTGTAGAGCACTGGGCGGCCCATGAAATTCGAGGTGTAGCCGCAGGCGTAGCCGATCTGCGACCAGCACACCGGCTCGTTGTGCGGCCCATAGATGCGCTTGTGCGATTGGCCTTCCCAGGCGTTTTCCCACCGGAATTCGCCATAGAACGTGCCGGCGAGGCGATCAAGTTCCACCCTGATGGGGGTGACATTGACCACGCCCTCGAGCGAATGCAGTTGCGGCCCGGTCATGAAGATGTCGGTATCGCTGGCATCCCCGGCGCGCGTACGGGCCAGCTCGGCGTCGCGCGCGCCGGCGGTGTAGCCCATGCGCATGAACAGTGCCTGGGCGCGCACCATCCCCAGCGTGTCGATCAGCTCTTTGCGCAGCGATGCCAACGCCTCAACATGAACCAGCAGCATGCGGTATTCGTGTAGCCAGATCTGACCGGTCTCGGCCGAGAAGTGCAGGTGCGCACGCAGATCGTCGCGGCCGCAGACTGGGTCGTTGCGGCCTCGTCCGGCGCTGTGCAATCTGGATTTCATTGTTTCCAGACGTTTCCCATTGGTGTCCATCCGCTCATGTGTCCGGTTGGATCGGCTAGACATAGTCCAATCGGCGGAATTCGCAAAGCGCGATCGCTCGCCCGCACTGCCCCCCGCGCGGCCGGGCGGTTCATCCGCCGCCAACGCTGTCGGGCAGGATCAAACCGGATTGCCGCGCCGCAACCCAGCCGACGGGGGCTTGATCAAATCGTCAAGGCGCCGCCATGGCACCCGGAAATTTTACCAAATCATCAGGCGTTGTATTCCGCGGCCTGGTTGAGCCGCCGCCGCCGGGGGGGGCGCATCCGGCATTGCGCAGCGCAGCAATCGCTGCATGGCGCAAGGTCTGACCTCTTCTCCCGGTCTGCCGCCTTCATTTCGACATTCCGGCGGTCCCCGACTGGCACAACTTATGCATAACCGCCCACCACCACCATTGCGGTCAATTCAACCAAGGCCATCATCCCGAAGCGATACGGCAAAGAGGAGGACAACGAAGCTGACGGATCGCCGGAGATGATAAAACGCTGCTTTATTACGTTTAAAAACGACTATTTGTTTTTCTGTTGACGAAATTCGTGTCGTGACCTACGCTAATTAGTCTAAGAAAAGTCTGAAAAAACACGAAGCGTCCAGGAGGAAGCAAAAAGATGAACTTTCCAAATCCGCACGACGTCAAGGCGGACACGATCCCAGGCACAGAAGGCTGGGAGCGGATGTACCCCTATCAATACCAGTTCGTCACCGACGATCCTGTGCGAAATTCCTACGAAAAAGATACTTTCTGGTTCAACGACGGACTGCATTATCCCGAGCCGCTTTATCCCTTCGATACTATATGGGACGAAGCTTGGTACTTGGCGCTGTCGCAATACAACAACCGTATTTTCATGGTGCCGCCGGTGCATGGCGTCGATCATCGCATCATCAACGGCTACGTCTTCATCTCGCCGGTGCCGGTAAAGGACCCTGCCGAAATTGGCAGTCGTGCGCCGCACTTCATGGAGCGTGCCGGCCACTACTATAAGAACTGGGACGCGCTCGAAGAAAAATGGAAGCTCAAGATGGAAGCGACCATCCGCGAGCTGGAAGCGCTGAAAATTCCAACCTTGCCGGAGATGGAAGCGCTGAGCGTGGTCACCGACGCCGTCGGCGAGTCGCAAGGCTACCATCTGCTGAAGAATTACGACGATCTGATCAATCTCGGCATCAAGTGCTGGCAGTATCATTTCGAGTTCCTCAACCTCGGCTACGCCGCCTACGTGTTTTTCATGGACTTCATGCAAAAGCGCTTCCCGAGCGTGCCGACGCAGCGCGTCACCCAAATGATCTCCGGCATCGACGTGATCATGTACCAGCCCGACGAGGAGCTGAAGTGCCTGGCCAGGCTGGCGATCGAACTGGGTCTGGAAGCGGTGCTCACCTCCAGCCCGGAATGGTCGCAGGTCGAGGCGGCGCTGCGGCGGGCCGCACGCGGCGACGAATGGCTGGCAGCGCTGGAAAAGGCGCGCGATCCCTGGTTCAACGTGTCGACCGGCACCGGGTGGTTCCACCATGACCGCAGCTGGAACGACCAGATGAACATCCCGCTGAACGGCATCGCCACCTATATCGGCAAGCTCAGGCAGGGCGTGTCGATCGAGCGGCCGACGGAGAAGGTGCGCGCCGAGCGCGACCGCATCACCGCCGAATACCGCGACCTGCTCGAGACCGAGGAGGACCGCGCCCAGTTCGACCAGTTGCTCGGCTGCTCGAAGACCGTGTTCCCCTACATCGAGAACCATTTGTTCTACGTCGAGCACTGGTTCCATTCGGTGTTCTGGAACAAGATGCGCGAAGTGGCGGCCGTCCTGACGGACCACGGCATGATCGCCGATGTCGAGGACATCTGGCTGCTGCGCCGTGACGAGATCAAGCAGGCGCTGTGGGACATGGTCACTGCCTGGGCGACCGGTGTGGTCCCGCGCGGAACCAAGGTCTGGCCGCAGGAAATCGAATGGCGCAAGGGCGTCATGCAGAAATTCAAGGAATGGAGCCCGCCGCCGGCCATCGGCACCGCCCCCGAAGTGATCCAGGAGCCGTTCACCATCGTCCTGTGGGGTGTGATGAACAAATCGCTGGCCGACTGGTCGGCGGTGCAGGAGGTCAAGGACCCCTCCACCATCACGGAACTACGAGGCTTCGCCGCCAGCCCGGGCATCGTCGAGGGACGCGCGCGCGTGTGCAAGACAGTGGCCGAGGTCAGCGAGTTGCAGGAAGGCGAGATCCTGGTGGCACCGACAACATCGCCATCCTGGGCGCCAGCCTTCGCGAAGATCACCGCGTGCGTCACCGATGTGGGTGGGGTCATGAGTCACGCCGCTATCGTCTGCCGCGAATACGGCATGCCGGCGGTCGTCGGCACCGGATATTCCACCAAGGTGATCACCTCCGGAATGTTGCTGCGCGTCGACGGCTCCTCCGGCGTCATCTCCATCGTGCGCTGAGGGCAGATCACCATGTCAGCGGCGTTCGCAGGGCAGGATCGGCGGGTACCGCGGGCGCCGCTGACCTGTTGGTTCGAGGATTGCGACAAGGATTCGGTGGCTTTGGTCGGCGGCAAATGCGCATCGCTGGGCGAACTGATCCAGGCCGGCGTGCGCGTGCCGCCCGGCTTTGCCATGACGACCGGGGGCTATCGGGAATTCATGGCCGAATCAGGCCTCGGGCGGGAAGTAAACCTCCTGCTGCAAAAACTCGATTGCACTGACCTCGACGCGGTGGAGCGCGCCAGCGCCACCATCCGCGCGGCCATCGAAGCGCAGCCGTTTTCCCCGGAACTCGAGGATCTGGTGGCGGAAAGCTATCGTCGCCTGTCGGTACGCTGCTGCCTGCCGGCGGTGCCGGTGGCGGTGCGCTCCAGCGCCACGGCGGAGGATCTGCCTGGCGCCAGCTTCGCCGGCCAGCAGGACACGTTTCTGTGGATTCGTGGTGCCGACGAAGTGCTGGCGCATATGCGCCGCTGCATCTCCAGCCTGTATAGCAGCAGGGCCATCGCCTATCGCGCCAACCGCGGCTATCGCGATGAGCAGATGGCCATCAGCGTTGGCGTGCAGAAAATGGCGAACTCCTTCACCGCCGGGGTGATGTTTACCCTCCACCCGGGCAATGGCGACCGGTCGATGATGGTCATTGATTCCAACTTCGGCTTCGGTGAATCGGTGGTGTCCGGCGAGGTCACACCTGACCATTTCGTGGTGAACAAGGTCACCCTGGACATCGTTGAGCGCACGATTTCGCAGAAGCAGCTCTGCTACACGGTCGATCTGCAGCGACAGGTCTCGCACGCCGTCGAAGTGCCGTTCGAGCGCCAGAACGTCCAGTCGCTGATCGATGACGAGGTCACCGAACTCGCCTGGATGGGCAAGCAGATCGAGAAGCACTTCGGCCGGCCGATGGATATCGAATGGGCGGTCGACAAGGACCTTCCCTCGGGCGGCAATATTTTCATTCTTCAGGCACGCCCGGAAACGGTCTGGAGCCGAAAAAGCCAGCCGCCGCTCGCCGCCCCCGGCGCCTCGGCCATGGACTATATCCTCGCCGGCATGCTGGCGGGAAGCAAAGTCAAATAAATTTCCTTGCACAACTGAGTGGAGTGATCATGGACGCACTTACCGAAGTGACTGCCATCGACGATCTGCGCAGCTATATCGCCGCCCTCGACGCCCACGGCGAGCTGCACCGGGTCAGGGCGAACGTCGATTGGAAGTTCGAGCTGTGCCACGTCTCAAAGGTCAACGAGGAGCAAAAAGGCCCCGCGCTGCTCTATGAGAATGTCAAGGACTACGACATTCCGGTGTTCACCAGCGCGTTCACCACAGCGCGGCGGATGGCCATCGCGCTTGGGCAGAACCCCGGTCTGCGGATGTCGCAACTGTCCCGGAAGTGGATGGAGCTGACCACCAAGCAGATGGTCAAGCCCGAGTTCGTCGACAACCCTCCGGTGATGGAAAACGTCATCACCGGCGATGCGATCGACATCGAGATGTTCCCCTCGCCCTGGTTCTATCCCGATGACGGCGGCCGCTTCTTCTGCACTGCCGGCTTCCTGGTGACCCAGGACCCCGACACCGGCTGGACCAACCTCGGCACCTACCGCGCCCAGGTCCTCGGCAAGGACATCCTCGGCTCGCAGATCATCAAGGGCAAGCATGGCGACATGCACATGAAGAAATACGCGGCGCGCGGCGAACTGATGCCGGCCGCGTATGTGGTCGGCACCGACCCGCTGCTGTTCCTCACCGGCTCGACCCTGGTCAGCGCCCAGACCGACGAATACGAAGTGGCTGGCTCGCTGCGCGGAAGGCCGGTACCGGTGTTCAAATCCGACCTCACCGGACTGACCCTGCCGGCGCGGGCGGAGATCATCGCCGAAGGCTGGATCGATCCCAACGAGCTGATGGAGGAAGGGCCGTTCGGCGAATACACCGGCTATTATTCTGGCAACAAAGGGAAAGACTATCCCAAGCCGGTGCTGCGCATCAAGCGCATCCTGCATCGCAACAACCCGGTCATGTGGGCAACCACGGTCGGCAAGCCGATCAACGACATCCACATGATCCAGTCGCTCAACCGCACCGCCACGCTCTGGCACGACCTGGAGACGATGAAAGTGCCAGGCATCCAGAGTGTCTACTTCCCGCCGGAGGCCACCGGCCGTTTCTGGGTGGTGGTATCGGTAAAGCAGATGTATCCGGGCCACTCCAATCACGTCGGCAATGCCGTGATCGCCTCGACGACCGGCCACTATGGGGTCAAGGGGGTGATCACCGTCGACCACGACATCGAGGCCGATGACTGGGACCGCGTCTGGTGGGCGCTGGCGACACGCTTCGATCCAAAGCGGTCGGCGCAGATTATCGACCGCGGCCGCTCGACGCCACTCGATCCGGGCCTGCCCATTGAGGCACGCGACATCGTCAGCCGCATCATTCTCGACGCCTGCACGCCGTACGAGTGGGCCAACAAGCCGACCGAGATTTTCATGGACCGCAAGGTTCTGCAGAAGGTTTCCGACCGCTGGAGCGAGTATGGCTTCGAGAGCGCCAGTCCGGTCGCCGGCATGATCGACCGGCTGACGCGGCCCGAAGTCAAGAAGGCCAGGTAGGCTGATCTCCGGTCACCGCCGGCGCCGGACCCCGGACGCCAGCGGTGGTCCTTCATGGAAGCGGGCAGCATGAGCAAAAAAGCCATCGTCATCATCTGTAACCTCGACACCCGCGGTGAGGAAATCGTCTTCGTCAAAGATTTGATCGCCGGACGGGGACACGAGCCCATCCTGCTGGATTTCAGCATGGAGGAGCCGCCGCCTTTCCCCGGCGACATCCGCACCGAAGACGTGGCTCGGCGCGGCGGCCTGCCGATCGAGATCGTACGCGAGAAATACCGCTCCGACCGTGATACCGCGACCAACAACCAGATCAAAGGCGCGGCGGCGATCGTCCAGGACCTACTGAGCGCTGGCCGGGTGCACGGCATCATCGGCATCGGCGGCGGCACCTCGACCCTGGTCGCGACATCCATCATGCAGCGTCTGCCCTTCGGCATGCCCAAGCTGATGGCCTCGCCGATGGCGGCGCATCCGGCCTATATCGACAAATACGTCGGCACGCATGACATCACCATGCATCACACGGTGCTCGACATCGTGAAGATGAATCCGCTGCTCAAAGCGCAGATCGTCAACGCCGTCGGTGCCATTTGCGGCATGGTTGAGATGACCCAGGGCACCCAGATCGCCTTCGACCGGCCTTGCGTCGCGGTGTCGAGCTTCGGCTTCGGCGAAATGGCGGTTCAGGCAGCGCTCGGCATGATCGAAGCGGAAGGCTTCACGCCCATCGTCTGCCACGCGCAGGGCAAGGGCGACAAAGCGATGGAGGACATGATCCGTGCCGGCGCCTTTCACGGCGTGCTGGACATCTGCACAGGCGGCATCATCGAAAACCTGTTTCGCGGCAACCGCGATCCCGGCCCGGAGCGGCTGCTTGGGGCCGCGGAAACAGGCATTCCCATGGTGCTGGCGCCATGTGGCCTGGACATTCTCTCCTACGGCGGCCGTGCGGACATGCTGGAGAAAACCCGCGACCGGGTGCAATACGTTCAGGACGCGCTACGCGTACAGGTGCGCACCACGGCCGATGAATTGCGGCAGGCCGCCGACGTCATCGCCGAGCGTCTCAACCGCTCCACCGGCCCGTGGACTTTCCTGATTCCCTTGCAGGGATGGTCATCCTTGGACAAGCCTGGCCGGCCCATTTACGACCCGGACGCAGACGCGGCGTTCGTCATCCGCCTGCGGGAAAAACTCGCGCAGCCTGAGCGAGTCAAGGACGTCGACTTGCATCTTTACTCGGAGGCATTTGCCCGCGTCGCTGTCGATGAATTCGTGGGTTTGTACCGGCAGGCGCGGGTGAGCTGATGGTCGATCCCCGGCCCTTGCCCGGCACAACTGAGATTCTCGACACCGGGCGGTTCCAGGTCGCGCGGCACAGCGCCCGTTCACCGCACACCGGCATGCAGCAGGAGTTCCTGATGATCGACATCCCCGACTTCGTCCCGGTCGTGGGCGTGACCCGCGAACATGAGCTGGTGCTGGTCCTGCAGGAGGAGCAAACATGAACGTGGGGAACTGGATGCGTCGGCAGCCGATGACCATCGGCGGCGATATGCTGGTCTCTGAAGCGAAGCGGCTGATGAGCGAGAACAACCTGCACGCCTTGCCGGTGCTGGACACCAGCGGCCGTCTGCGTGGGCTGCTAACGCGCGCCAACCTGCTGCGCATGGGGCATTTCGTCATGCGCACCCAGAACTCCGACGAGTTCAACTTTTACGTCAACCGCTTGCGCGTGCGCGACGTCATGCTGCGCAATCCGGCGACCATGCAAAGCCACGAAACCATGGAGGAATGTCTGCGCAAAGGACGGGCGCTCGGCGTGGCGCAATTCCCGGTCATGGAGAACGACAAGGTCGTCGGCGTTATTTCGGCCAACGAGATTTTCCAGCTCGCGGCGCATTGGGCCGGCGCCTGCGAGAAACGCAACGGCGTTACCCTGGCACCGCTGAAGCTCGAACCCGGCGTGCTCGGCAGGATCGTGGATGTTGCCGAGGCTGCCGGTGCCGTGCTGCAGGCCATCTACCCGGTCGGACGGGCAGACAATGAGGAGGCGGACGGGAAAAAATCAGTGATCCTTCGCTTTCGTGCCGCCGACTCGGCGGCCGTCGTAACGGCGCTTGAGACGGCCGGCTTTGCCGTCGCCGAGTCGAGCAAGGCCGACGCCATGGCGCTGGCAGAGTAGGAAAGCAAAACGGATGAACGCTGATCCCAAGAACCGTCCGCTGGTTGTTGCCATCACCGGGGCCACCGGGGTGATCTATGGCGTCGAGATGTTGCGCGTGCTGAAGGAGTGCGGGCAGGAGACTCACCTGATCCTGAGCGAGGCGGCTGGGCTCAATCTGTCCATCGAAACAAGCTATTCTCTCAATGATGTGGCGTCCCTGGCTACGGTTACTTATAATAACAAAGATGTTGGCGCCGCCGTGGCCAGCGGGTCGTTCCGTACCCGCGGCATGATCGTTGCACCCTGCACCATCAAGACGCTGTCGGCGATCGCCAATTCCTTTACCTATAACCTGGTCGCGCGCGCCGCCGACGTAACGCTCAAGGAGCGACGCCCGCTGGTGCTGATGGTGCGCGAAACGCCTCTGCACAAAGGCCATCTCGATCTGATGAGCCGCGCCGCCGATTGCGGCGCCGTCATCCTGCCGCCGATGCCGGCCTTCTATCACCACCCCGAGACGATCATGGACATCATCCACCAGAGCATCGGCAAAGCGCTCGATCAGGTCGAGATCGAACACCATCTGTTCAAGCGCTGGACCGGCAGCACGAACGGCAGTCCACGCCGGTGAGCGGTCCGCTACCGCCGGAGAACGATCTATGGTTGTTCGCGCGGCAATTCTACGCCGAACCGGGGGTCGCGGAAGCCTGTCTCGCATTGCAAGATAATCTCGGCGTCGATGTCTGCCTGGTGCTGTACTTGCTGCATCTGGCCCTTACGCGCCGGTCGGTCATGGCTGCAACCGTGGCCGAGATGGCGGCGGCGGCGCTTCCGTGGCGGGAGTCTGTGGTCGTCCCGCTCCGCTTGGTCCGGCGTGGGCTCCGCCAGCCGCCGCCGGGATATGCCGGGGCAGCCGCGTTGCGCACATCTATCGCGGCGATCGAGATCGAGGCTGAACGGATGCAGCTTGCGTTTCTCGGGGCGTTGGACGTGACGGCACACCCGGCGGCGACGCCGCTTGCCGCGGCACGGGATAATCTGGCCGCATATTGCGAGGTGCTGGGCCGGCCGCGTGAGAGCATGGACCAGGTGCTCGCCCATTTCGGTGAATATCACAGGGGGCATCCGGCGGAATGAGATGTCCGCCAACAGGGCAATCAGGCTTGGACCACCCAGGAGGGGTATGCGGGTGTCCCGGCCTCCACCGTGCCGATGTTGGGGAAGCTCCGATGTCAGACGCCCCAACGCGGGCGGCCGCTTTGCCGATTGCGGCGCGACGCGATCCCACACAGCGTCTGCCCGACCTGCCGGCTGGCTTGCGCCTGGCCGACCGCGCCGCCGCCTATGCCATCCAGCGCAGGTGGCGGCAAGCTTCACCGCCATCGGGTTGGAAGGTGCGCCCGTTCCAACCCGATGGCCCGCTCTTCTGCGGCCCCCTGCCGGCCGCCGACCCGAACGAATCCGCTTGACAAGAACCCATGATACCGAATGAGATAAAAACGGCATTCCAGTGCGGGAATAGGGTTTTGCCGGGCCAGAGGGAGCAAACGTCAATGCGCGATTTCGGCGTCACGGTCGATCGCTCGATCCGGCCGGCCAGTTTGTCGTTCGCCGCTCGCTTCAACGTCTCCCTGCCGTTCATCGACCGTCATCTCGCCGAGGGGCGCGGCGCCAAGGCGGCCATTCGCACGGTCGACGGCGATGTCAGCTACGCCGACCTCGCCGAGCGGGTGCAGCGCTGTGGCAACGCGCTGCTGGCGCTCGACCTCGCCCGCGGTGAGCGCATGCTCATGGTGGTGAAGGACTCTCCAGAGTTCTTCTACCTGTTCTGGGGCGCCATCCGTGCCGGCATCGTGCCGGTGCCGCTGAACACGCTACTGACCGCCAGCGACTATCAGTACATGATTGAGGATTCCGGCTGCAGCGCCGTGGTATTCTCGCCCGAGTTCGCCTGCGCCGTCGAAATCGCCCTCGCCGGCGCCGCGCACCGCCCGCGCGTCGCCCTGCTTGTGGAAGGCGAGGGACGCAGCCTCCGCTCCCTGCTCGCCGAGGCACCGCCCGGCCTGGACCCGGCGCTGGCGACCGCCGAGGACGATTGCTTCTGGCTGTACTCGTCCGGTTCGACCGGCCGGCCCAAGGCCGCGGTGCACCGGCAGCGCGCCATGGTGGTCACCAGCGAGTACATGGGCCGCGAGCTGCTCGGCGCCACGGAAAACGACATCTTCTTCTCGGCCCCCAAGCTGTTCTTCGCCTTCGGCCTCGGCAACGGCATGACCTTCCCGCTCTGGGTCGGCGGCACCACGGCGCTGCTGGCCGGGCGCCCGACCGCGCAATCCACCTTCGACATCGTGCAGAGGTTTCGCCCGACGTTATATTTTGGCGTGCCCACGCTGTTCGCCATGCAACTGCACGCCATGGCGACCCAACCGGCCGACTTCTCCTCGGTCCGCCTCTGCGTCTCTGCCGGCGAGGCGCTGCCGACCCCCATTTTCAAACGCTGGCAGGCGGCGACCGGCACGGTCATCCTGGACGGCATCGGCTCGACCGAAGCGCTGAACATGTTCATCTGCAACGCCCCTGACGACCTCCGTCCCGGTACGACCGGCCGCGCGGTGCCCGGATACGAGGCGCGCATTCTCGGCGAGGACAACCAGCCGGTGCCTCCGGGCGAAAGCGGCCGGCTGGTGGTCCGCGGCGGCTCAATTGCCCGCTGCTACTGGAACAATCCCGAGCGCACCGCCCGCAGCATGGCCGACGGGTGGCTGGAGACCGGCGATGTCTACCGGCAGGATGACGATGGCTACTATGTCTGTTGCGGCCGTAACGATGACATGATGAAGGTCGGCGGCATCTGGTGCTCGCCGTTCGAGATCGAGGCCCGCCTGATCGGCCACCCCGACGTGCTCGAGGCCGCCGTGATCGGCCGTGCCGATGCTGATGGCATGATTAAGCCGGAAGCCTGGGTGGTGCTGAAGGAAACCGCTGTGGAGGACATTGAGGCGGCGCTCGTCGAGCACTGCAAGCAGGGCCTGGCTAGCTATAAATACCCGCGCTGGTTCCGCTTCGTCACCGACCTACCGAAGACCGCCACTGGAAAAATTCAGCGCTTCCGGCTGCGCGCCGAGACGGAGACCGCGCCGGCGTGATGGCCCTGCCTGATATCGAGGACTGATCCATGAATGTCCCTTCCCTGGGCTTCGGCACTGACTTTGCTGCCATTGGCACGCGCTCTGGCCTGATCGCGCTGGACAAGCGTTTCCTTGGCCACCTCGCCGGGCACGATGCCGGGCTGCACGCGCGCCTGCTGGCCGCCCGCGCCGCGCCCGACGCGCTGGACCCGCTCGCCGAGAGCCACCTGATCATGGCGCTCGGGCCGGTGCTGGAAAGTTTCGTGTCCGAGTTGTTCGACCTTGGCGAGGCGCTGGATGCGCTGGTGGCG
>CAIXDS010000201.1 GCA_903918195.1 uncultured Acetobacteraceae bacterium | reverse complement strand
TCATCGCCGCAGGAAAACCTCGAAAGGTCGCACTCGTCGCCTGCATGCGTAAGCTCCTCACCATCCTCAACGCACTCATCCGGGACCAGCGCAAATGGCAAATCGCTTGACAGCCAAGACAGTCGCTGGACCCGCCAAGGGCCGAGAGGCCCTTGGAACCCATTCGTTTAGAGGGTTGTTTGAGGAGGGGGGTTAGGAGATGCCGCGGCCCCGCCTCACCCCCCTCCTCAAACAACCCTCCAATGAGCGGGGTCCAGGGGCCTCTCGGCCCTTGGCGGGGTCCAGGGGCAGAGCCCCTGGCCTTTCTTCCTTCCTCACGCCCCGCCCACCGGTGTAACCCCCCATGCGCAAGCTGCTCTATCTGCTGCCGTTGGCGGCATTCATTGCTTTGGCCGGCTATTTCGCCTGGGCCTTGCGGTCCGACCGCGATCCGCACGAGTTGCCCTCGGCGCTGATCGACAAGCCGGCGCCCGAATTTGACCTTGCGTCGCTGCTGGGGGGCGACAACGTGGCCTCCTCGTCGCTGCGCGGCCAGGTTGTGGTGGTGAATTTCTTCGCCTCCTGGTGTGTGCCCTGTCGCCTCGAGCATCCCGTGCTGATGCGCCTGGCCAACCAGGAAAAAGTTGCGATTACCGGTATTGCCTACAAGGACAAGCCGGAGGCCGCGCAGAAGCTGCTGAATGACAGTGGCAATCCCTATCGCCGTGTCGGCCTTGATCTCAGCGGCCGCACCGGCATCGATTTCGGCGTCTATGGCGTCCCGGAGACCTATGTGATCGACAAGACCGGCCGTATTCGCAAGAAATTTGTCGGCCCGCTCAGCCCCGAGGCGGTGGACCGCGACTTGCTGCCCCTGCTGCGCCGCCTGGAACAGCCATGATCCGCCTGCTGTTTGTCCTGCTGCTGCTCGCGCCCGGATTTGCCCGAGCGGTGGAACCGAGCGAGCGTCTGGCCGATCCGGCGCTGGAGGCGCGGGCGCGCGACATCAGCCGCACTTTGCGCTGCCTGGTCTGCCAGAACGAATCGATCGACGAATCAAATGCCGACCTGGCGAAAGATATTCGCGTGCTGCTGCGCGAGCGCCTGGTGGCCGGCGACAGCGACGCGGCGGCGCGCCAGTTTCTCGTTGATCGCTACGGCGATTTCGTCCTGCTGAAACCGCCGCTGGAGACCGCCACCCTGCTGCTGTGGTTCGGCCCGGCCCTGGTCCTCGTGGCCGGCGGCATCGGTGTGGTGGTGTATCTGCGCCGCCGGCCCGAATCGGTTCCCCCGCTGCCACCGCTGACCGAGGCCGAGCGCAAACGGGTCGCGCAGCTTCTCAAGGAGCCCGAGGCGTGATTGCGTTGGTTGTCCTGCTTGCCGTCATGACGTCGGCCGCGGGTGTGCTGCTCGTGCTGCCCGTGCTGCGTGCCGGCCGCGCCTTGCCCGACCGTGCCCGTTACGACACGGAAGTCTACCGCGACCAGTTGAAGGAACTGGACCGCGACATCGCCCGCGGCCTGATCGGCGAGGCCGAGGCGCAGTCGGCGCGGCTGGAGATCGAGCGCCGCCTGCTCGCCGCCGCCGGCGCCGCACCCGAGGGAGCCGCGGCGACACGCCGCAGCCCGGCGCTGGCGGTGGCGGTGCTGCTGCTGGTGGCCGGCGGTGCCGCCGGTCTGTATCTGACCCTCGGCGCCCCGGGCGTGCCGGATGCGCCGTTTGCCCTTCGCGTGGCCGGCCGCGGCGGGCCGCAAGCCGATGGCGCCAACCACCCCGACATGGCGAAGATGGCGGCGGCGCTGGGCGAAAAGCTGAAGCACGACCCGAACAACCGCGACGGCTGGCAGATCTATGCCCGCACGCTCGCCACCATCGGCAATTGGCAGGGCGCCGCCGAGGCCTTTCACAACGTCATTGCGCTCGGCGATACCAGTCCCGACAGCTATGCCGGGTATGGCGAGATGCTGGTGCTCGCCTCCGAGGGCGTGGTGACGCCGGCCGCGCGCGAGGCGTTCGGCACTGCGCTGAAGGCCGACCCGGCGAATCCGCTCGCGCGCTTCTACATGGCAACCGCCGATTCACAGGCCGGCCGCGGCCAGCAGGCGATCGACGCCTGGGTGAAGCTCGCCGGCGAGATTTCCGACGCGGACATGCGCGGCGAGATCGCCCGCCGCATCAACGAGACGGCGAAACTGAGCGGCCTCGCGGCCCCTGCGCTGCCGCCGGCCCCGGCAGTCGCCGCGCCGGCAACCGGTCCCGGCCCCGACCAGACGGCCGCCGCCGCCACCATGACTGAGGCGGAACGGTCGGCCATGATCAACGGCATGGTCGCCCAGCTTGCCGCCAAGCTGGCGGCCAATCCAAACGACACCGATGGCTGGCTGCGCCTCGGCCGGGCCTATGCGGTGCTGGCCGAGTTCGACAAATCCGCCGACGCATACGAACACGCCGCCGCTCTGCGCCCCGCTGACGTTGACGTGCTGATGCAGGGCGTCGAGGCGATGATCCAGGCGCAGAAACCGGACTCCCCGATCCCGTTGCGCGCCGTCGGCCTGCTGCGCCGTGCCGAGCAGATCGACGCGAAACGCCCCGAGGTGCTGTGGTATCTCGGCATGGCCGAAGCCCAGGCCGGCCACGCCGACGCCGCCGAGAGTTATTGGCACCGCGTGCTCGAGCTGCTGCCGCCGGACAGCCAGGACCGGAAAATGGTCACCGACGCCATCGAGGCCGTAAAGAAGCACTGACCTCTTCTCCTCCTTCCTTTTGGTCGGGGGGAGGGGGCGGCCCGGCTCGAGGGTGACCGGCAAGCCCTTGCGTCAGCCGCCTCCGGCCGCAATGTGTCCGTACAAGCCATCGAAGCTGAGGGCGACACTTGCCGCCGCCTAAAGCCGAGGGGGACCCATGAGCGACCTGTACGACCTCGACTTCTACGCCTGGGCCACCGGGCAGAGCGCCTTGCTCCGCGCCGGCAGTCTGTCGGCTGCCGACATGTCGCGGCAAGACTTGGTTGCTGACGATCCGCGAGCAGCGCCGGCAGGTCGGCCGGGTTTTCAGCGACAACCCGAGCCTGCGCCCCCACCTTGGTTCTATCCTGGCTGAAGCCTATGGCGACGCCGTGCTGATCGCAGAGCGGGAGACCGATCTGGAGGAGGGCAGCTTCCCGGCCGAAAGCCCGTGGACCTTCGAGCAGGCGATGCAGGACGAGCCTTGAGTCTGACTGCGACCCTCGGTACGGCCGGACCGAGCAGCCCCTTACCTCCCCCCATGGTGACCGCGCCGGCCCGGTCAGCCGGCGCTCTTCGCTTCCACGACGGTCAGGCGCCGGGCGGGCGCGGCACGAGCCGCGCCGGCGCCCGCCCGGCCTGCAGGCTTACTGGGTCTGCCAGTCAGGGACGCCGGTGAACCGCACATGGCCGACAAGCCGGCCGAGCTCCAGCAGCACCACGCCGCCGGCCACCGCCACGGCGAAGTCCAGGAAGCTGTGGAACTGCCAGCCCGACCAGGCGCGACTGGCGATAACCACGCCCACAAAGGCCCACGCCAGGTTGGGCTCCAGCAGCTCGCGCGCCTTGGGGAACGGGCTCGGGAGCTTGCCGAGCAGGCCGACATAAAGCCACGCGACGGCGACCACGCCGGCGACAAACAGGAGGAACAGGGTCAGCAGGAGGCTCTGCTCCAGGTTGTCGACCGGTTCGGCCTGGGCAAAGGCGAGGGTTGGAATCGCATACAGCACGGTTGCAGCCATAAGACGGCGAAACATGAGCACGCTCCTTTGTTGTCTGCGTCCTCCGCGCCGGGCTGCGGCGCCGGAGTGACGGATTGCGGAGACAGAAATCGGGACACTTCACAACGCAGCACGCCGCACCAGGACATGCCGATCCAGAGTGCGGCGCGGACGCGGATCGCATCTTCAGCGTAACGGCCGGGCCGACGCTTTGATCTCGATCAAAGCCGGGTCGTGCCCCGGACCGCCGCTCCCCGCCGAAACCGGTCAGCCGACACCGCCTCTGCTCTCACTCCACCACCGCCGCATAACTCAACACCCGCAACTCCCGCCGGATCGGATAGGTCGAAGACGGCGTCAACTGCGTCAGCATAATCACAATCATCTCTTCCACCGGATCGACCCAGAACGACGTGCTCGCCGCTCCGCCCCAGGCATATTCCCCTGCCGTGCCGACAATCTGCGCCTTCGCCGGATCGAGCATCACCGAAAAACCCAGCCCGAACCCGATGCCGACATAACTCGACTCCGAGAACCGTGGCGTTCCCAGATCGGCCATGTCGCCGCCCAGATGGTTGCTTGTCATCAGTTCCACCGTCTTGCGGCCCAGCAGCCGCGCGCCCTCCAGTTCGCCCTTGTTCAGCATCATCCGGCAGAACCGCAAGTAATCGCAAGCCGTCGAGCACAGCCCGCCGCCGCCCGAGGCAATCTGGCGCCGTGTCCGGAAAATGCTCGACACCGGATCGTCAATCAGCGCCAGCCTGCCATCGGCGCCGCGTCCGTAATTGGCCGCGAATCGTGAAACTTTTTCCGCCGGCACGAAAAACCCGGTATCAGTCATACCGAGCGGACCCAGTACCCGGTCCTGCAGAAACGACTCAAAACTCTGCCCCGACATCACCGCCACCAGATGGCCCAGCACATCGGTGGCAACAGAATAGTTCCATGCCCGCCCGGGTTGCGCGATCAGCGGCACCGCAGCGAGCCGTTCCACCACCTCGCCCAACGTCGCTTCCGAGGTCTGAAAATCGATGCCGTTCGCCCGGTAGACGGCATCAATCGGATGCGCCTCCATGAACCCATAGGTCAGACCGGACATATGCGTCATCAGGTCGCGGAACGTGATGTCGCGCTCGGCCGGCACGGTTTCGAACTTCCCGCGGCTGCCACCGGTATACACGCGCATGTGGGCGAAGCAGGGCAGGAACCGCGTGATCGGGTCGTCGAGCTGAAACCGCCCTTCCTCGTACAGCATCATGGCCGCCACCGTGGCCAGCGGCTTGGTCATCGAGTAGATGCGGAAGATGGTGTCGGTGGCGAGCTTTACGCCGCGGGCGATGTCCGCGTGGCCGCAGACATGCAGATGCGCCACCTGGTCGCGCCGGGCAACCAGGGTAATGACCCCGGGCAGCTTGCCGTCGTCTACCAGACGCTGCGCCCAGTCCTCGATGCGCGCCAGCCTTGCGGCGGACAGGCCGACATCTTGGGGATCGACCATGCGCCTGTTCCTCCTTGGGTAAGGAAGGCCAGGGCAGAGCCCTGGCCTTGCTTCCTTAATCCTGCAACGCGACCATCCGGTCCAGCAAATCCAACGTATGCCGGGCGATCATGCCTTCCTCATCGGTCGGCACGATGAACACCTTCACCCGCGATTGCTCTGCCGAAATCACCGTCGCCCCCGCCCGGTTGGCCACGCGGTCCAGCGACACGCCCAGCCACTCCATGCCTTCCAGCACCCGCTCGCGCACCTGCCAGGCATGCTCGCCGATGCCGCCCGAGAAGGTCAGCGCGTCCACCCCCTTCAGGTCGGCCGCCAGCGCCCCGGTCTCGTGGCGGATGCGGGCCACGAAATACTCAATCGCCTGCGTCGCCTCCGGCCGGGGCGAGGCCAGCAATTCGCGCATGTCCTGTGAGAAGCCCGAAATGCCGCGCAGCCCGGATTGCCGGTACAGCATGTCCGCGACCACCTGCGGTTCCATGCCCTTCTGCTGGATCAGATACAGCACCACCGCCGGATCGAGCTGCCCGGTGCGCGTGCCCATCGGCAGCCCATCGAGCGCCGAAAACCCCATCGTGCTGGAAATCGAGCGCCCTCCGCGGATGGCGCACATCGACGCCCCGTTGCCCAGATGCGCGGCGATCACCCGCCCTTCGGCATGCAGCGGCGCGATTTCGCGCAACCGGCGCACGACGTATTCGTAGGAAAGCCCGTGGAACCCGTAACGCCGCACGCCTTCGTCGAACAGGGTGCGCGGCAGCGCGTAGGTCTGGTGCACGAAGGCGTGGCCGAAATGAAAGGCGGTGTCGAAACACGCCACCTGGGTCACATGCGGCCAGGCTTCCCGCGCGCCGCGTATGCCCGCCAGATTATGCGGCTGATGCAGCGGCGCGAGCGGAATGAGCGCCGTCAGCTCCTCCACCACGGCATCCGAAATGATCACCGACTCGCGGAATTTCGCCCCGCCATGCACCACGCGATGGCCCGCCGCCACCACGTTGATGTCGGGGAAGGCGGCCTGCCGCCACGCCAGCACGCGCTGAAATGCACAGGTGTGGAAGGACGGGCCAAGCGGTTCGTCCCAGTGCTCCTCATGCGTCACCGCGCCGCCGCCATCGCGCACCACCAGCCGCCCACCGGGACCGACCATCTCGATCAGCCCGACCGCCAGCGCGTTCAGCCCGCCATCGGCCTCGTACAGCGAGAACTTGATCGAGGACGAGCCGGAATTCAGCGTGACCAGGTGGCGGGTCATGCTGCGGCCTTCGGCGCCAGCGCGCTGCGCCCGGTGGTTTTCCAATGCATGAACAGGACAGCGACCGCGCAGGAAAACAGCCGCGAAAGCTCGCCGTCCGACCGGCTGGTCAGCAGGATCGGCACTTGCGCCCCCACCACCAGCCCGGCGCCCTCGGCCTGGGCGACGAAGGTGAATTCCTTGGCCAGGATGTTGCCGGCCTCCAGGTTCGGCGCCACCAGAATGTCGGCCCGCCCGGCCACCTTGGATGTCAGTCCCTTGTTGCGCGCCGCCAGCAGGCTGATGGCGTTGTCCATCGCCAGCGGCCCATCGACGATGCCGCCGGTGATCTGCCCGCGCTCGGCCATCTTCGACAGCGAAGCCGCGTCCAATGTGGACGGCATCTTCGGGTTCACCGTCTCGACCGCCGCCAGGATGCCCACCTTCGGCAACACGATGCCCAACGAAAGCGCCACATCGATGGCGTTCTGCACGATGTCCACCTTGTCATCGAGCGTCGGCGCGATGTTGATGGCCGCGTCGGTCACCAGCAGCAGCTCCGGCATCGAGGGCGCATCCAGCACATACACATGGCTGATGCGCCGGGCGGTGCGCAGCCCGCCATCGGACTTCACCACGTGGCGCAGCAGCGTGTCGGTGTGCAGGTGGCCTTTCATCAGCGTGGCGGCACTGCCTTGGCGCACCATCTCCACCGCGCGGGCGGCGGCGGCATCGTCGCTTGCCACGTCCTCGATCTCGCAGCCGCTCAGGTCGGTGCCGCAGGCAGCGGCGGTGGCGCGGATGCGGGCCGCGTTGCCGATCAGGATCGGTACGATCAGCCCCGCGTGCCCGCCCGCAACGGCGCCGAGCAGGGCGTTTTCCTCCTCCGGCGCCACCACGGCGGTGCGCATCGGCGGCAGGTCGCGGCAGGCCACCAACAGGCGCTCGACATGGCGGTGGCGCGCCACCGTGATGCCGGGCAGCTCGGTGTCTGCGACCTCGGCGTGCTCGGCAGGCGGGCGCACCTCGGCCACGCCCTCGGCGATCACCTCATCGCCGCGGCGCACGATGGTTGCGAGCACCACGGTCTGCGGCGGGCGCTTTTCCACCACCTCGACATGCACGGTCAGCGTGTCACCGACATGCGCGCGGCCTTTGAAGCGCAGCGTCTGCCCCTCGTACAGCGTGCCGGGTCCGGGCAGCAGGTTGCCGAGCACGGCGGAGAACAGCGAGCCAATCCACATGGACGGTGCGGGCGGATCATCGTGTCCGTTGTGTCCGGGGCTGCCCGGCAGGTGCAACGGGTTCAGGTTGCCGCTGACATGGGCGAACACATACAGATCCTCGGCGGTCACCACGCGGGTGATCGTGGCGGATTGGCCGGGCGCCAGATCGGCGAAGGTGTGGCTGGTGCGCGTCATCGCAGGAATCCCCCTGCCGGGGGGCGGGCGGGACGGGTGGGGAGAGCATGTGTCATTCGGGGCCTTGCCTAACCGGGGCGCGTTCCGGCAGTCGGAATTCGTCAGCGGCACCGATCCGCGCGGAATGTCAATGCTGCGCTGCAGCAAGTTTAACATCGCCCTGAAGCAGTTACAAAAAGGTTTTCATGGCTCTTGGGTGGTGCCATGCGGATGTCATGCTGGCCGGGTGGCGGCGGGAGACGGTCGGGTTTACCACCGCCGCCGGCGGCGCTAAACGTAACCCGATGCCGTCGCATGCCACCGCGGCGGCAGCCGATAACAAGTTACGGGAGGTTACCCATGCGACGTTTGATCGCGGCTTCGGCCGTCTGCTTTTCGTTGCTGTTCCTGTCTGTCCCGGTGCTGCACGCGGCCGACGGCACCGCCGCCGAGGCGCACGCGCTGCTGGATCGCGCCGCGGCGGAGGTGAAGGCCGACAAGGCAAAGGCGCTCAGCGAGTTCACCAAGGGGGAGAACGGATTTAAGGATCGCGACCTTTATGTGTTCTGCATCGGTCCCGATGGAAAATTCGCCGCCCACCCCAACCCGAAGCTGAACGGCACCGACGCCAAGGCGCTCAAGGACAGCAACGGCAAGGCCTTCGCGGTGGAAATGATCACCGTTGCCCAGGATGGCAAGGTCGCCGAGGTGGACTATCTGTTCCCGCGCCCCGGCACCACGACCCCGGTGCCGAAATCGTCCTACGTGACCAAGGTTTCTGATCTCGTCTGCGGGGTTGGCTACTACAAGTAGCGCGTTCACGGCGGTAACAAGCAAGCAAGAGGTTGCACAGAGAGGCACAGAGAGGCACAGAGAGGCACAGAGATATCTGAGGTGCGGCCTCGGTTCGGCAAAGACCGGAACCGAAGAGCGGGCCGTGCCGAGGAATATCTCTTCTCCGTGGCCCTCTGTGATCTCTGTGTACCCCGTCCTGTTCCGGCGCCCTCGAATGCGCGATGTCGATGCACGCCGCCGCGTCCACGACCTGTTCCTGAAGGCCAACGCCGTGGCGGCAGCGATGTTTCCGCACGAGAAGCAGGATCTCTATCGGTCGTTCAAGCTGGAAGGGATCATGGAGGCGCCGGTCAACCTCTGCGTCACCTGCGATCCGGATCGGGCCAGGCCGGTCGTTATCGGGCGCACGCATATCAAAACCATGGATTCCTGCAGCGCGGTCTGCGCCGTGCAGAACCTTTGGCTTGCGGCCCGGGCCGAGGGCCTGGGCGTCGGCTGGGTGAGTATTCTGGATCAGGACGCGCTGCGCCAGACACTCGGCATTCCCGAACCCATCGTGCCGGTCGCCTATCTCTGTCTTGGCTGGGTCGAGGGCTATCATCGCCAGCCGGAACTGGAGAAGGCCGGCTGGCGCCAACGGTTGCCGATCGAAGACCTGCTGCATTTCGATCGCTGGGGCGGCACCGACAGTCAGGACCCGTTGCTTGATTGGCTTCGCAACGATTCGCAAGCTGTTGCGGACGGCCGTTTCCTGGCGGATCGGCTGGACCCGTAGTCCGGCGCGGCCGGGCAGGGCGGTGTGACAGGTCGAGATATGCAGGGCGGCTTGCGTTTCGCCTGACTGACCGACGGCCGCGTTTTTTTCGAATGCGCTAGCGGTTTAATGTTGCGAAATTTTGCTGCCTTTGCCATGTTCCGTTACAAGCAGCAACGTTTGGAAAGCTCCGGCTTTCGGCCAATCAGCGCGCAAAGGAGGAACAAGGGTTATGATGCACCCGCGTACGTTAGGTTTGCTTGCGACTTTCATTCTCGCATGGTCAAATATAACCACCGCTAAAGCGGAAATGCCACGACCAGATGTTTGTGATATTGAAGTTTGGGTTGATGCTGACTTCGGGGGGCCGCATTGGCGAACGCAGGACGCAGCCGTACCATTCATTGCGAAGGTTGCCGGTCCGGAGTTCCACGATTCCATCTCATCGGTGAAAGTCTATAAAGGAATCTGGATTCTTCATGTTGATGTTGGCGACTCTAATGGTGTTCCGAATCGTGACCCGGGGCAGTTTGAGCTCTTTACGGTCGGGAATTACCGAACAGTAAAGATTAACGACCAATTTGACTCCATGCAGTGCCTCACCGCGTTTGATTACTTCAAATGAACAACTCCTGCGATGTGATCTCGTGACGGTGCGAAAGCCTGGGGCAAAAGAGAAGACCCAGGCTTAGCAGAACGCGATCCGTCAGAAACGCCGGTCGGATTATCAGTCGTACTTTCACCGCACCGACCGGCGGCCAGGCTTTCCTGCAATGCTTGCTGACCCGCCTTGCATACCGGAGGGACGCCACGCGTCGGTTTCGACTTTGGGGTATGGTGCAATGCAGCATGCGCGGTGACAAAATTCTGACCGACAAAACCCTTGTGGTAATACGGCGCGGATACCATCATTGTATTCTGGTTTTGTTGGATAAAAGCGTTTCGCTGTCAGCCATTTTAGCGTCATATCATATGATATCTAATTTGTATCCGGCGGCATGACTGGGCGAGGGTCAATCATCCCTCATTCTGCGTGAACGGAGTGGTATGCCATGAGTGGGTTCCGGCTCTTTGCGTCTTTCACTCGCCATGCGGCCGGCATCCGGCCGGTCACGCGGAATACGCTGATTGCAGTTGGGGTCTGTCTCGCCGGTCTCGGACTTTTCATTACGTTTGGTGATGTGTTTGGATCACCAACCGACCGTGACCTGGCCACGGCATTGGCAATCGGCGGCTGACGCCGGTCTATCGGGCGCCCCTCCCCGTGTAACTTTTTGCCGCCGTCCCGGACGGGCGCGTTGGCTTATCGGCCCCCTCGCATCGACATCAGCGCCGTTCTGCATCCCTCCGACAGCGATTCCTGATGGTCAGCCAGGCAGGCAACTCCACGCCCACCGCCGGGGCGCACGCCGCGGCAGAATGTGCGGTAGTCCATCCCGCACGCTTGGCGCATCAGCGCCATCTCCGCGCGCGGATTGGCCGGTGGCGCGGCCGGCGGGTGCGCGGCCTGCGCCGGCGCTGACTTTCCGGGAGATGACGATCCACCACCGATCGCACCGACCGCCTGCCCGCAGGCCGATGAAAGTTCCGAGGCGTGCTGCTGCAGGCATTGCAGGGAAGCCTGGCCACCGCTCGGCACGGAGGAACAATACGACTGATAATCCGATCGGCAGTTTTGGCGGATCGCGTTCTGTTGAGCCTGGGTCGGCTGTTGGGCCCAACATATCCCCGCGATCAAAAGGCCGGGCAACGCCAACACCGTGCTTCGAATAACCGAGCGCTGCATCGTCATTCCTTTCACATTCTCCGGTGCCCGCCGGTCCATCTCAGCCGCATTCGCGGCAACTGATTACCGCTGCTGCACGGATTGCACGTTGCCGTCTGGCCCATAAATCACGAGATAGTCGGTCACTTGCTGTTCGGTTAGGCCAATCCGCGCCCGCCGCACCACGGTTGAAATCCCACCCGTGGCCACCCCGGCCGCGACATTGCGCGCATAGGTCTGCGGCTGGACGAATTTGGTGCCATCGGCGTTGAACTCGTAGACATCCACTTGCTGGCCCCCGTCGTTTTCCACCGCATTCGGCGGGCCGAACGCGGCGACAATCTGGTCCCGCGGAACCCCTGGCTGCAGCAGCGCGGGATTGAGGTGGATGGAGTCGTTCGACATGGTGGCGTTCTGCACCGCCGCGGTCGGGCTCAGGCGTTTCTCCAGATCGAAACGCGACGAATTTCCCCCCGATGTCTGGCCACAGCCAGCCAGCACGAGGGCGGACAGCATCCCGAAGATCTGGCGACACCACCACGCAGAGGATGGCCCGCCCAAAAAACGATGTGCTGCATCAGCCGAACTGCTTGGAGCTACTACATTCATGGCGATTGGTTTCTGAACAGTTAACAGAACTTCGGCGGAACTGCGTCGAAATCAGCATGACAAGAACAATGCTATACCTTGACCTGATCACCCTGCAACAGCAAAACGGTCGGGAAGGACGCTGCGGCGCTGACGTCTGTCCAGCAGGACCGAAACCGCTACCCCGCCTCCCACCCGATCGCCTGGCGCAGGAACGCATATCCCAGCGCGGTGAAAAGCGCCCGCTGACGGTTGTCCTTGCCGTAGCCATGGCCGCCGGAGGCCAGTTCAAAGAACGCCGCGTCGTAGCCCAGCGCCTGCAGCTTGGCGGCCATTTTGCGGGCATGTCCCGGATGCACCCGGTCATCGCGGCGGGTGGTGGCAAGCAGGATCGGCGGCGCGGCCCGGCCGGGTACGGCGGTGTGATAGGCCGAGATGTGCTGGAGAAAATCCCAGTCCGCCGGCTCTTCCGGGTCACCGTACTCGGCCACCCAGCTCGCCCCGGCCAGCAGCTTCGTGTAGCGGCGCATATCCACCAAAGGAATGGTGCAGAACAACGCGCCGAACAGGTCCGGATAGCGGACAAACATGTTGGTGATGAGGATGCCGCCATTCGAGCCGCCCTCGGCGGCGATGCGGCCAGGGCGGGTGACGCCGCGGCGCACCAGGTCGGTGGCGACCGCGGCAAAATCGTCGTGGCTGCGTGCTTTGCCTTCCCGGCGGCCGGCCTCGTGCCAGTCCGGGCCGAACTCGCCGCCGCCGCGCAGCGTGGCGACAACGCCGGTGCCGCCGCGCTCCAGCCAGAGTTTTCCTACTCCGGCGCGGTAATAGGGCAGTTCCGACACTTCAAAGCCGCCATACCCGTACAGGTGCACCGGCGCCTCCCCGGTCGCGCCCGGCGGGCCGACCTGCACATACGGGATGGGCGTGCCGTCGGCGGATAGGGCTTCGTGGCGGCTCACCGTCAGCCCGGACGGGTCGAATGCCTGTGGCGCGCGTTTCAGCACGGCGGGCGCGTCGAGGTCGGCGCGGGTGAGCAGCAACGTGGGCGGCGTCAGCGGGTCCTGGGTGAGGGCGAGCAGCGTGCCGTCGGATTCCTCCTCGGCCTCGTCCAGCCGCCAGACGCTGACGGTGCCGAGTGCGGGCAAGCCGGCCAGCGGCGCCTGCGCCCAGTCCTCGGCGGGGGTGACAACCAACGACACCGGGCGGAGGTCGTCCAGCACCTGCAGGATCAGCCGCTCCTGGGTGAAGAAAAACCCCTGGATGCTGCGTCGTGCGCCGGGGGTGAACAGCACGCGGAATCCCCGGTCGCCGGCGAGAAATGCCGCCAGCCCAATGCCGAGCAGCGTGCCGGCCTTGTGGGTGATGCCGCCGACCGTCCAGTCCGTGCGCGGGCGCACCGCCAGCCAGTCGCGGCTCCAGATGCGCCAGCAATCCTGCGGCAGGTCGATGCGGCGTTGCTTTCCCCCCGCGTCGCCGGTCCAGATTTCCGAGCGGATGAAATCCAGTTGCTCGGTGAACACGAGTTGGCGGGCCGGATGGTCGCGATCCACGCTGCCCCACATGGCCATGCTGTCCGGTCCGGCCGCGCAGATAACGCCGGCCGCGAGCGGGTCGGCGCCATGGCGCCACAGCCGCACGGTGCGCGAATAGCCCGATGCGGTGGCCATGCCGGGGCCGTAGGCGCTCGACAGCAGCAGCGTGTCGCGGTCGATCCAGTCCACCCCGCCCTTGGCTTGCGGGAGGACAAAACCATCGGCGACGAAGGTCCGGGATGGCAGGTCGAACTCGCGCAGCACGACTGCGTCGCCGCCGCCGCGGGAGAGGCGGATGATGGCGCGGTCATGCGTTTCCGGCAGCACACCGGCGCCGCCCCAGACCCAGTCCTCGCCCTCGGCGGCAGCCAGGGCGTCGATGTCGAGCACCACCTCCCAGGACGGCGCCGCGCTGCGATAGTCATCGAGCGTGGTGCGGCGCCAGAGGCCGCGCGGGTTGGCGGCATCCCGCCAGAAGTTGAACAGGTGGGCGCCGCGACGGGTGACGTAGGGAATATTGTCCGGCCGGTCGAGAATGGCGGCCAGCCTGTCCGCATCGGCCTCGGTCGCGGGGCCGCCGAAGCGCGCGAGGGTGGCGGCACTCTGGGCGTCGGCCCAGGCGATGGCCGCCGGACCGTCGATTTCCTCCAGCCAGAGATACGGATCGTCATCGGGGGCGGCGAGGGTGGGGCGGGGATCGGTCACCTGGCGCTCCTGCGTGGCAAGGGAGGTAAGGAAGGCCAGGGCTCTGCCCTGGACCCGCCAGGGGTCGGTGGACCCCTGGACCCCATCACTGTAAGGTTCTTGGGAGAGAGGGGGGTGAGGAGATGCATCGGCATCTCCTCACCCCCCTCTCTCCCAAGAACCTTAAAACGAATGGGTTCCAAGGGCCTCTCGGCCCTTGGCGGGTCCAGGGCAGAGCCCTGGCCTTCCTTACCTCCCTTGCCCCGCAAGCCCCAGGAAACCATTCTCCGGTCATGGACACGCACACCACTGACGTGATCGTCATCGGCGCCGGCATCGCCGGAGCGACCGCCGCCGCGCAGATTGCCGCCGACCACCGCGTCGCCTTGTTGGAAGCCGAGGACCAGCCGGGCTATCACACCACCGGCCGGTCCGCCGCCATGTGGATCCTGAACTACGGCCCCGCCGACGTGCGGGTGCTGACCGGCCTGTCACGACTTTTCTTCGAGGCACCGCCCGAGGGGTTCACTGAAACCCCGCTGATGTCGCAGCGGCCGATGTGCTTCCTCGCGTCCGTCGAGCAGGTTGCGGCCATGCGTGGGCTGCTTGCCGAGGGCATTGGCCTGCGCGAGGTCTCGGTGGCCCAGGCGCGGGCGATGGTGCCGGCGCTGCGGCCCGGTTACGCCGTCGCCGCGGCGGTTGAGGACGACGCGTTCGACGTGGACGTGGCGGCGCTGCACCAGGGGTTCCTGCGCCTGCTGCGCCGCAGGGGAGGCGTTCTTGCGCTGCGCAGCCGCGCCGGGCGCATCGAGCGTCGCGGCGGCGTGGGGGAGGTGGAGGTGACGGGCGGCGCCGTGTTCCGCGCGCCGGTGGTGGTGAACGCCGCCGGCGCCTGGGGCGACGAGGTGGCGGTGCAGGCCGGTGTCACCCCGTTGGGCCTGCAGCCGAAACGCCGCACCGGCGTTATTATCGACCCGGCCCCGTGGGATGTGAGCGCCTGGCCGCTGGTGCACGACGTCGCCCACACCTGGTATGTGCGCACCGAGGCGCGCACGCGGCTGATGGTCACCCCGTGCGACGAGACCGACATGCAGCCGCACGACGTGCAGCCCGACGAACTCGACGTGGCGATCGCCATCGACCGCATGCAGCAGGCGCTGGACATCCCGGTGCGCCGGGTCGAGCGGTCCTGGGCCGGCCTGCGCACCTTCACCCCGGACCGCAGCCTGGCGATCGGCTGGGACCGCGCGGCCGAGGGGTTCCTGTGGAGCGTCGGGCAGGGTGGCTACGGCATCCAGACTTCCCCGGCGGCGGGGCGGCTGGTGGCGGATCTGGTGGCCGGTCGCGATCCCGGACCGGCCGCGGCGGCGCTTCCGATGGTGAACCCGGGGCGGTTCGCTGTCATATAGGGGCAGAGAGATCATCGCTCGGTAATGCCGACAGGAGAGTCATGTCGATCCATGTTGCGCTGACGCATCGCACGGCCTACCGCTACGACAGGGCCGTCCTGGCCGGACCGCAGACCATCCGGCTGCGGCCGGCGCCGCATGCGCGGACGTCGATCCTGTCCTATGCGCTGGCGATCGCGCCGAAGCCGCATTTTCTGAACTGGCAGCAGGACCCGCAGGGCAATTTCCTCGCCCGCGTGGTGTTTCCCGAAAAGATCACCCATTTCGAGGTGACCGTGGACCTGGTTGCCGATCTGGCGACGGTCAACCCGTTCGACTTCTTTCTGGAGCCCGAGGCGGAAAACTGGCCGTTCGCCTACGACCACATCCTCGACAACGAGCTGGCGCCGTTCCGCCGCACCGACCCGCCGGGCGAGCTGCTCGCCGCCCTGGTCGCCGAAGTGCCGCGCACGGAGCAGCGGATGGTGGACAAGCTGGTGGCGCTCAACCGCGTCATCCAGGAACGGATTTCCTACATCGTACGCCTGGAGCCGGGGGTCTGGACGCCCGAACAGACGCTGACGGCGGGCAAGGGGAGCTGCCGGGATTCAGCTTGGCTGCTGGTGCAGTTGTTGCGCCACCTGGGCTTTGCGGCGCGCTTCGTATCCGGCTACCTGATTCAGCTGGTCGGCGACGTCAAGCCGCTGGAGGGACCGGAAGGACCGACCGCCGATTTCACCGACCTGCACGCCTGGACCGAGGTGTACCTGCCCGGGGCCGGCTGGATCGGGCTGGACCCGACCTCCGGGCTGTTGGCCGGCGAGGGCCATATCCCGCTGGCGGCCAGCCCCGACCCGCAATCGGCGGCGCCGGTGACCGGCGTGACCGAGACCTGCGAGGTCGAATTCGACTTCGCCATGTCGATCAGCCGCATCCGCGAGACGCCGCGGGTGACCAAGCCGTATAACGACCGGCAATGGCAGGACATCCTGGCGGCCGGCGCGCGGGTGGACCGGGCGCTCGCCGCCGGCGACGTGCGCCTGACCTTCGGCGGCGAGCCGACTTTCGTGTCGGCCACCGACCAGGAAGCGCCGGAATGGAACACCGCCGCGCTGGGGCCGACCAAGCGGCGCCATGCGAGCCGGCTGCTGCGCCGGCTGGTGCAATTATGGTCGCCGGGGGCGGCTCTGCATTACGGCCAGGGCAAGCAGTATCCCGGCGAGCAATTGCCGCGCTGGGCCTTGTCGGCGCATTGGCGGGCGGATGGCGAGAAGGTCTGGCTGGACCCCGCCCTGCTGGCCGATCCCGAGCGCGACCGCGACACCGCCACCGCCGCCGATGCGGCCCGTTTCGCCACGCTGCTGGCCGAGCGGCTGCAGATCGATCCGACCACGGTGATGCCGGCGCACGAGGACGTGCAGTACTATCTATGGAAGGAAAACCGCCTGCCGGCCAACGTGGTGGCCGAGGACAGCCGGCTGCGCGACGCGCTGGAGCGGGCGCGCATGGCGCAGGTGTTCGGCCAGGGCCTGGCCTCGCCGGTCGGCAGCGTGCTGCCGCTGCGCCGCTCCCTGGACGGCACCCGCTGGCAGACCGGGCGCTGGTTCCTGCGTGCCGACACGCTGTTCCTGGTCCCCGGCGACAGCCCGATCGGCTACCGCCTGCCGCTGGACAGCCTGCCCTGGGCCGATCCGAACAGCATCGAGCTGCCGTTCGAGGCCGATCCCTTTGCCCCCACACGGAGGCTGCCCGAACAGGCGATCCTGCGGGCGCGCCGCGCCGTGGCTGGCGCGGTGCCGTTCGACCCGGTGGAGCAGGCCCCACCGGTGCCGGGCCGTCCGGAGCCGGGCGTGGTGCGCACGGCGCTGTCCGTGGAGCCGCGCGGCGGGGTGCTGCACGTGTTCCTGCCGCCGCTGGTCCAGGCCGAGGACTGGCTCGATCTGGTCGCCGCCGTCGAGGCGACGGCTGCGGAACTCGGGCGCCCGGTGGTGCTGGAAGGCTACACGCCGCCGTCCGACCCGCGGCTGCTGGATTTCTCGGTGACACCGGACCCGGGCGTGATCGAGGTGAACGTGCATCCGGCCCGCTCCTGGGCCGAGCATGTCGAGCGCACCGTGCAGCTTTATGAGGAAGCCCGCCAGGTCGGTCTGGCGGCGGAAAAGTTCATGATCGACGGCCGCCATGTCGGCACCGGCGGCGGCAACCATGTGGTGATGGGCGGGGCGACGGTGGAGGAAAGCCCGTTCCTGCGCCGGCCGGACCTACTGAAAAGCCTGCTTGGCTTCTGGCACAACCACCCCAGCCTGTCCTTCCTGTTCAGCGGGCTGTTCATCGGCCCGACCAGCCAGCATCCGCGGGTGGACGAGGCGCGCGACGACTCCCTCAACGAGCTGGAGATTGCTTTCGCCCAGATCTCGCCGTTCCGCGCCACGCCGCCCTGGCTGACCGACCGGCTGTTCCGCAACATCCTGGCTGACATGACCGGCAACACCCATCGCACCGAGTTCTGCATCGACAAGATGTACGACCCGAACGGACCCGGCGGCCGGCGGGGGCTGGTGGAGTTCCGTGCCTTCGAGATGCCGCCGCATGCCCGCATGTCGGCCGCCCAGATGCTGCTGATGCGCTCGGCGGTGGCAGCGTTCTGGCAACATCCGTACGAGCGCCGCTTGGTGCGCTGGGGCACAAGGCTGCATGACGACTTCCTGCTGCCGCAGTACTGCCTGCAGGATTTCCGCGAAGTGCTGGAGGATTTGGGCACGCTCGGCTTCCCGCTCGATCCCGCCTGGTTTGACCCGCATGTGGAATTCCGCTTCCCGCAGATCGGCGTCGTGACGCTGGGCGATATGCAGCTGGAGGTGCGGCACGCGCTGGAGCCCTGGCACGTGCTGGGCGAGGATGCCGCCCCCGGCGGCACCGCGCGCTACGTCGATTCTTCGGCCGAGCGGGTGCAGGCACGCGTGACGGGATGGACCCCGGAGCGGTATGTTCTCGCCTGCAACGGGGTGGCGGTGCCGCTCAGTCCGACGGAAACGGTGGGGGAATACGTGGCAGGGGTCCGGTTCAAGGCCTGGCAGCCGCCGAATGCGCTGCATCCGACCATCCCGGCGCAGGCGCCGCTGGTGTTCGATGTGCACGACCGCTGGAGCGGCCGCAGCCTGGGCGGCGTGACGCACCACGTGGCCCATCCGGGCGGGCGCAACTACGACACCTTCCCGGTCAACGCCAACGAGGCCGAGGCCCGGCGGCGCTCCCGCTTCTTCGCGATCGGCCACACGCCGGGCGAGATGCCGGAGCCGCGCTCGGTCGTTGGCCTCGAACATCCGCGCACCCTGGATTTGCGCCGTTTCGCCTGAGACGATTGCATGGGGAAATGCCGATTGCAGCCATCGCCACGTAACGACGCTGCCATTTCCGTGTCATCGAGGAGGGTGACGGCGTGAGCGCGTCCAGCCCGAACACACCCAGCCCAGGCTTGCCGGGCCTGGACGAGATGGTCGAGGGCAACGGCCGGCTGCGGCCGCATTGGCGTGAGCTGCTGGCGGCGTTCACCGGGCTCGGCGAGGGCGGCTTGGCCGAGCGTGGCCGCCGGCTCGACCGGGCCTTCGTGGAGGAGGGCATCGCCAGCGTTCTGCCGGGCTCCGCCGGCCGTCCCTGGAGCTGCGATCCGGTGCCGCTGCCGCTGCCGGCCGGCGAGTTCGCCACGCTGGAAGCCGGCCTGGCACAGCGCGCCCACCTGCTCAGCCGGTTGCTGGCCGACATCTACGGCCCGCAGGATGTGGCCCGCGAGGGCGAACTGCCGCCGGCCCTGGTGTTCGCCAACCCCGGCTTCCTGCGTCCGTGCCGGTTCGCCCTGCACCCGCCGCTGCTGCACAGCTACGCGGCCGACCTGATCCGCGGGCCGGACGGTGCCTGGCGGGTGCTGGCCGACCGCACGACGGCCGCCGGCGGGGCGGGCTATGCGCGCGAGAACCGGCGCCTGCTGTCGCGGGTGCTGCCGGAGGCGTTCCGGCCGGTGCAGATGCGCCAGCTGCGACCGTTCTTCGACATCTGGCAGGATTCGCTGCGCCGGCTCGATCCCAGCGGTCGGCCGAACCCCACCGTGGCACTGCTCACCCCGGGCACCTCGTCGCCGCAATGGTTCGAGCATATGTTCCTGGCCCGCGAATTGTCGTGCGCTCTGGTCGAGGGCGGCGACCTGACGGTGCGCGGCGGGGCGGTGTTCCTCAAGACGCTGAAGGGGCTGCAGCAGGTCGATGTGCTGCTGCGCCGGCTTGACGGACGGATGATCGACCCGCTGGAGCTGGAGGCGGGCAGCCTGCTGGGGGTGACCGGGCTGATCGATGCGCTGCGCCAGGGCAGCGTGCGGATCGCCAACGATCCCGGCGCGGGCATGGCGGAGACGCCGGCGCTGGCCGCCTTCCTGCCGGCGCTGTGCCGCCGGCTGCTCGGCGAGGAGCTGGCGTTGCCCGGCGTGCCGACGGTCTGGCTGGGCGACGAGGCGGCCCGCACGGCGCTGTTCCGCGATGCATCCGGCTGGCGGGTGATGCCGGCGACGGACAGCACGGTGGCCCCGGTTTCGCCGCAGGCGCTGCCGGCGGCGGCGCGGGCGGAGCTGATGGCGCGGATCGATGCGCGGCCCTGGGAGTGGGCGGCCAGCCGGCTGATGCCGCCCTCGGTGGCGCCCTGCCTGGACGGCAAGCAGCTCAACCCGCGGCCGGTGGTGCTGCGGATGTTCCTGGTGCATGACGGGCGGGCGTGGCGGGCCATGCCGGGCGGGCTCGCGCGGGTCATCGACGAGGCCGAGTGGCTGACCGGCCGGGCGCCGCCTGTGGGGGTGTGCAAGGATGTCTGGGTGCTCAGCGAGGACAGCAGCAACCTCGTCGGCCCGCCGGCGCTGGCGGTGCCCGCCCTGAAGCTGCGCCGCACCGCCGGCGACCTGCCGAGCCGGCTGGCCGACAACCTGTTCTGGCTCGGGCGCTATGTCGAACGCCTCGACCGTGCGGCCCGGCTCGGCCGGGCAGCGCTGCAGCGCCTGGTGCGCCTCAGCACCCTGCTGCCGCACGAGCTGATGGAGCTGCACGTGCTGGCCGCCTGCCTGGCCGAGGCCGGCCTGGTGGCGGCCGAGGGCGTGGTGGTCACCGGCCGGGGTCCGACCGGCCTGGGCGAGGCGCTACTGCGCATGGTGCAGGAGGGCGGCAAGCAGGAGGGCGGCAAGGTCGCGCGGATGTTCGCCGACGTCGCACGCCTGACCGAGGGCGTGCGCGACCGGCTGACCGGGGAGATGTACGCCACCTTCACCAGCACCCTGCGGGCGGCGCGGGCGGATGCCGCCGTCACCGGGCGCAGCCTGGACGGGCTGGCGCATGGCATGGTCGGCATCAACCGGTTCGCCACCGCGGTCGCGGGTGTGGCGGCCGAGAACATGGTGCGCGGTGGCGGCTGGCTGTTCCTCGATCTCGGCCGGCGCCTGGAGCGTGCCTGGGCGGTGGCCGGTGAGGTGGCGATCGCGCTCGACCAGCCGCCAGCCCGCATCGAGGCCGGGTTGCGCCTGGTGCTGGAGCTGTGCGATTCGGCGATTACCTACCGCAGCCGCTATTTCGACGTGCTGCAGCCGGCGCCGGTGCTCGATCTGGTGCTGGCGGACCAGGGCAACCCGCGCGGCCTCGGCTTCCAGCTGGCGCAGATGCATACGCTGCTGGACGAGTTGGGCAGCGAAGGCGGGGCGCGCGAGTTGCTGGCCGGCACCGCGGCCGGGCTGCTGGCGGAGGCGGAGATGATCGTCGATTGGGTGCTGGCCGCACCCGACCAGTCGGCCGCCGCCGCCGCCCTGCCGGTGCGGCTGGAGGCGATGGCCGACGGCGTCGCCGCACTCTCCGACCGTATTTCCCGCCGCTATTTCGCCCTGCTTCCAGCGGTGCAAACGCTGGGCTGGTCGGCCGAGGCGGCGCCGGTGCTGAAGGGGGCCGCGTGAGATACCGGGTGCGCCATGTGACGCTCTACGCCTATGCCAAGCCGGTGGACCTGGCGAGCCACATGCTGCATCTGACGCCGCGTGTCCTGCCCTGGCAGGCCGTGCGGTCGGCCTCGCTGCGGGCCACGCCCATGCCCTCGCGGGTCACCGGGTCAGAGGACCATTTCGGCAATCACACAACCTTGATGTTCCTCGACCTGCCGCACAAGAGTTTCGAGGTGACGGTGGAGGCCGAGGTGGACGTCGATGTTCCGCCCCCGCCACCGGCCGCCGCCACCCCGCCCTGGGAGCAGGTGGTGGCGGGGCTGCGCGCCGGCGCGCGCGGCGTCTCCTGGCAGGCCGCCGAGTTTACCTTCGACAGCCCGCTGGCTCCGGCCGACCGCGCCGCCGGGCTGTATGCGCGGCACAGCTTCCCGCCCGGCCGGCCGGTGCTGGCGGGGTTGCTGGACCTGAACGCGCGCATCCGGCGCGACTTCGCCTTCCGCACCGATGTGACCACCATCGTCACCCCGGTTGCGCGGGTGCTGGCGCAGCGTGCCGGCGTCTGCCAGGACTTCACCCATGTCATGGTCGCCGGGCTGCGGGCGCTGGGACTGCCGGCGCGCTACGTGTCCGGCTATCTGCGCACCCGCCCGCCGCCGGGGCAGGTGGCGCGGCGCGGGGCCGACCAGTCGCATGCCTGGGTGGGCGCCTGGCTCGGTCCCGAGCATGGCTGGATCGACCTCGACCCGACCAACGATCTGGTGGTGCGCGATGAACATGTCGTGTTGGCCTGGGGGCGCGACTATGGCGACATCAGCCCGGTGCGCGGCGTTATTCTCGGCGGCGGCGAGCACACGGTGAAGGTGGCGGTCGATCTGGAGCCGGTCGTGGCGGCCGGGGCGACGTAGGTCCGCGCGGAGGGGTTCGCCTGGGTTGGGGATCGCGCAGCCTTGCTGTATTGTTGCGGGCGTGACCCAGGAGGGCACCTGAAAATGAGTGACGTGGGCAAATGAGTTACGTGGACAGAGTCCTTCTCCCCGGCGAGCATGTCACGGCGCGCGCGAACATCCATTGGGTGATCTATCTGTCGGGTTTGCTCGTCATGGGGCTCGGGGCGATCATCTACATCGTGGCGCTGCAGGAGCCCCTCATCGCATCGGCGTTGGATATCGTCGCGCTGGTGACGGTGTTGTTCGGTTCGATCCTGATCCTGAGCGCCTGGTTCTATAGGTACGGCACGGAGATCACAGTCACCACTCATCGCGCGATCTATAAGTCCGGTATCCTCAGCCGCCGCACGGTGGAGATGAACCTGGACCAGGTCGAATCCGTCGAGGTGCACCAGTCCATTCTCGGTCGCGTTCTGGGCTATGGTGATATCGCCGTGCACGGGACCGGCGAAGGGATCGAGAATATCAGCATGGTTTCTGATCCGCTGACGGTGCGTAGCGCCATTACGGCTCGGTAAAAAGGAAGGCCAGGGCTCTGCCCTGGACCCGCTAAGGGCGGAGCCCCTAGAACCCATTCGTTTACCCCAGCCGCCCGCCAAATTCCTGCGCCGCCACCCGCCGCAGCGTATCGACCGACCGGAACAGCCGGACCAGCCGCTTGCGGTCCCGCTCGGTCAGCTCCGCCAGCTTCAGATGGTTGCTGACTGGGCGCCCCGCATCGACATCCGCAATCTGCTGGCGCACCCGCATTCCCGTCAGGATGGCGAAATCCTCGGCCAGGATCGCCCCGAACGCGTCGCTGATGCGGCCGGCCGCGATCAGGGCGCGCAGCCGCTCCATGGTGCCGGTCTCGGCGATGCCGGAGCGCAGCGCCAGCATGCGGATCAGCCCGACCAGCGGCAGCGTGGCCCGCAGCTTCAGGTCGATCTCGTCATGGTGCCCGGCGCCGGGCTCGCCCAGCAACTGGCCGAACAGGCCGAGCGGCACGTCATGGCGGACATGCTCCCAGGACAATTGCTTGAGATACAATGGCTGCTCGGCACAGACCTGCAGCACCGCCGCGCGCACATCGTCGCCCATGCCGGCCGCCGGCCCGAGCGCGCGGAAATCGAGGAAGATATCGGCCCACATGACCGATTGCAGGCTGCGCCGGTGCGCCCAGCCGGCGAACTGCGCCCGCCATTGGCTGATCGACTTCCGCCACACCGGATTGGTGGCCATCACATGGCCGCGACAGAACGGGACTCCCGCCTCGTCCAGCGCCCGGGTGAACCGGTCGGCCAGTTCGATGAACCAGCGATCGACCCGGTCGTGCTGCGCATCCGGGTAGTCGTCGAGAATGAAGCCGTTGTCCTGGTCGGGCCGCAGAAAGCTCTCGTGCCGGCCGCCGGAGCCCATCAGCAGCACGGTGAAGCGAACCGGCGGCTCGCCCCAGCCATCCGCGGCCATGGCCTGCACGCAGGTTTCGATGCTGCGGGCGAACAGGGCGTCGTTCAGCCCGGCCATGGTGGCCTGCACGGCGGCGGGGTCCTGCCCGTCGCGCAGCAGAGCCGACCACCGGGCGGCCCGTTCCGCCCAGGTGGGCAATCCGACATGCCAGGAGCGTACTGGCACGCGGCGATTGCTGCGCGCTTGCCGGCGCAGTGAAGCCGTCGGCTTGGGTCAGGCCGCGAACGAGCCTGGGAACAACGGATAGGGTTCTTCCGACAACACGATCATGTGATTCTGTACCGCCTTCACGCCGGGAATCGCCTGGGCGGCCAGTTCCAGGGCCCGCAATTCTTCCTGGGTGGAAACCAGGCCCCAGAGGTGTACGACGCCGTCGCTGACGACGACCGTATTCTCGGCCCGGCGGCTCCAGGTCTGCCGCCCGAGTTCGGCCAGCAGGGCGGTGCGAATCGCCGCGTCGTCGGTGGTGACGGTTGGCGCGGCGTCGGGCAGCTGGGAGGCGAAGGCGCGCAGCAGGTTCGCCCGGGTGACAATGCCGACGAGCCGGCCATCCTCCAGCACCGGCACGCGCTTGATGCGCTTCTGCTCCATGAGGTCGGCGATGTCCGCCAGCTTCGTGGTGCGGGCGACCGAAATGACATCGCGCGTCATGATGTCGCGCGCCGCGGTGCCGTGCGAGCGGACATATTCCTCGGCCAGCGTTGCCGTGCCGGTAAAGAACGCCCGCCAGCTGCCGCGCCGCTTCTCGGTGCCGATCTCAGCGCGGCGCAGCAGATCGCCTTCGCTGATGAGGCCGACCAGCACCCCGGCATCGTCAACGACGGGAACGCCGGAGATGGCGCGGGAGAGGAGCAGCTTGACGACCTGCGGCACCGGCGTATCCGGGCCGACGGTCGCGACATCGCGGGTCATAACGTCGCCTGCATCCATGGCAACCTCCTCGATCTAACGCCACTTTATACCATGGTCCCGTGCCGCGGCACGGCATTGATTTGGATCAGAGGCGACAGGCCGGCCATTCCGTGCTTTACTTTGAACCAACGCCCGTCTGCCTGGAACGCTGGTCTGCCGTGCAAAGGATAACCTTCATGTACAAGTATGTCCTGGTTCCCGCGACCGGTGCCGCATCCGATCCGGCGGTCTTCGAGACGGCATTGCTGGCCGCCCGTCCGTTCTCGGCGCATCTGGAATTCCTGCATGTGCGGGTGGACGTGACCGAAATCGTGATCTCAATGTCCACCGGCGGGCTTGGCGGCGGCGGCGCGGTGCAGGGCGTGGTGGACAAGCTGGAGGCGGAGTCGAAGCAGGTGCAGGCGCAGGCCTCGCGGCTGGTCGAGGATTTCTGTCTGCGCAATGACATTTCGCGCGGGGCACCGCGTCCGGGCGAGGGATTGTCGGCCGAGTTCACCGTGGAAACCGGCAGCGATGCCCAGTGGATTTCCGAATACGGCCGGTTCGCTGACCTGGTCGTGGTCGGGCGGGCGCAGCCCGGGCGCGAGGCGGCGATGGAGGTGCTGGAGGCGGCGCTGATGGACACCGGCCGGCCGCTGCTGGTGGCGCCCGCCACCGTTCCGAAGACGCTGCTGGGCACCGTCGTCATCGCCTGGAAGGACACGCCGGAGGCCGCCCGGGCGGTGGCGTCCGCGCTGCCGCTGCTGGAGCGCGCCGAGCGGGTGGTGATCGTGTCGGTTGTCGAGGAGGACGAGGCGCGCGAGCACACCTCCGACCGGCTGCTGCGCAGCCTGCGCTGGCATAACCCCAACACCAGCGTCCGCCAGCTCGGCCGCGAGCGGCGCCGCCCGGTGGATGTGTTGTTGCAGGAGGCCGAACGGGCGCAGGCCAGCCTGATCGTCATGGGCGGCTACAGTCACAGCCGGCTGCGGGAAGTCGTGTTCGGCGGTTTCACCAACCGGATATTGTCGGGCGTGGATGTGCCGGTGCTGATGGCGCATTGAGGCGCACGTCACGCATCGTTAAAGTCATGCGCAAGCTGCCTTACCTCCAGCTGCTTTGGTTCGGCGCGATCATCACCATGCTGCTGCTGTCGTTCGGGCCGCTGGCCACCATGCCGGCCGAGCAACTGCCGTACAGCAAGTACCAGCAATTGCTCGACGATGGGAAGATCGCCCGCGTCACCGTGTCGGGCGATACCATCCGGGGTGAACTGAAGGAAAAACTGCCGGACGGGGCCGCCAGCTTCATCACACAGCGCGTGCCGGCGGACATCGCCGCCGAATTGACCAAGCACGGAATAGAATATTCCGGCACGCCCGGCATGGGCGCGTTCGGCCAGGTGCTGTCGTGGATTGTGCCGCCGCTGCTGTTCGTCGGCATCTGGATCGCCGCCAGCCGGATGATGGCGGGCGGCCGGGGCGGTGGCGGCATGCTGGGCGGGGGCTTGCTTTCGGTCGGTCGCAGCCGCGCCAAGCTGGTGGCCGAGACCGATGTGCGCACGACCTTCGACGATGTTGCCGGCGTGGACGAGGCCAAGGAGGAACTGCACGAGATCGTGGACTTCCTGAAGCGGCCGGAGGAATTTACCCGCCTGGGCGCGCACATGCCGCGCGGCGTGCTGCTGGTCGGCCCGCCCGGCACCGGCAAGACGCTGCTGGCCCGCGCTGTGGCCGGCGAGGCGGGCGTGCCGTTCTTTGCCACCAATGGCGCTGAGTTTGTCGAGATGTTCGTGGGTGTGGGCGCGGCACGGGTGCGCGACCTGTTCGAGCAGGCGCGCGGCTCGGCCCCCTGCATCATCTTCATTGACGAGCTGGATGCGTTGGGACGGGCGCGGCACGCTTCGCCGATCACCGGTCAGGACGAGAAGGAGCAGACGCTCAACCAGTTGCTCGCCGAGATGGACGGATTCGACCGGTCCGTGGCGGTGGTTATTCTCGCCGCGACCAACCGCCCGGAGATTCTCGACCCGGCGTTGCTGCGGGCCGGCCGGTTCGACCGCCAGATATTGGTGGACCGGCCGGAGAAGAAGGGCCGCATCGACATCCTCAAGGTCCATCTGACCAACCTGACGCTGGCGCCGGATGTGGACCTGGCGGAAATCGCCGCCATGACGCCCGGCTTCACCGGCGCGGACCTCGCCAATCTGGCCAACGAGGCGGCGGTGGTGGCCACGCGGCGCCGGGCCAACGCTATCGCCATGCGGGATTTTACCGAGGCGGTGGAGCGCATCATCGCCGGGTTGGAGAAGCGCTCGCGGGTGTTGATTCCGCGCGAGCGGCGGACCGTTGCCTACCACGAGATGGGCCATGCGCTGGTGGCGATGGCGACTCCCGGCGCCGATCCGGTGACCAAGGTTTCGATCATTCCGCGTGGCATCGGGGCGTTGGGCTACACGATGTCGCGACCGACCGAGGACCGTTTTTTGATGGGACGGAGCGAGCTGGAGGCGAAGCTGACGGTGCTGATGGGTGGCCGGGCGGCCGAGATGCTGATCGGCCCGGATGTTTCCACCGGGGCGGCCGACGATCTGGCGCGGGCGACCGATATCGCGCGCGGCATGGTGCTGCGCTATGGCATGGACGAGACGCTGGGGCCGGTCGCCTGGGATACCGAGGAGGGGCATTTCCTCGACCAGCCCGGTTCGTTCTGGCGGCCAAGGCGGTTTTCCGAGCAGACCGCGCGCGAGATCGATCAGGCGGTGCAGGCGACGCTGCAGGCGGCGCTGGAGCGGGCGCTGGGTGTGCTGCGCGCCAACCGCGCCGCGCTGGACGAGGGTGCGGCAAGCCTGCTGGCGCTGGAGACGCTAACGGTCGATCAGATTCCCAAGCCGGTGCTAAGCGACGCCGCCTAAGGATGGGGTCCAGGGGCCTCTCGGCCCTTGGCTGGTCCAGGGCAGAGCCCTGGCCTTACCTTTGCTCATTTAGTACAGAGACCACAGCCCGCATCAGCAAGGCAAGATCGTCAGGTTCGATCGTAATGGCCGGCGTAAGATAGACGATATTCCGGAACGGCCGAACCCAGACCCCGCATTCGACAAAGCGGGCCTTCAGCGCATTGATGGCGTCGATGCGGTCGAGTTCGACCACGCCGATCGCGCCCAGCACACGGACATCCCGCACCCGGGGAAATTCCCGGCACGGCGCCAGCCCGTCCGCGAGTGCTGCCGAGATTGCCGCCACCTGGGCCAGGCGCGGCTCCTGCGCGAAAAGATCGAGCGATGCATTGGCGGCGGCGCAGGCCAGGGCGTTGGCCATGTAGGTTGGCCCGTGCATCAGCGCGTGCAAAGGATCGTCCGACCAGAACGCTTCGAACACCTCCTGGCGCGCGATTGTCGCGGCCAGGGCCATGGTGCCGCCGGTCAACGCTTTTGACAGCGTGATGATATCCGGCGTCACGCCGGCCTGCTCGCAGGCGAATAATGTGCCGGTGCGGCCGAAACCGGTGAAGATCTCATCGAAGATCAGCAGCAGGCCGTAGCGGTCGGCCGCCTGCCGCAGGTGTCGCAGCACAGCCGCGTCGTGGAACAGCATGCCGCCGGCGCCTTGCACCAGCGGTTCCACCAGAATGGCGGCCAGCGTGCCGGCATGCTGGTCGAGGAAGCGGTCGAAGGCGGCGATGCTGTCTTCGGTGCGTGGCAGCGCGATCACCGGATGCTCCGGCAGCACGCCGGCGAACAGGCTGTGCATACCTTCGTCGGGGTCGCACACCGCCATGGTGGCGAAGGTGTCGCCGTGATAGCCGCCCTGGAAGGCCAGCATTTGGGTGCGACCGCGTTCGCCGCGATTCAGCCAGTATTGCACAGCCATCTTCATCGCGACCTCGACCGCGACCGAGCCGGAATCGGTGAAGAAAACCCGATCGAGCCCGGCCGGCAGCAGCGCCGTCAGCTTGCGCGCGAGCGTCAGCGCCGGTGCATGCACCAGCCCGCCGAACATGACATGCGGCATGGCGTCGAGCTGCGCCCGCACCGCGTCGCGGATTGCCGGGTGATTATAGCCATGGCAGGCGGTCCACCAGGAGGCGATGCCGTCGATCAGCTCCCGCCCGTCCGCCAGCACGATGCGCGAGCCGTGCGTGCGCGCGACTGCCAAGGGCGGCGGCGTGGTTTTCATCTGCGTGTACGGCAGCCAGATATGGCGCAGGCCGGCCGAGTACCAGCCGGGCGGTGCGACAGCCATGACGGGCGATCAGAGCCGCATGGCCGCCATGCCGAGACGGTCCAGCAAGGCGGCGTCGCGGCTGACCGCCGCGTTCGGCGCGGTCAGCAGCTTGGCGCCGTAAAAAATCGAGTTGACGCCGGCAAGAAAGCACAGCGCGTGGGTTTCGTCGCTGATGTCCTCGCGCCCGGCGGCCAGACGCACGAAGGATTGCGGCATCATGATGCGGGCGGTGGCGATGATGCGCACGAAGGTGATCGGGTCCACGTCATCGCCGTCGGCCAGCTTTGTGCCGGCGACCCGCACCAGCATGTTGATCGGCACACTCTCGGGGTGTTGCGGCAGGTTGGCCAGCGCGACCAGCAGGCCGGCCTGGTCGTCGGCGTCCTCGCCCATGCCGACGATGCCGCCGCAGCACACATGCATGCCGGCCTCGCGCACGTGCTCCAGCGTCTCCAGCCGGTCCTGATAGGTGCGCGTGGTGATGATTTTGCCGTAATGCTCGGGCGAGGTATCGAGATTGTGGTTGTAGTAGTCCAGGCCTGCGTCTTTCAGCCGCTCCGCCTGTCCCCGGGTGAGCATGCCGAGGGTGGCGCAGGTCTCCAGGCCGAGTGATTTCACGCCCTCCACGATGGCGCAGATCTCGTCCAGGTCGCGGTCCTTGGGCGCGCGCCAGGCGGCGCCCATGCAGAATCTTGTGGCCCCGTTGGCGCGGGCGGCGCGGGCTTCCGCCAGCACCGCTTCCACCCGCATCAGCTTGGTGGCCGCCACCGAACATTCGTGGTGCACGCTCTGCGGACAATAGGCGCAGTCTTCCGGACAGCCGCCGGTCTTGATGGAAAGCAGCGCGGACATCTGCACCGCGCAGGGGTCGAAATTCTGCCGGTGCACCGTCTGGGCGCGAAACAGCAGATCGGGAAACGGCAGATCGATCAGCGCCCGTACCTCCGGCCGCGTCCAGTCGTGGCGCAGACCGTTATCCGGCCGCGCCGCACTGCGGGAAAGGGTACTCGCTGACATATGCAATCATCCTTCATGGCAATCGCCCGGGCAGGGGTCCCCGCGCCGGGCCGATCTGGCGGGGGAGTGTATTCGGGCCCATTTTGGCCGGCAACCTTGCCGTCTCCGGAGTGTCGCCGCATGGACTCGCTCAACGCCTTCGCCCGCGTGAAACTGGCCGCGCTGGAACGGAGCAGCCTGCGCCGCAGCCTGTCCGAGACGACGCGCCTGGAAGGGCCTTGGGTGCTGCGCGACGGGCGCCGCATGCTGTCGTTCTGCTGCAACGACTACCTCAATCTCAGCACCCATCCGGACGTGGTGGCCGCGGCCCTTGCGGCGACGCGCCAGTACGGCGTGGGGGCGGGCGGGTCGCGTCTGGTGACCGGCAATCACCCGCTCTATGCGGCGCTGGAGGCGCGGCTTGCCCGGCTGAAGGGCACCGAGGATGCCTGCGTGTTCGGCTCCGGCTATCTGGCCAATGCGGGCATCATTCCCGCCCTTGCCGGCAGGCACGATCTGCTGCTGGTGGACGAGCTGGCGCATGCCTGCATCTGGACCGGCGCGCAGCTCAGCAGCGGCAGCATCCTGAGCTTTCGCCACAACGATGTGGCGCATGTAGCGCAGTTGCTTGCCGGCGCGCGGGCCAGCCACCGTCATGCGCTGATCCTGACCGACAGCGTGTTCTCGATGGATGGCGACCTGGCGCCGCTGCACGCGCTGGCGGCGCTGGCCGAGGCGCATGATTGCTGGCTGATGACCGACGATGCGCACGGCATCGGCGTGCTCGGCGGGGGCAGGGGTGCCGTGCATGAAGGCGAGCGTCCGGCGCCGGTGCCGTTGCAGATGGGCACGCTGTCCAAGGCGATCGGCGGCTATGGCGGCTATCTCTGTGCGTCGCGGCCGGTGATCGATCTGATCCGCACGCGGGCGCGCACGTTCATCTACGCCACCGGGCTGCCGCCGGGCACGGTCGCCGCCGCGATCGCGGCACTGGACCTAATCGCGGCGCAACCCGACTACGCCGCGCTGCCGGTGCAGAAGGCGCGGCTGTTCACCACGCTGGTCGGATTGCCCGCGGCCGCCAGCCCGATCGTGCCGGTGATCCTGGGCGAGGCGCCGGCGGCGCTGGCGGCCTCGCAGCTGCTGGCCGAGGCCGGGTTCCTGGTGTCCGCCATCCGCCCGCCGACCGTGCCCGCCGGCACCTCGCGGCTGCGCTTCACCTTCACCGCCCAGCACCCGGACGAAGCGATCGCCCGTCTGGCCGCGCTGGTGCGCACGCGCATCCTGGGGCGACCGGCATGAGCGGTGTGTTCATCACCGCCACCGGGACCGGGGTCGGCAAGAGTTTCGTGGCGGCCGGGCTGGTGCGGGCATTGCGCCGGGCCGGCCGCGGCGTCGCCGCCCTGAAGCCGGTGGTCAGCGGCTACGACCCGGCAACGGCGGCCGCCAGCGATCCCGGCATTCTGCTGGCCGCCCTTGGGCGTGCGGTGACGCCGGAAACGGTGGCCGATATCGCCCCCTGGCGCTTCCGGGCGCCGCTGTCGCCGGACATGGCCGCGCGGATCGAGCACCGGACGGTGGATGTGGATGCGGTGACCGGCTTCTGCCGCGACAGGATGGCCGCGTCGGCGGGTATGGTGGTGATCGAGGGCGTCGGCGGCGTCATGGTGCCGCTGGATGACCGGCGCACGGTGCTGGACTGGATGACCGCGCTCGGCCTGCCGGCCGTGCTGGTCGGCGGCAGTTATCTGGGCGCCATCAGCCACGCCTTGTGCGCGCTGGATGTGCTGTTGCGGCATGGCGTCGCGGTGGCGGCGCTGGTGGTCAGTGAAACGGAAGGCAGCAGCGTGACCCTGGCTGACACGATCGCCACGATCACCCGCTTCGCCGCGCCGGTGGCGGTGGTCGCGCTGCCACGGCTGGACGATGCCGCGGTTGCCGATCCCGTCTTCGATCGCCTGGCCGCTTCGCTGTAGCCCCGGGTCGTAGTGTCATCGGCGGCGGCTTGCGCGTGCCGGGACAGGCACTACAAGACGCCAACCATGCCTCGCGGCCGGCACCGCCGCCGGGGCAGCCGCACACCAGGTGCCGGGGAACAGCCGGTCCCATGTCCAGAAGGGCAGGGGAAGCGGCGGGGGCGTGGCCGAAGCGCCCGTCAACCCGTTGCGCGATCCTGGCCCGGGCCGCGCAGCGTGGTGGCGAAGGGATGCGTGCACGATGAAGCGCCGTCAGTTCTTGCAGGCCGCCGCCGGCGGGCTGGCCGCGCCCAGCTTCGTCGCGCCCGGCCGCGCCGCCGCCCAGGGTGGCCGGGTGCTGCGCTTCGTGCCGCAGGCCGGCCTGTCCAGCCTAGACGCGGTGGCCAGCCCCCAGCACGTCGTGCGCAACGCCGCCCTGCTGTTGTGGGACACGCTGTACGGCGTGAACGCCCGGCTGGAACCGCAGCCGCAGATGTGCGAGGGCCACGAAGTCGATGCGGCGTTCCGGACCTGGACCTTCCGCCTGCGGCCCGGGTTGAAATTCCACGACGGCACGCCGGTGCTCAGCCGCGACGTGATCGCCAGCCTGAAGCGCTGGATGGTGCGCGACACCGCGGGCCAGCAGATCGCGGCACGGCTCGATGCGCTGGAGGCGCTGGACGATGCCCGCTTCCGCTTCCGCCTGAACCGGCCGTTCCACCGGTTGCTGTTCGCCCTCGGCAAAAGCAACGCGCCGCTCGCCTTGATCATGCCCGAGCGCATCGCCAGGACCGATCCGTTCCAGCAGATCGGCGAGTTCGTCGGCTCCGGGCCGATGAAGTTCAATCGGGCCGAATGGGGGCCGGGCGCCAGGGCCATCTTCGAGAGATTCGCCGATTATCCGGCGCGCCCGGAGGCGGCCGAGTGGCTGGCCGGCGGCAAGCGCATGATGTTTGACCGCATCGAATGGCTCAGCATGGACGCGGCCGCCGCCGGATCGGCGCTGCAGAATGGCGAGGTTGACTGGTGGGAGACGCCGCTGCCCGATCTGGTGCCGCGGCTCAAGCGCAACCGCAACATCGCGGTGGATATCGCCGATCCGCTCGGCAATATCGGCAGCCTGCGCATGAACCACCTGCAGCCGCCGTTCAACGATGTGCGGGCGCGCCGGGCGCTGCTGATGGGGCTGTCGCAGCCGGATTACATGCAGGCCGTGGTGGGCGAGAACCCCGATCTGTGGAGCAGGCTGCCGGGTTTCTTCACTCCAGGCACGCCGATGTACACCGAGGCGGGCGGCGATATCCTGACCGGACCACGCGACGACGCGGCGGCGAAGAAGCTGCTGGCCGAGGCCGGACAGTTCGGCGCCCGGGTGACGCTGATCGTCGCCACCGATATCCCGATCATCAAGGCGCAGGGCGAAGTCACGCGGGAGCTGCTGACCCGGCTCGGTTTCGAAACCGATTATGTGGCAACCGACTGGGCCACGCTCGGCGCGCGCCGGGCCAGGAAGGACCCGCCGGGCAAGGGCGGCTGGAACCTTTTTCATACCTGGCACGCCGGGGCGGAGTGCGTGAACCCGGCGGCGTACCCGGCGCTGGATGCCGGCGGCGACAAGGCATGGTTCGGCTGGCCGAACGCGCCCGAGGTGCAGGCACGCATCGGCGACTGGTACGCCGCCGCCGACCCGGCGGCCGAGAAGAAAGCCATCGCGGCGATCAACCGAGCCTCGTTCGACAACGTGACCTATGCGCCGACCGGCTTCTTTCAGATGTACCAGGCTTGGCGCACCAGCATCTCCGGCGTAGCGAAAGCGCCGTTTCCGGTGTTCTGGGGGGTGCAGAAATCCTGACCCGGTGGGGTGATGCCGACGGCAGGGGCACGTTACCGCGCGCCGTCTTCCGACCTCCCGCCGCTTGACCATATCGAACGCGAATGAGACCATTTCCGCCAAAGCACCGCGCGCCCTGTCGAAACGCCATGGGAGAAAAAAATGCCGCAGGTCAGCCTTACGGTGAACGGCAAGCGCGAGACGGTCGAGGTGGAGGGGAGAACCCTGCTGGTCGAGTTGCTGCGCGAGAAGCTCGGCCTCACCGGCACCCATGTGGGCTGCGACACCAGCCAGTGCGGCGCCTGCGTGGTGCTGGTGGACGGCCAGTCGGCGAAATCCTGCACCATGCTGGCCCTGCAGGCGGACGGCGCCAGCATCACCACCGTCGAGGGACTGGCGGCAGCCGACGGCACCCTGCATCCGATGCAGGCGATGTTCCGCGAGCACCACGCCCTGCAATGCGGCTTCTGCACCCCGGGCATGGTGATGAGCGCCATCGATCTGGTGCAGAGCCACCCGGAGGGACTGACCGAGGCGCAGATCCGCCACGGGCTGGAAGGCAATCTCTGCCGCTGTACCGGCTATCATAACATCGTGAAGGCCATCGCGGCGGCCCAAAAGCTGATGCACCACCAGCAACAGGCGCAAGCGGCCGAGTAACCGGCCGGCTTGAGTCGATCATCCAGTCCAACCGCCCGCGTGCGGCGACGGGGTAGAGAGGAGCAGGCCATGTACGATTTCGCCTACACCAAGCCCGCCAGCTTGGCCGATGCGGTGCACGCCCTGGGCGGCGCGGATGCGAAGGCGCTGGCCGGCGGGCAGACCCTGATTCCCGTGCTGAAGCTGCGACTGAACCGGCCCGCCATCGTGGTGGACCTCGCCGGGCTGGGGCTGTCCGGCATCAAGGTGACCGGCGGCACGGTGACCATCGGCGCCACCACCACGCATGCCACGGTGGCGGCCAGCCTGGATGTGCAACGGGCGTTTCCGGCGCTGGCCTGCCTCGCCGCCGGCATCGGCGACATCCAGGTGCGCAACCGCGGCACCCTTGGCGGCAGCCTCGCCAACAACGACCCGGCCGCCGACTATCCGGCCGTGGCGCTGGCCAGCGATGCCACTATCCGCACCAACAAGCGGGCGATCGCCGCCGGCGATTTCTTCCAGGGCCTGTTCACCACCGCGCTGGAGCCGGACGAGATCATCACCGAGGTTGCGTTCCAGGCGCCACAGCGGGCGGCCTACACGAAGTTCCGCAACCCGGCCTCGCGCTATGCCATGGTTGGCGTGTTCGTCGCCAAAGGCGGGCAGGGGGTGCGGGTGGCGGTGACCGGCGCCGGCCAGAACGGCGTGTTCCGCCACACGGCGTTCGAGCAGGCGCTGGAGCGTGCATGGGCGCCGGAGTCCCTGGACGGCATCAGCACGCCAGCGGACGACCTCAACAGCGACATCCACGGCAGCGCCGAATACCGGGGCCACCTGATCGGGGTGATCGCCAAACGCGCGGTTGCTGCCAGTTGACGGAGTTGGGTTAGCGCCACCCGCTCAGGCGCTGGGCTGCCGCCGCCATGTCGGCTTCCGGGCCGCAATAGGAAAAGCGGACAAAGCGGTTCCCGCGGGTGCGGTCGAAATCCACCCCGGGACTCGTCGCCACCCCGGCCTCGGCCAGCATGCGGGCGCAGAAATCGCGGCTGTCATTGGTCCGGTCGCCCACGTCGGCATACAGGTAGAACGCCCCTTCGGCCGGGCTCAGATGCGGAAATCCGGCCGCCGGCAGGGCGCGCAGCAGCAGATCGCGCGAGCGCCGGTAGCGCGCCACATTCGCCTCCAGCTCGGCGGTGCAGTCCATCGCCGCCTCGGCGGCGATTTGGGCGATGTGCGGGGCGCTGATGAACATGTTCTGCGCCAGGCACTCCACCGGCCGCACCAGATCGGCGGGCAGCACCATCCAGCCGACCCGCCAGCCGGTCATGGAAAAATATTTCGAGAAGCTGTTGACCACCACGGCACTCGGACTCAAGGCTGCGGCGGTTGCGATCGGGGCGTCGTAGTGCAGCCCATGGTAAATCTCGTCGGAAATCAGTCGCACCCCGTTCGCGTGGCACCAGCCGGCGATGGCGGCCAGCTCGTCCGGGTGCAGCATGGTGCCGGCCGGGTTGCAGGGGCTGGCCACGATCAGCCCGTCCGGGCGGGGCGACAGAAGCTCCAGCATGGCAACATCCGGCTGAAACCGCGTCTCCGGTCCCGCCTCCAGGATCACCGGCTGGATGCCGAGGGCGGCGAGGATGTTGACATACGGGGGATAGAACGGCGCCGCCATGGCCACCCGGTCGCCCGGATCGAAGGCGGCCAGGAACGCGAGCGGAAACGCGCCGGACGCGCCAACCGTTACCGCGATGCGTGCGGCTGGCACCTCGGCGCCGTACCACTGCGCATAATGCCGCGCGATCCGCGTCCGCAGGGAGGCGAGCCCGAGCGCCTCGGTGTAGCCCATCGGCGCCCCTGCCCGCAGCGCCGCGGCGGCGGCGGCGACCGCGCCGGCCGGGGCGCCGGTGCCGGGCTGGCCGACTTCCATGCGGATGACCGGGGGTGCCCCCGGCGGCAGCGCGGCCTGGCGCGCATTGGCCGCGGTGATGACATCCATCACGATGAACGGCGGCGCCGCGGCGCCGCGCCCGACCTTCAGCCCCATCAATTGCCGCCGACGGCGAGCCCCGCGCCGCGCGGATCGGTGTACCAGGCGCAACTGCCCGCATCGCCGGGAAGGTAGCCGGCGCAACTGATGGCATCGGCACGTCCGGGCTCGGGCACCGGCCGCATCGCGACGCCGCTGCTCAGCACCACCGGCGGCCCGATATTCAGCATCTGCGGGGTATTCTGGCCCGGCGGTTCGGCGCTGAACACGGTTCTTTTGCCGGTCTGCAGCGACTGCAACAGCGCGTCGGCAGCGGCCAGCGGCGCGCCTTCCTGGCCGGAGGCGGCGACGGCGGCGTGGAATTCGTGGATGTTCGGGTTCCAGGCCAGACCCGCCGACAGCAGCGGCGGCGGCATCCAGGCCGGCGAGGCGGCCAGCAGAACGCCGGTGCCGGGGGCAATGCGGCCGGTGCCGAACAGGTTGTTCATGCTGAACGTGCAGGCCACCGCCCGGCCGTCGCGGTCCAGCGTGACCAGACTGGTCGAGGCAGGCAATGGCGGCAGCGATGCGACCGGTACCTGAGCGGCCAGCAGGGCGGCCGGATCGCCCTGGCCGCCTTGCGCGCGCCAGGCGGCGGCCACCGACATCGCGCGCTCCTGCGCCACCGGCAGCGCCCCGGGCGAGGCCATCAGCACGCGGAAAGCGGCAGCGGCCGCCAGACCGCCATCGGCCGGCGGCGGCAGGAACACGGCCTGGTCGCCGCCGGGCACATCGATCGCCAGCGCGGGGGCGTAGCTCGGCAGGCTGTAGCGCAGCGACGCCGCGGTCAGACCGCCGCCGACCTGCTCGGACGCCTCGACGATCTTGCGCGCGAGCACGCCGACATGCAGGTCGCCCACCCCGGCCACCCGCAGCTGGGCCAGGGTGGCGCCCAGTTCGGGCTGCGTCAGCGTCATGCCCTCGGCGAGCGGCTGGCCGTTGGGCTGGAAGAAGATGTCCCGCGCCAGCGGGTCGCCGGCCAGTGGCCCGGCCACCACGGCGAGGTCGCGGGCGAGGGCGCGGCTCACCGGAATGCCGAAGCGGGCGCTCTGCTCGGCATAGATGGTGAGCGATTCGAAGGGGCGGCGGCCATAGCGGGCGAACAGCGCGTATAGGCCGCGCGCCATCATCGGCACCGCCGCCGGCCGCGCGCCGGGGCCGGCGGCACTGCCGCCGCCCGGTGGCGGCACGAACAGCACCGCCTCGGGCACGCCGCCATTTACGCTCGCCTTGTCCGGGTCATAGGCCAGGCAGGCGCCGCCGCCGCCAAGCCCGGCGCGGGACGGCAGCGTGACCGACAGCATGAACGCGGCGGCCACCGCTGCCTCCGCCGCCGTGCCGCCGCCCGACAGCACCTCGCGCGCCACCAAAGCGGCGCGCGGCTCATCGGCCGAAACCCCGCCCAGGAAGCCGCTCACATAGCCCGGGGTGCCGGGCGGCGGGCCGCCACCGCCGGTGATGGCGTTGCCGACCGAATTGGCAGCGGTATCCAGCGTCGAGCAGCCGGCAGTTGCCAGGCCCAGCGCGAGCACGATACCAAGCCCTGCCTGCGCGCAGGGCCTCCCGAAGAACCTGCCCGGCAAAAACCTGGCCGTCATCCAGGACGCGGAAACCGAGACGCTGCTGCGCACCAATGCCAATCCCTTGTTCCGCGCGGCGGCCCTGGACGTGAACCTGGTCCGCATCATTCATCTGAACGACGCTGCCATAGACTCGTTCGTGAGCACCGGCAACCGTATGTTGATCGCCAGACGACCCCGCAGCGCTGCGGGCACAGAACAATAGTGACGAAACGAAAAACCTGATCTGAAGGGATTCCCAATGCGCAGATTCACATGGCTGCTGGCGGCGCTGCTGGCGGGTTTCGCCGCCGCCCCGGCGTTGGCGCAGGGCTTCACACCCCAGCAACGGACGGAAATCGTCGAGGTGGTTCGCGCCGCCCTGAAAGCCGATCCGTCGATCCTGCGCGATGCCATCGCCGCGTTGCAGGAGGATGAATCGCGGCTGCAGCAGGCGGCGGCGCGCACCGCCATTGCCGGCCTGGGGGAGGCGCTGACCCATGCCCCGGGCGACCCGGTCGAGGGCAACCCGCAGGGCGATGTGACCCTGGTGGAGTTCTTCGACATACGCTGCCCGTACTGCCGGCGCATGACCCCGGTGATGGCTGAATTGCTCGGCCACGATCGCAACCTGCGGGTCGTGTACAAAGATATTCCCATCCTCGGCCCGGGCAGCCTGCTGGGGGCGAAGGCGCTGCTGGCGGCGCAGAAGCAGGGCGGCTACCTGAAGCTGAAGGACGCGGTGATGTCCGGACCGCCGGACGTGACGCAGGACAGTTTGCGCGCCGCCGCGGCGAAGACCGGGCTGGACTGGGACCGGTTGCAAAAGGACATGACCGACCCGTCGGTGCAACAACGCATCGAAGCCAATCTCGAACTGGCCCACAGGCTCGATATCCAGGGGACGCCGGCCTACGTGATCGGCGGGCACATGCTACCGGGCGCGCTCAGCCTGGCGGATCTGCAGGCCGCCGTGGCCGAGGCGCGGAAGAAATAGGCGGGGTCAGCCCAGCAGGCGGTCGATTTCCTGTTGGGCGAGATCGACCCCGCCCGCCGGCTCTGAGGCCGGTGCTCCGGCAGCGTCGGCCGGGGCGTGCGCGGTGTGCATCAGGTCTTCCAGCAGGCCCTCGACCCGCTGGAGGTGATCAATGGCGCGGCGGATGCGCTGGCCGGTGAGGTCCTGGAACGAACACGCCTCGAAAATCGCGTTCACCTTCTCGGTGAGCAATTCGAAGCCGGCCGGATCGCGCCGCCCGTCTTCCACCCACGCGCCGATTGCCTCGGCGGCTTCCAGGATGCGATCGGCGGCGGCCTCGGTGGCCTGTACCACCGCTTCCAGTTCCAGCCCGCTGTTGTGGGTGGCGATCGCCGGTACCGCCACCACGCTGGCGATCTGGTTGTGGATGCGGCTGAGCTGCTCGGACAGGTTGGTTTCGCTGAAATCGACCATCTGCACCGCGCCATGTACTTCGACGCTCAGCTCGGCGATGCGGCGGTCGATGAAGCGGCGCAGTTCTTCGAACAGGCTGCCCACCTCCTCGCGCACCACCGCGCGCAGATCGGTGCCATCGGTCGGGAGCGGCGCCGTGGCTGCGGCATGGCCCATCATGTGCTGTCTCCGCCGTTGGCATCGTCGCGGCGTTGTGCCGCAAGGAGGGCCATTCTGCCGGTCCCGCCTTGCACAGCGGTTAATTTCCCGCCCTCAGGGCGTGCGCCAGGACGCCTCCTCCCACACCACCGCACGCCGCCGCGGCCGCAGCAGCCAGCGCAGCCCGAGCGCCGCCAGCGGCAGGCTGCCCGCCAGCGCCAGGGCGAGGCCAAAGGGCAGCAGCAATGCCTCGCTTGCCGCCGCGGCGCCAAGGCCGCAGAGCAGGCCGAGCGTCCATACCGCCAGTTCCCGCCCGTCGCGCGCCCCGGTCCGCGCACGACGCGAAATCCGCTGTCTATCGTTCATTTCCTGTCCCCGCGACTGACTAGAACATAACAGGAACATAACACCGCGTCGCCGCCGGCGCAAGCGTCGCGATCCCGTTGCGCGGCCCAACCGAACCGGGTAAATTCGTGGCAAGCGGAGGAACGCCAACGTGACCCATGATGCCCCTCGCACCGGAGCGGCCGGATTGCTCGACCGCGAGCGGATCATCGCCCGGCCCGGCTTCAACCGCTGGCTGGTGCCGCCGGCGGCCCTGGCCATCCATCTCTGCATCGGCATGGCGTACGGGTTCAGCGTGTTCTGGCTGCCGCTGTCGCGCGCCATCGGCATCACCACGCCGCACGCCTGCCCGGAACAGTCGCTGTGGGCGGCCCTGTTCACCACCACCTGCGACTGGCGGGTGGCCGATCTGGGCTGGATGTACACGCTGTTCTTCGTGCTACTGGGCTGCTCGGCGGCGCTCTGGGGCTTGTGGCTGGAGCGCGCCGGGCCGCGCCGCGCCGGCGTGGTGTCGGCGCTGTGCTGGTGCGGCGGGCTGCTGTTCTCGGCCGCCGGCGTCTATCTCCACCAGCTCTGGATGCTGTGGCTCGGCTCGGGGGTGATCGGCGGCATCGGGCTGGGACTCGGCTACATCTCGCCGGTATCGACGCTGATCCGCTGGTTCCCGGACCGCCGCGGCATGGCCACCGGCATGGCCATTATGGGGTTCGGCGGCGGCGCCATGATCGGTGCGCCGCTGGCCGCCGGGCTGATGGATTTTTTCGCCTCGCCCGCCAGCGTCGGCGTGTGGCAGACCTTCGCGGTGCTCGCGCTCGGCTATTTGGTGTTCATGCTGGGCGGTGCCTTCGGCTACCGGCTGCCGCCCGCCGGCTGGACCCCGGACGGCTGGTCCCCGCCCGCCCCCGGCCGGCGGGCGATGGTGACGCACGGCAACGTCCATCTGCGCGATGCCCACCGCACGCCGCAATTCTGGCTGGTCTGGGCGGTGCTGTGCCTGAACGTCAGCGCCGGCATCGGGGTCATCGGCATGGCCTCGCCGATGCTGCAGGAGATGTTTGGCGGCGCGCTGATCGGCCGGCCCGATCTCGGCTTCATGGCGCTCGATGACGGGCAGCGCCGGGCCGTCGCGGCGATCGCCGCGGGCTTCACCGGGCTGCTGTCGCTGTTCAACATCGGCGGGCGGTTCTTCTGGGCGTCGCTGTCGGACCTGATTGGCCGGCGCACCACCTACACCATGTTCTTCCTGCTCGGCATCGTGATGTACGCCGCCGCACCCTGGATCGCGCATGCCGGCGAGCGGGCGCTGTTCGTGGCGATGGTCTGCGTCATTCTGTCGATGTATGGCGGCGGCTTCGCCACCATCCCGGCCTATCTGGCCGATTTGTTCGGCACGCGTTTTGTCGGCGCCATCCACGGGCGGCTGCTGACCGCCTGGGCCACCGCCGGTATCATCGGCCCGACGGTGGTCAACTACATTCGCGAGGCCGAAATCACCGCCGGTGTGCCGCGCGACCGCATCTACGACGGCACGCTGTATATCCTGGCCGGCATGCTGGCGGCCGGGCTGGTCGCCAATCTGCTGATCCGCCCGGTCGCCGCCCGGTGGTTCATGCCGGACTCGGAAGTCGCCGCGATCGACCGGCGCACCGCCGGCGTGGCCGTGCCGCAAGCCTCGTTCGGCATCGACCGTGGCCGGCTGGACGCCCGCACTGTGCTGGCCTGGGCGCCGGTGCTGCTGCCGCTGCTATGGGGGGTGTGGGTGACGCTGCAGAAGGCGGCGGTGCTGCTGCACTGAGCCCCTTGGCTCAGGCCGCGCTTGCCTGAACGCCCTCGACGAGCGCCAGCGCTGCCTCCGGCCCGAGCCGGTGGCAGAAATCGCCGAATCCCTCGCCCCGCCAGCCCTGCTGCGCGAAGGTGGCCAGCAACGGCTCCAGCACCGCCACCACGCGCTCCTGCGCCACCCGTTCGAGCAGCTTGAACGACAGCCGCGTGCCGGCGAAATCGCCGCCGACGAACACCGCATAGGCACCCGGCACCCGGCCGACCAGGCCGATATCGCCGCCATAGCTGCGCGCGCAGCCGTTCGGACAGCCAGTGATGCGCAGGCTGATGCGCTCGCGCTCCAGCCCGTGCCGGCGCAGCACCGCCTCGAGGTCGGCCACCAGCGGCGCACGCACCCGTTCGGCCTCGGTCAGCGCCAGCCCGCAGGTCGGCAGCGCCACGCAGGCCATGGCCCAGCGCGCCAGCGGGGTGATCTCGCCGGCCATGGTCACGCCATGGGCGCGCAGCTTGCGGGTGATGGCGCTGCGCAGGCGCGGCGCGATGTTGGTCAGCAACACATCCTGCTGCGGCGTCAGCACCGGGTCGATGCCGTAGCGCTGCACAACCTCGCGCAGCGCCGTGCGCAGGCGCACCGTGCCGGCATCGGCAATCCGCCCGGCCGGCAGCTTCACCCCGAGCCACCAGCCGCCGTCGCCCTGCTCGTGCCAGCCGAGCAGGTCGGGCACTTCGAATGCCGGCATCGGCAGCGGATCGGCGAGAGCGTGGCCGAGCTCGCGGCCGATCGCCTCGCGCACCCAGGGCAGGCCCTGGTCGTCGACCAGGTATTTCAGCCGCGCCCGCTTGCGGTCGGCGCGCCCGCCATGGTCGCGCTGCACCCGCACTACCGCTTCGGCCAGGGCGCGCAGCTCGTCCGGGCCGACCGAGCCGACCAGACTGGCCAGGCGCGGGTAGGTGTCAGGACGGTTATGCGTCATACCCATTCCGCCGCCGACGGCCACATTGTAGCCGCGCAGGACCCCTTCCTCCCAGATCGCGATCAGGCCAAGGTCGTTGCTGAGCACGTCGATCGTGTTGTCCTGCGGCAGCGCCAGCCCGATCTTGAATTTGCGCGGCAGGTAGGTGGGGCCAAAAAGCGGCTCGGTCTCCTCGCCGGTGGTCTCGTCCGGCGCCGCGTCGAGAAAAATCTCGTGATAGGCGCGGCTGCGCGGCAGCAGGTCGGCGGAGAGCAGGCAGGCATCCGCCAGCAGCCGCGCATGCGCCGCATCCCGGCGTGGCGCGGCGGAGGTGGTGACGTTGCGCACCACGTCGCCGCAGGTGCTCTGGGTGGTCAGCAGGGTGGCGTTGATGGCAGCGATGGCGGGCTTCAAATTGCCCTTGACGATACCGTGAAATTGGATGGTCTGCCGCGTGGTTACCCGCAGCGTGGCGTTGCCATAGCGGTCCGCCAGCGCGTCGAGGGCCAGGTACTGCGCCGCCGTCAGCCGCCCGCCGGGCATGCGGACGCGCACCATGAAGCTGTATTCCTTCTCCAGCCCCTGCGTCTTGAGGGCGGTGGCGGTGTCGCGGTCATATTGCTCATACGTGCCGTGGAATTTCAGCAGCGCCTCGGCGGCGTCGCTCACCTGCGTGCCACCGGCGGCGAGTTCGGTGCCGATCGTGCCGCGCAACCGCTGGCTCGACTCCTTCAGGAGTTCGGTGGCGGAGCGTTTTGTCGCGGTCGTCATCGTGCTTCTCCTCGCGTGCACCGCCGTAACTGCATCTTGTTTGCGACAGATACGCCTCATATACGGGCTGTCAAATGTGATTCCGGTTTCCACGATGGTCATCGATGACATGGCGGAGGGTCCGGCGCCCGGCAGCGTTTGGCTGGTCGGCGCCGGGCCGGGCGATCCGGGGCTGCTGACGCTGCGCGCCGCCGCGGCGCTGCGGGCCGCCGATGTGGTGCTGCACGATGCCCTGCCGGGACCCGCCGTGCTGTCGCTCGTCCGCCACGACGCCACGCGCATCGGCGTTGGCAAGCGGAAGGGAACCCGCGGCTGGAGCCAGGATGCCATCAATGCCCGGCTGGTGGCCGAAGCCCGGGCCGGGCGCCGGGTGGTGCGGCTGAAGGGTGGCGACCCGTTCGTGTTCGGCCGTGGCGGCGAGGAAGCCCTGGCGCTGCAGGCGGCCGGCATTCCGTTCCGCGTCGTGCCGGGTGTGTCCGCCGGCCTCGCCGCCCCGGCCGCGGCGGGCATTCCGCTGACCCATCGCGGCCTGTCGGCGGCGGTGACCTTCCTGACCGGCCATGCCGGCGCGGGGGTGGCCGAGACGATCGACTGGGCGGCGCTGGCGCGCGCCGGCGGCACGGTGGTCGGCTTCATGGCGCTGACCCGGCTGGACGACATCGCCCTACGCCTGCTCGCCGGCGGGCGGGCGGCCGAGACCCCGGTGGTCGTGGTGGCGCGCGCCACCCTGCCCGGGCAGCGCGTGCTGCGCAGCACGCTCGGCGCCTGCACGTTGGCGGCCCGCCGCGCCGCCTTGCCGATGCCGGCGCTGGTGGTGATCGGCGCGGTCGCCGGGCTGGATCTGCGCTCGCTGGCCAATGCCGCCACCCCCAGTCTTGCCTTGCCCGCCGTCCGAACCAAGGGAGTGTAAGCCGATGGAAACCGAGTCCGAGCAGTTCCACGAGCATCTGCGCCCGGCTTGGCATGTGGTGGTGGCGACGATGGTGGTGCTGGCCGCCGCGGTGACGGCGTCCTGGCTCGGTCACTGAATGGTCGCAAACCGCCCGCTACACCCGGGCGGTGATCCCTGCGATGGTCCGGCTCCGATGCCTGAGGAGTCGTGCATGTACAAGGACCCCGCCACCGCCGGGAAAACGCTCGGCCATGAGCCTGCCATCCATCCCACCGCGGAGGTGCGCGACTCGAGCTTCGGTGCCTGGTGCGAGGTGGGTGCGCGCACGAAGGTGGCGGAGAGCCATTTCGGCGATTACGCCTACGTCGCGAACGATTCCGACATTACCTACACCACACTGGGGCGGTTCTGTTCCATCGCCGCGCAGGTCCGGGTGAACCCGGGGAACCACCCGCTCGACCGGGTGGCGCTGAGCCATTTTACCTACCGCTCCGCGGCCTATGGCCTGGGCGAGGACGATGCCGCGTTCTTTGACTGGCGGCGCAGCCACCGCGTGGTGCTGGGCAACGATGTGTGGATCGGCCACGGGGCGGTGGTGCTGCCGGGAGTGACCATCGGCAACGGCGCGGCGGTCGGCGCCGGCGCGGTGGTGAGCCGCGACGTGCCGGCCTTCGCCATTGCGGTGGGGGTGCCGGCGCGGGTGCTGCGGTACCGCTTTGCGCCGGAGATCGTGGACGCGCTGCAGCGGATCGCCTGGTGGGACTGGCCGCACGACCGGCTGGGCGAAGCGCTGGCCGATTTCCGCGCCATGAGCGCGGTGGCGTTCTGCCGCAAATACGACCCGGCGTAAAATCAGACCATCAGCGGCACGCGGCGGCGAATCGTGATCCGGAACAGCCAGACCGCGAGTCCGGCGACGGTGAGCGGGAAGATGATCGTTTCCAGCACGAACACGGCCATCCAGGTCAGGCTCGCCTCGACCGCCCGTTCCACGCTGTCGGTGATCCGGGTCAACGAATCGGCCAGACGATCGGGCGCGAGGGCCGCCATCCGGTCGGTGACCCGCCGCGGATTGTACCAGGACCGGCCCGGTTCCTCGTCAAACGTTGGCAACGCCGCCGCCAGTTCGGTCCGTGTGTCGTTGAGCACGGTCGCGGCCTTGGCCGCCCGGTCGCGCAGGAAGCGGTCCGACAGCGATTCCGTCCCCTGCACGCCGATGGGCAGGATCAACTTGGCCAGGATCGCGCCCGCGACCAGCGCATGGGCGAGCCGCCGCAGCCGGCCGGTCGGCGCTGCACCAATGAACAGGGCGATCGCCAGCAGCCCCAGGCCGATCGGCAGGACCCATTGCAGGGCGAAGGCGTCCAGCACGTCCACCAGCACGAGCTGGATCGTCACGCTGATGAGGCTGACCATAAGCACATCACCGAAACCGTCGAGCAATTGCTCGAACGGCTGCATCACATTGCCGACCTCCAGGCTGGCGCCGCCGTTGACCACCGCACCGACATTCGCGTTGACCGTGGTGGAGGACGCCACCGCGACCACGCGGCCGAGCGCGCGCACCGAGACATAGGCAATGCCAGCCCCCGCCTGGGCGCGATGCAGCACCGCCCGGGTCTGTTCCGGCGACAAGGGTGTTACGAAGGCATCGACCGTGCGGTCGAGTATGCCGGTCACGGCGGCGATCAGCAGCACGAGCAGCGGGGCTATGACCAGCAGCCGCCGGCGCATCCCGGGCAGGTTCAGCAGGCGAACCGTCAGCATAGAGAAGCGGCTCCTCAATCTTTCAGCCTATCATCATAGGGGCATACCCGACAGACCGCGTGACCGCAATTCCGCCCGCGCCCACCGGTGACGGATTGCCCCCTAAATCAGTACACCAGCCGAACGCAGCGCCGCCACCTCGGCTTCGCTATAGCCCAGTTCTCCCGCCGCCGCCCCGTGCTGTCCGGCGGTGGGCATGATCGATTTCGCCTTCTGTCGCCCATCGCGCGGGCCGACTTCGCAAATCGTCACCCTTTCGCCCATTGCCACGTTCCCGCCGCCGGTGTTGCCTGGCCGGGAAGGGTCGCAAGATTGCCGGAATGGTGCAAGAACATGGCGCCCGCTTGTGGCGCCGGTCCACGCTCCCAAATTCTGGGGAGCCAATCGCCGAGGATTGATGATGCGTTTTCGCCTGACCGCCGCCGCCGCGGCGCTGGTGTTTATCTGTGCGGCCTTGCCAGCCGCGGCCCAGTTCGGCCCGCCCGGGCCGCCTTCCGTGGGCACGGTGACGGTGCAGCGCAAGCCGGTCACCGAGACCAGCGAGTTCATCGGCCGGGTGCAGGCCACCGACCGGGTGGACATCGTCGCCCGGGTGACCGCGTTCCTGCAGGAACGGCTGTTCACCGAGGGCAGCGAAGTGCGGCAGGGCGACCTGCTGTACCGCCTGGAGCGCCCACCCTTCGAGGCCGATCTGCACGCCAAGCAGGCGACGGTGGCCCAAATGTCGGCGCTGCTGCGCAACGCCACCATCACGCTCAACCGCGCCCAGTCGCTGCTGAACACGCCCGCCGGCCAGCGCAGCACCGTGGACGACGACCTGGCGCAGCAGGCCAGTTACGCCGCCCAGTTGCAGGCGGCGGTCGCGCAGGCGCAGTCCTCGCAAATCAACCTCGACTACACCGAAATCCGCGCGCCGATCGGCGGCAAGATCTCCCGCACCACGGTCACCGCCGGCAACGTGGTCGGGCTCACGACCGGTCCGCTCACCACCATCGTCAGCCAGGACCCGATGTATGTCACCTTCCCGGTGCCGGTCCGGGCCTGGCTGGAGCTGCGCAACAGCTTCGAAGCCAGGGGCGGCATCGAGGCGGCGGTCGTCCGGCTGCGGCTGCCGGACGGCACGCTCTACGGCCAGCCGGGCCGGCTTGACTATGCCGACCCGATCGTGGCGCAGAACACCGACACCATCACCCTGCGCGGCCGCATCCCCAACCCGCTGCGGCCCGGTGCCAAGCCGAGCGATCTCGGCAGCCGCAACCTCACCGATGGCGAATTCGTGACGGTGCTGGTGGAAGGGGCCGAGCCCTTGCTGGCGCTCGCCATTCCCCGCTCGGCGGTGCTGTCGGACCAGCAGGGCAGCTACGTGTATGTGGTCGATGCCGACAAGAAGGCGCAGCAGCGGCGCATCCGGCTCGGCCAGTCCACCCCGAGCATGGCCGTGGTGATGGAGGGGCTCGCCGAAGGCGACCAGGTGATCGCCGACGGCATCCAGCGGGTGCGGCCCGGCGTGGTGGTCAACCCCGCCCCGGTTGGCGCGCCCCCTGGCGCGCCCGCTGGGACGGGCACGGGAAAATAGGGCATGATTTCCGACGTCTTCGTTGAACGGCCGCGGCTCGCGGTCGTCATCGCCATCGTCATCACCCTGGCCGGGCTGATTTCGCTCACCCGCATTCCGGTGGCGCAGTTTCCCGACATCGTGCCGCCGCAGGTGACCGTGTCCACCCGCTTCCCCGGCGCCTCGGCGGCGGTGGTGGAGACCACGGTGGCGCAGCCGCTGGAAGCGCAGATCAACGGCGTCGATCAGATGCTGTACATGCGCTCGAATTCCGGCAACGACGGCAGCTATTCGCTGAGCATCAGCTTTGCCCTCACCACCAACCCCGATATCGACACCGTCAACGTCAACAACCGGGTGCAGGCGGCGCTGGCCAGGCTGCCGGCCGAGGTGCAGCGCAACGGCGTGACGGTGCTCAAGAAGTCGGCTGCGATCCTGCAGTTCATGCAGTTCTACAGCGACAACGGCAAACAGGACCCGTTGTTCCTGTCCAACTACGTCACCATCAATGTGCTCGATGCCATCGCCCGCGTGCCGGGGGTGGGGCAGGCCTTCGTGTTCGGCGCGCTCGACTATTCGATGCGCATCTGGTTCGAGACCGACCGGCTGACCCAGCTCGGCCTGGCCCCCTCCGACATCATCGCCGCGCTGGCATCGCAGAATGTGCAGGGCGCGGTGGGTCGCGTGGGCGCCCGGCCGATCCCCGACGACACCCAGTTCCAGATCAACCTGCAGACCAAGGGACGGCTGACCACGCCCGAGGAGTTCGGCGCCATCGTGCTGCGCGCCAACCCGGACGGATCGGTGCTGCGGGTGCGCGACGTGGCGCGGGTGGAACTCGGCGCCGCCAGCCAGGACACCGTCAGCCGGCTGAACGGCAACCCGGCCATCACCATCGGCATCTACCTCTCGCCCGGCGCCAACGCGGTCGCCACCTCCGCGCGCGTCGCCGCGGTGCTCGACAATCTGGCCAAACGCTTCCCGGAGGGGATGAAGAAGGTCATCCTCTACGACAGCTCCAGCTTCGTCGCCGACACCATCCACGAGGTCATCAAGACCCTGGCGGAAGCCTTCGTGCTGGTGGTGATCGTGGTGTTCCTGTTCCTGGGCAATGTTCGCGCCACTATCATCCCCACCGTTGCCGTGCCGGTCAGCCTGATCGGCACCTTCGCCGTGCTGCTGGCGCTCGGCTTCTCGGCCAACACGGTGTCGCTGCTGGCCCTGGTGATGGCGATCGGCATCGTGGTGGATGACGCCATCGTGGTGGTGGAAAACGTCGAGCGGGTGATGGAGGAGGAGCCGCACCTCACGCCCAAGGAAGCCACCAAGAAGGCGATGACGCAGATCACCGGGCCGATCATCGCCATCACCCTTGTGCTGCTCAGCGTGTTCGTGCCGGTGGCCTTCATCCCCGGCGTGTCCGGCCAGTTGTTTCGCCAGTTCGCCGTGACCGTCAGCACCGCCATGCTGATCTCGGCGCTCAACGCCCTGACTTTGTCGCCGGCGCTGTGCGCGGTGTTCCTGCGTCCGCTGGGGAAACGCAGCGGTGTGATGAGGTATGTGCTGGGCGGCATCGACCATGTGCGCGACGGCTATGCCGCGGTGGTCCGCCGGCTGGTGCGCGTGGCCGTGCTGGGCGTGCTGCTGATCGCGCTGTGCGCCGGCGGTATCTGGGGGGCGGCGCGCATCACCCCCACCAGCTTCTTGCCGGAAGAGGACCAGGGCGCGTTCTTTGTGCTGGCGCAGTTGCCCGACGCCGCGTCGGTGGCGCGCACGCGCGAAGTGGTGGCGCAACTGGAGGGCATGCTGCGACCGCTGCCGCAGGTGCGCGCCGTGCTGTCCATCGTCGGCTTCTCGATCCTCGACCAGAGCGCACAGAGCAACACCGCCTTTCTGGTGGTGATCCTCAAGCCGTTCGCCGACCGCACCGCGGTGATGGACCGTGCCCAGGCGGTGATCGGGCAGGTGTTCGGCATGGCGCAGAGCGTGCGCTCGGCCATGGTGTTCCCGTTCAACCTGCCGCCGATCATCGGCCTGTCCACCAGCGGCGGCTTCGATTACGAGCTGCTCAACCTGGAAGGCCGCGACCCGGTGGAAGCCGGCAGCGCGCTGCTCGGCATGCTGTCGGCGGCCAGCCAGGACAAGCGGCTCGGCCGCGTGTTCTCCACCTTCACCCCGACCACGCCGAGCTATTACCTCGACATCGACCGCGACAAGGCACAGGCGCTCGGGGTCAGCATCGCCGACGTCTTCACCGCGCTGCAGGCAACGCTCGGCGGCATCTACGTCAACGACTTCAACCTGTACGGCCGCACCTGGCAGGTGAACATCGAGGGCGAGGCGATCGACCGCAACGACCTGCCGGCGGTGTGGCGTGTCTATGTGCGCAACAAAAGCGGCACCATGGTGCCGCTGCGCGCGATTGCCGACGTGCGGCTGGTGCTGGGGCCGCAGACCATCAGCCGCTACAATAACTATCGCGCCATCACCATCCTCGGCGCCCCGGCCCCGGGCGTGTCGTCGGGCGACTCGCTGGCCGCGATGGAGGAGATTTCGGAGCGCACGCTGCCGCCCGGCTACTCGTTCGACTGGACCAGCACGGCCTATCAGGAAAAACAGTCGAGCGGGCAAACCGGGCCGATCCTGGGGCTGGCCGTGCTGTTCGCCTACCTGTTCCTGGTGGCGCTGTACGAAAGCTGGCTGATTCCGGTGCCGGTGCTGCTGAGCGTGGCGGTGGCCGGGCTGGGCGCCTTCACCGGCCTGCTGCTGGCCGGTATGCCGCTGGACCTCTACGGGCAGATCGGCCTGGTGGTGCTGATCGCGCTGGCAGCCAAGAACGGCATCCTGATCGTCGAATTCGCCAAGGAACGCCGCGAGGAAGGCATGCCAATCCGCGAGGCCGCCGCACTGGGGGCGCGCACGCGGTTCCGCGCGGTGATGATGACCTCGATCGCCTTCGTGCTCGGGCTGCTGCCGCTTGTAACCGCGCACGGGGCGGCGATGCTCAGCCGGCGCTCGGTCGGCATGCCGGTGTTCGCCGGCATGATCGCGGCTAGCGCGATCGGGATTTTCATTATTCCGATGCTGTACGTGACGTTTCAGTCGATGCGCGAGGGGCGGCGGCGCGATTTGGGTTAAGGCCAGGGCTCTGCCCTGGACCCGCCAAGGGGCGATGGCCCCTTGGAACCCATTCCTTTCTGACTTTTGGTGGGGGAACCGTTGATGATGCGCAGATGCTTTGTTGCTTTTGCCGCGGTGCTGGCATTTGCGGCCGGTTCGGCGTGGGCGCAGGACGCCGTGCCGGTCGGCGCCATCGAGATCCTGAGCGGGCCGAACGCTGCCTACGGCACCGCCATCAGGGCCGGGTTGGACCTGGCGCTGGACGAAATCAACGCGACGGGCGTGCTGGGCGGCAGGAAGATCGCGCTCACGGTCGAGGATTCGGCCGGCAACAAGGACCAGGCGATCAACGCCGCGCGCAAGCTGATCGGCCGTGACAGGGTGATCGCCATCATCGGCCCGACGCTGTCGAACGAAATGTTCGCGGTCGGCCCGGTGACCAACGAGCGCAAGGTTCCGATCGTCGGCACCTCGACCACCGCCAGGGGTATCACCGATATCGGCCCCTACGTCTTCCGCACCTCGCTGCCCGAATCCGACGTGATCCCGGTGACGCTGAAGAAGGCCATGTCGCGCGGCGTCAAAACCATTGCGCTGCTGTACGCCAACGACGATGCGTTCTCGAAATCCGGCTTCGACGTGATGAAGGCGGCGGCCGAGAAGGCGGGGCTGAATATCGTTGCAATCGAGAGTTTCGGCAGCAAGGACACCGATTTCTCCGCCCAGCTCACCAAGATCAAGGCGCTCAGGCCCGACGCCGTGGGTATATCCGCGCTCGTCGAGCCGACCTCGGGCGTGCTGCTGCAGGCGCACCAGCTTGGCTTCGGGCGCGAAACCCTGTTCATCGGCGGCAACGGCGCGAACTCGCCCAAGCTTGGCGAGATTGCCGGCGCGGCGGCGGACGGGCTGATCGTCGGCAGCCCCTGGTTCATCGGCAAGCCGGACCCGGCGAACCAGACATTCGTCGCCGATTTCCGCAAGAAGTACAACAAGGACCCCGACCAGTTCGCCGCTCAGTCCTACGACGCGCTGCGGATCGTGGCCGCGGCCATCGACCGCGCCGGTGCGGCCGACCCCGGGAAGTTGCGCGACGCGCTGACGCAGACGAAGTTCTCCGGCGTGATGGGGCCGTTCGCGTTCACCGCCGGGCGCGATCCTGCGTCGACCGAGGGCGTGGTGGTGCTGGAGATGCAAGGCGGCAAGTTCGCCATAGCGCCGTGATGGGGTCCAGGGGCCTCTCGGCCGTCGCGCGAAAGCGCGCTGCGCGCGGGGGCGGGTCCAGGGCAGAGCCCTGGCCTTCCTTACTGCAATGCTAGCCCAGCAGCTAGTCAACGGCGTCCTGTTAGGGGCCGGTTATGCCCTGTTTGCCCTAGGCTTCACGCTGATGTTCGGCGTGCTGCGGGTGATTAACCTGACCTATGGGTTCTATTTTTCCGCCGGTGCTTTCGTCGCGTTATTTCTCACCCGTGATTTTGGTTTCAGCATCTGGACGGCGCTGCCGCTGGCGGCAATGGCGGCCGGGGCCATGGCGGTGGTGTTGGATTGGCTGTTGCTGGCGCGTCTGCGCCGCCGCGGTGCTCCGGAACTGGCCAGCCTGATGGTCACGCTGGGCGGCGTGCTGGCGCTGTATGCGGCGTCCACTGCCATATTGGGGCCGGACATCCGCCGCCTGCCGCCCGGGCTGATTGCCGGCGCGCCGTTTGAATTGTTCGGGCTGCGGGTGACCATGGCGCAATTGCTCATTCTGCTCGCCAGTCTGGTGCTGGTGGGCGCGCTGGTGTGGCTGCTGCATGGCACGCGGCTGGGGCTCGCCATCCGCGCGATGGCCGAGAAGCCGGATGCCGCCGGGCTGATGGGCATCGACACCGGGCGCATCGCGGCGCTGGTGTCGTTTGTCTCGGGTTGCCTGGCCGGGGCGGGCGGGGTGCTGATCGGGCTCAATTTCAATGCCATCCACCCCTACATGGGCGAGACCATGATGCTGCGGGGGTTCGTGGTGGTCATCGTCGGCGGCCTGGGCGACATCCGGGGGGCGCTGATCGCCGGCCTCGCGCTGGGGGTGGTGGAGGTGCTGACCGCCGGCTATGTGGATTCCGGGCTGAAGGAGGCGGTGGCCTTCGCCATTCTGGTGGCGGTGCTGTGGACCCGCCCGTCCGGCCTGTTCGGCCGGCCCGAAATGCGGCGGGCCTGAGCCATGGACATGCCGGTCTGGCTCGACAATTTCCTGTGGACCTACCAGAACCTGGTGCATGCGTTGGGCATCAACGGGCTGCTGGCGCTGTCGATGTATGTGGTGCTGGCGGTCGGCCAACTCTCGCTCGGGCAGGCGGCGTTCATGGGGCTGGGCGCCTATTCATCGGCGCTGCTGACGCTGAAGCTCGATCTTCCGTTCGCGCTGGTGCTGCCGGTTTCCTGCGTGGCACCGGTGCTGTTCGCGCTGGCGATCGGCACGCCGACGCTGCGGCTGTCCGGCGTGTATCTCGCCATTGCCACCATCGGGCTCGGCGAGGTGTTGCGCGCCGTTTATCTCAACGTGGACTGGCTGGGCGGGGCGCTCGGCCTGTCCGGCATTCCGCTGCGCGCCGAATTCTGGATGATCTACGGCCTGCTCGGGGCGGCCATTCTGGTGCTGTGGCTGGTCGGGCGCAGCGGCATCGGCCGCGCCATGGAGGCGGTGCGCGAGGACGCGACGGCGGCGCAGGTGATGGGCATTAATCTGGCGCGCACCCGGCTGGGCGCGCTGCTGGCCTCCGCCGTGCTGGCCGGGCTGGCCGGGGCGCTGGGGGCGCATTCCTCCAGCTTCATCGGCCCGAACGAGTACGGGTTCGAGCCCGCCGTGACCATTCTATCCTTTGCCTTGCTGGGCGGCATCGCCACCCCGCTGGCGCCGGTGCTGGGCGCATTTATTCTCACCTTGCTGCCCGAGTTGCTGCGCGGGTTCTCCGATCTGCGGCTGGTGTTCAACGGGGTCATCATCGTGCTGGCGGTGCTGTTCCTGCCCGAGGGGCTGTTTCCCCTGCGCATGCGACGCCGCGCGGCATGACGGCGCTGCTGCAGACGCGCACGCTGACGCGGCGCTACGCCGGCCTGCTCGCGGTGGACAGCGTGGACATGGCGGTGCAGGCGGGCCGCGTGCACGCGCTGATCGGGCCGAACGGCGCCGGCAAGACCACGCTGTTCAACCTGATTTCCGGCCTTGAGCCGCCGAGCGAGGGCGCGGTGTTGTTACGCGGCCGGGACATCACGCCATTGCGGGCCGACCGGCGCACGGCGCTGGGGCTGGCGCGCACCTTCCAGAACATCCGCATCTTCGGCGCCATGACCGTGCTGGAGAACGTGCTGACCGGCCTGCAGCCGCGCCGCACCGTCGGTCTGATCCAGACCATTCTGCGCACGCCCGCCTTCCGGCGCGAGGAGCGGGCGCTGGTGGCGCGGGCGCGCGAGGCGCTGGAGATGGTGGGTCTGTCCGCCCGCGCCGAAGCGCAAGCCGCCACGTTGCCCTATGGCGAGCAGCGGCTGCTGGAGATCGCCCGCGCCATGGCGCCCGAACCGGCGCTGCTGCTGCTGGACGAGCCGGCGGCGGGGATGAACCCGGCCGAGACCGCGGCGCTGGCCGGGCTGGTGCGCCGCATCCGCGACCTCGGCACCACCGTGCTGCTGGTCGAGCACGACATGGGTTTTGTCATGGACATCGCCGATGACGTGACCGTGCTGAATTTCGGCCGGCTGATCTTTCAGGGCCCGCCCGCGGCGGCCCGGCAGGCGCCGGAGGTGATGACGGCCTATCTCGGCCAGAAGATGGCGGCCCGGCTGGCGGCGCGGGCGCGGAAGGTGGTCCCGTGAGCCTGCTGGCGGTGGAGCGGCTGGTGGTCGCCTATGGGCGGACGGCGGCGGTGAAGGGGATCGATCTGACCGTGGCGGAAGGGCAGGTGGTCTGCCTGATCGGCGCCAACGGCGCCGGCAAGACCACCCTGATGCGGGCGCTTTCCGGCCTGCTGCGCCCGCAATCGGGACGCATCCTGTTCGGCGGCACCGATATCACCGGTTTTTCCGCGCACCGGATCGCGGCACTGGGGATGCGCCATGTGCCCGAAGGGCGGCAGATTTTCGCCGGGCTGACGGTGGCCGAGAATTTGTCCGTCGGCGCCTGGCTGGAACAAGTGCCGGCCGAACGGGCGCGCCGGCAGGAGCAGGTGCTGGCACGGTTTCCGCGCCTGCGCGAGCGGCTGTCGCAACTGGCAGGTTCGATGTCGGGCGGCGAGCAGCAGATGCTGGCGCTGGGCCGGGCGCTGATGGGCGCACCGCGGCGGCTGCTGCTGGACGAGCCGAGCATGGGCCTCGCCCCGCTATTCGTGGAAGAAATCTTCGCCATCATCGCCGACCTCAGGCGCGAGGGCCGCACCATCCTGCTGGTCGAGCAGAACGCCTCGGCGGCGCTGGAAGTGGCGGATGTCGCTTATGTGCTGGAGACCGGCCGGATCGTGCTGCAGGGGAAGGCGGCGGAGGTGGCGCATGATCCGGCGGTGGTGGCGGCTTATCTGGGGGGGTGAGGCGGGGGGGTGTCACGGGCCGGTTTGGGTGGTGAGCCGACCTGCTTGCGCAGGCCCCGATCAGAATGCCGAACTTTCTCGCTTGCGCATGAGCGCATTTCATTCGCGACTAATGCCCGGCATGGTGATCTTTGGCCAACTCTTCCATTTTGGGTGAGCAGCGAAGGTAGAACAGCCAGTAAGGATCAGATATGTGGAAAGTTTCTACATCTGCGTCCGTATCGAATTCAACAGTGCGGTCCTTGGTCGCGAATTCCGAAATCTGGCCGCATGCCTCGGTAACACCTCGTCCCATAGGCGCTTCTTCGATGCAAACGCTGCGAACCCGCTCCATCAGGACAGAATACGGTAGGTCCATCAGGGGCGGGTCTTGCCTTATCGCAAGCAAAATACATCGGTACACATCGCCCCGTGATCCGTCGATGAAATCATACTTATTCCGCTCCATTCCACGAGTTTTTGGGCCACCATGCATGGTAGTCAGCAATGTTTTATAATCACAGCTTGTGGAGGTAGTCAGTAGTGCGTTTCTTAGGTTAATTTCATTGTCAGCGACGTAACGGGTTGCTTCGTAGGCAGCAACCACACCAAGGCTGACGCTCAAATTCAGGCAGATGCGTTGCATTAACTGCGGTGAACCACAGGAGTTCTCAGCGAGCTCCTTAAGGACAGCGTCACTCAGATGCATGTTGAGCGCCCGGAACCCTAGTTTGGCGATCTCCAAAAGTTCGCAATTGTCCCAGAATCCTATATCGATGTTTTGGGTCCTACCACGCAACTCGCTGTTGCTCCGGACAACGTCGTCCGACCTATGAGGAACTGATGCCACGATGATTCGAATACCTCGCTCGGCTGCCGTTTTAATTTGCCGACCGATCTCGACTTGCAGCTCAGTCGCAATGTAGTGGAAATCATCAACAAGTACACAAAATGAACTATCACCAATTTCTTCCTGAACCTGCGCCATTCCGCGACGATCTTGTGTAGACGTGATACCTTCGGTGGTCGTATTGCCCCCCTGGGCCGATGCCGATGCCTTCCCGGTAAAGGCACCAAATGGAAGGCTAAGCGATCCACCGATTTGCCCTGACCTGCCGCTTGTCGTTGCACTGCTGGAGGCATTGGTTCGCGATGACGGCGCCCCCATCCAATCCAGCACGCGATCCCATAAAGCATCAGCAGAATAAATCTCAGATCCAGAAACGGTAATAAGGTTGTCAGCGTCAACCACCCGTTCGATTAGGACTGTCTTGCCTGATTTCGATGGCCCAGATATTGATATAACTTCCTTCGGGATCGCCAAAGCATTCCGAAGCCGACCTTCAAATGGAGGATTAGCTGACCGAGATACGTACGTGTGGCGTGGGAAGTCGTTCGGCGTGAAGACATCGGTCGGCGTTAATGGTGCACTCATGCGTCGCCTGGCAAAGAGTTATGGTTCACGTACCTTGCCATTCGGACGATAGCAGGTCCAACTTGAAACGGCGAGAGGGGCGTCAATTTGACCGCTTCGGGTCGAAACGGGTCGTTCAGCGGCGCCGCTGGTACAATCCCAACCTGCCCGAAAAATGATCATCGTTCCCGATCCGGGGCGCTGCCCCGGACCCGGCAGGAGGCTCCGCCTCCTGCACCTCCGCCAAGGGCGTCGCCCTTGGAACCCATATAATTCGGGGTGCAGGGGCCTATGGCCCCTGCCGGGTCCAGGGCGGAGCCCTGGCGGGGCGCGGGGCGGAGCCCCGCCAAGCGAAGGTCAGCCCGGGCTCATTCCTCCGCCGCTCCGGCGCCGCCGCCGCTACATGTTCCGCCCGTGGCAGTGCTTGAACTTTTTGCCGCTGCCGCACGGGCAGAGCGCATTGCGCGGGCTGTTGCGCCAGGTTGAGGGGTCCTTGCTGTCCACCGAGTCGCTGCGGCTGGGCTGCGTGGTCAGCCGCGTCGTGCCGGCGTCCGCCATTTCGAATTCCTGCTCGACGCCGGCCAGGGCCATTGCCGGTTCGGGATGGCTCTCCACCAGGAAACGCGGCGGCGGCGGCGGTTCGATCGGCGCCTCGCCCCCCAGCTCCACCCGCGCCACCATGGTCGTGACGCGCTCCTTCAGCTCGTCCAGCATGGCGTTGAACAGGGTGAAGGCCTCGGTCTTGTATTCGTTCAGCGGGTCGCGCTGGCCATAGGCGCGCAGGCCGATGCCCTGGCGCAGATGGTCGAGCGCCAGCAGGTGCTCCTTCCACACCGCATCCAGCATCTGCAGCAGCAGGCTTTTCTCGACGAAGCGCATCACCTCGGGGCCGAAATTCGCCGCCTTCGCCGCCATCGCCTTGGCCGCCGCCTGCTCGATGCGTTCGCGCAGGTGGCTCTCGTCGATGCCTTCCTCGCGCGCCCAGTCCACGATCGGCAGGTCGAGGTTCAGCACCCGGCGCACATCCTCGGCCAATTCGGCCGATTCCCATTGCTCGGCGAAGGCGCGCTCCGGGATGCGGCGGACGACCAGCTGGCCGATGATTTCGGCGCGCATGTCATCGACCGTTTCGGATACGTCGTTCGCCTTCATGAACTCGCGGCGCTGGGCATAGACCTCCCGGCGCTGGTCGTTCATCACGTCGTCGAACTTCAGCACGTTCTTGCGGCTGTCGAAGTTGCGTGCCTCGACTTTCTTCTGCGCCTTTTCCAGCGCCTTGTTGATCCAGGGATGGACGATCGCCTCGCCATCTTTCAGCCCGAGCCGGGTGAGCATGCCGCCCATCCGGTCCGAGCCGAAGATGCGCATCAGGTCGTCTTCCAGCGACAGGAAGAACCGCGAGGCGCCCGGGTCGCCCTGGCGGCCCGACCGGCCGCGCAGCTGGTTGTCGATGCGCCGGCTCTCGTGCCGCTCGGTGCCGATCACATACAGTCCGCCGCCGCGCTTCACGATCTTGTAGCCGGCGTCAACCTCGGCGCGGATGGCCGCTTCGCGGTCCGCCCGCGCGACGGGGTCGGCGATGCCGGCGGCCTCGATCTTGAGCCGCATCTCGATATTGCCGCCGAGTTTGATGTCGGTGCCGCGGCCGGCCATGTTGGTGGCGATGGTGACCGCACCCGGCGAGCCGGCCTGCGAAATGATCAGCGCTTCTTGTTCATGGTAGCGCGCATTCAGCACCTGGTGCGGAATTTTCTTCTTCTTCAGGATGCCTGAGAGGTGCTCGCTCTTTTCGATGCTCACGGTGCCCACCAGCACCGGCTGCTGGCGCAGGCGCGCCTCCTCGATCAGCTTCGCCACCGCCTCGTTCTTTTCGGCCGCGGTGCGATAGACCTCGTCGTCGGCGTCGATACGGATGCACGGGACGTTGGTGGGGATCTCGATCACGTCGAGGCGATAGATCTCCATGAACTCGTCGGCCTCGGTGAGGGCCGTGCCGGTCATGCCGGCGAGCTTGGGATACAGGCGGAAGTAGTTCTGGAAGGTGATCGAGGCCAGCGTCTGGTTCTCGGGCTGGACGGTCACGCCTTCCTTGGCCTCCAGCGCCTGGTGCAGCCCCTCGGAATAACGGCGGCCTTCCATCATGCGGCCGGTGAACTCGTCGATCAGCACGATCTTGTCGTTGCGGACGATGTAGTCCACGTCGCGGGCGAACAGCGCATTCGCGCGCAGCGATTGCTGCACGTGATGCAGCACCGTCACGTTGAAGATGTCGTAGAGATTGCCCTCGGTGATGATGCCGGCGGCGCGCAGCATGTCTTCGACCCGCGGCGCGCCCTCCTCGGTCAGCGTCACCGTGCGGAATTTCTCGTCTTTTTCGTAGGTTGCCTCGTCCTTCACCAGCTCGCGCACCACCGCATTGACGGTGCGGTACAGGTCGGACGAATCTTCGGCGGGGCCGGAGATGATCAGCGGGGTGCGTGCCTCGTCGATCAGGATGGAGTCGACCTCATCGACGATGCCAAAGACGAAATCGCGCTGGACCATATCGTCCAGCCGGTATTTCATGTTGTCGCGCAGGTAGTCGAAGCCGAACTCGTTATTGGTGCCATAGGTGATGTCGGCCGCGTACTGCGCCCGCCGCTCGGAATCGTCCAGCCCGTGTACGATCACGCCCACGGTCATGCCAAGATAGGAATAGATCTGCCCCATCCACTCGGCGTCGCGCTTGGCCAGGTAGTCATTGACCGTCACGATGTGCACGCCGCGGCCGTTGAGCGCGTTGAGGTAGACCGCCAGCGTGGCCACCAGCGTTTTGCCCTCGCCGGTCTTCATTTCGGCGATCTTGCCTTCGTGCAGGACCATGCCGCCGATCATCTGCACGTCGAAATGGCGCATGCCGAGGGTGCGCTGGGACGCCTCGCGCACCACGGCGAAGGCCTCGGGCAGCAGGTCGTCGAGGGTGGCGCCCTGGGCGAGGCGGGCGCGGAACTCGGCCGTCTTGCCGCGCAGCGCCTCCTCGGAGAGCGCCTGCATGGCCGGTTCGAGGTCGTTGATATCCGGTACGCGGCGCTGGTACGCCTTGAGCGCACGGTCGTTCGACGTGCCGAAGATGGTGCGGACGATGCGGGCGAACATGACAAGCCTTTCGGGGGGCGGATACAGCCACGACGATGCAGCGGCGTGCCCACCGGTCCGCCGCCACCCGATCAACTGCCCGCCCTCTTTCCGTCAGTTGGGCAGGGCTGTCAGATAGGACCCCCCGCGGGCGCGGTCAACGCACAGGACGGGGCACAGGGCGGGGCACGGGACCTGTTAAGGAACGTCAGGGGTTCTGCCCCTGGACCCCGGCAGTGGCCGGTGGACCCGTGGAACCGTTATCCCCCGGTTGTCGCCCGGGGCCGGTTCGGCCATAACTCCGCCCGCTTTTGGAAGGACTCACCACATGCGGCACTTCGCCCGGATTGTTCCGTTTGCCGCGCTGGCGGCCCTCTGGTGCCTCGCCGGCCCCGCCGCCGCCGCGCCGCCGCCAGGCACGGACCCTGTGGTGGCCCGGGTGGACGGCAGCGAGATCCACCAGAGCGACGTCGAGGAGGCCATGCAGAGCCTGCCCGCCGAATACCGCAGCATGCCGCAGCAAGCGCTCTACACGGCGCTGATCGACCAGCTGATCGACCGCAAGGCGGTGTCGGTGATGGCCCGCAAGGAGGGCCTGGACAAGGACCCCGCGGTGCAGCGCCAGATGGCCCGCGCCCAGGAAGAGGCGCTGCAATCGGCGCTGTTTCACCGCGACGTAGGCCCGCTGGTGACCGACCAGGCAGTGCGCGCCCGCTACGATCGCGATTTCGCCGGCAAGCCGGGGGAGACCGAGGTGCATGCCCGCCACATCCTGGTGGGCAGCGAGGCCGACGCCACCGCCATCATTGCCGAGCTCAAGAAGGGCGGTGACTTCGCCGCCATCGCCAAGGCCCGCAGCAGCGACCCCGGGGCTGCCCAGGGCGGCGATCTGGGCTGGTTCAAGAAGGGCGACATGCTGCCGGAGTTCTCCGAGGCCGCTTTCGCGCTCAAGCCCGGCGAGGTCTCCGACAAGCCGGTGCACACCAGCTATGGCTGGCATGTCATCCAGGTGCAGGAGCGCCGCACCGCACCGCCGCCGAGCTACGAGCAGATGCGCGAGGAACTGCGCAACCAGATGATCCAGGAGGGCGTGCAGAAGCTGCTCGCCAGCGCCCGCGCCGCGACGAAAGTGGAGAAATTCAACATCGACGGCTCGACTCCGCGTCCGACCGACAGCGCCGAGCCGCCGCCGGCACCGGCGGCGAAGTAACCGCAACATGGCCCCGCCCGTCTCGCCGCTTGCCGTTGATCTGCCGGAGCTGAAGCCGCTGGCGGGCGTGCGCCTCGGTGCCACCGCCGCCGGCATCCGCTACCAGGGGCGCACCGACCTGGTGCTGGTGGAACTGGCGCCCGGCACCACCGCGGCCGGCGTGTTCACCCGCAGCAAGTGCCCCGGCGCGCCGGTGGACTGGTGCCGCGATGCGCTGAAAGGCGGACGGGCGCGGGCGCTGGTGGTCAATGCCGGCAACGCGAATGTCTTCACCGGCCGTGCCGGCGCCGACGCCGCACGCGCCTCGGCCGAAGCGGCGGCGAAGCTGGTTGGCTGCAAGCCGCGCGAGGTCATGCTGTCCAGCACTGGCGTGATTGGCGAGGTGCTGCCGCATGCCCGGCTGACCGCCGCCCTGCCGGGGCTGCACGCTTCCCTGCGCGAGGATGCCTGGACCGCGGCCGCGCGCGGCATCATGACCACCGATACGTTTCCCAAGGCAGCCATGCGCCGCGCGCAGATCGGCGATGCCGAGGTGACCATCCAGGGCTTCGCCAAGGGCAGCGGCATGATCGCCCCCGACATGGCGACCATGCTGTGCTTCGTGTTCACCGACGCGAAGCTGCCCGCGCCGGTGATGGAGGGGCTGCTCCGCCGTGGGGTGGAGTCCAGTTTCAATTGCACCACGGTCGATTCCGACACCTCCACCTCCGACACCGTGCTGCTGTTCGCCACCGGCCAGGCGAAGCACAAGCGGGTGCCGGACAAGGGCGGCCCGCTGCTGCGCGGCTTCCGCTCGGCGCTGGCCGACCTGCTGCTGGACCTCGCGCTGCAGGTGGTGCGTGACGGCGAGGGGGCGCAGAAGCTGGTGCGCATCGACGTGGCCGGCGCCGTCTCGAAGAAATCGGCGAAGCGGGTGGCGTTTTCGATCGCCAATTCGCCGCTGGTGAAGACCGCGATCGCCGGCGAGGACGCCAATTGGGGGCGCATCGTCATGGCGGTGGGCAAGGCCGGCGAGCCGGCCGACCGCGACCGGTTGAGCGTGGCGGTCGGCGGGGTGTGGATGGCGCGCGACGGCGGCGTGGTGACGGGCTACGACGAGGCGCCGGTGGTGGCGCATATGAAAGGCCGCGAGGTGCATATCGAGGTCGATCTTGGCCTCGGCAGCGGCCACGCGACCGTGTGGACCTGCGATCTGACGCACGGATATATTGATATTAACGGCAGCTACCGGTCCTGACGTCGAGTCCGGGCGTGGCCGCCCGGATTTTCGCTGCGCTCTTACAACGGCCCTTGCAGGGTGCCGGCGCTTGCGGCACTCCATGCGGATGCCCGCCCGTAAGTCCCAGGTCGATCTGCGACATAGTTTCAAGCCCGCTGCCCCGGCAGCCAGCTTCGCCCCGCTTGCCACCGAACGGTTGGCGCTGCGCCCGTACCGCCCGGACGACGCGGCCGAACTGCACCGGCTGATCAATGACTGGGAGGTCACGCGCAACCTCGCCGCGGTGCCGTTCCCCTATCCGCGCGCCCTGGCCGATGAGTGGATCGCCTCAGCCAGAGACTCGCTGGCCGGCGGGTCCGCCTATCATCTGCTGATTTCGGGCACCGAGGGTGAGCGGGAGATCATCGTCGGCGGCGTCGGCCTGCGCATCGACGCCACCGCGCGCACCGGCCGGCTGGGCTACTGGGTCGGACGCCGCTTCTGGCGCCTCGGCGTCGCCAGCGAGGCGGCCGGGCGGCTGGCCCGCTGGGCGCTCGCCAATCTCGACCTGGTGCGGCTGGAAGCCACCGTCGCCACCGACAATTCCGGCTCCATCGCGGTGCTGCGCCGGATCGGTTTCCGTCAGGTGGGGAAGGGGGCCGAGACCTTCGTGGCGCGCGGCGGCGAGCACCCGGTGCTGCGCTTCGAGGCGACGCGCGACGACCTGTTCGGGCAGCCCGAGGCCGAGCCGGCGGCGGATGGCTCGAAGCCACTATTGCTGGTGGCGGCCTGCGCGCTGATCGATGTGGATGGGCGGGTGCTGCTGGCGCGCCGGCCGGAAGGCAAGAAGATGGCCGGGCTGTGGGAGTTCCCGGGCGGCAAGCTGCACCCGGGCGAGACGCCCGAGGCGGCGCTGATCCGCGAATTGCAGGAGGAGCTGGGCATCGACGTGGCGGCCACCTGCCTCGCCGCGTTCGCCTTTGCCTCGCACGCCTATGAGCGGTTCCACCTGCTCATGCCGCTGTATCTGTGCCGACGCTGGAAAGGAAAGCTGCAGCCGCTCGAAGGCCAGACGCTTGCCTGGGTGCGACCCGACAAGCTGGCCGACTACCCGATGCCGGAGGCCGACCAGCCGCTGGTGCCGCTGCTGCGCGACTTCCTGTAGCCCGGGCTGACGTTCGGGCGATTTGCCGGCTCAGCGGCAGCGGCCGCCGCCTCCCCCGGGCGGTTGCCGCCGGACGTCGGCGAGGTAGATGCCCATGCCGACCGCTGCCGGTGGCAGGCTGGCGAGGATCTGCTGACAGGACGGTCCCCGCGCCAGCGCCGCCGGCGTGGGCGAGGGGCCCCAGCCTACGAGGGTGCACCATTTCGCCGCCAGGACCGGGTCCGGCTGCCGGTCGGCGGCCTGCGGCCAGGCGGCGGGGTCGGCATACATCCGCGCCAGATCAAGCTGGGCATCGGGCTCTGCCGCTTCCGCCAGCTTGGCGGTGTGCTCGAAGCTGTCATCCGCGTGGTGGGCCAGCGACGCGCAGCCGCCGAGCGCGAGGACAACCGCGAGTGCGAGGGCGAGGGGCGGGGTCATCGACGGGTCTCCGTTGCATGGCCAGGGGCCGAATGGAATCAGTATAGCGTTTGCACGGCGAAAATTCCGGTGCCCTTGGCGCCACCCGGGCATGCTGCCACCATCCGCTCCCACCAGGGAGAAGACGATGCCGGACCGGACCAACCCCACCGCCTGCCTGCTGGTGATCGGCAACGAGGTGCTGTCGGGCCGCACCCGGGACGCCAACATCCAGTATCTCGCCACCCGCCTGGGCGCGCTCGGCATCCCCTTGCGCGAGGTGCGGGTGATTCCCGACGTGGCGGCCACCATCATCGGCACCGTCAATGAGGTGCGCGCCCGCTTCGACCACGTGTTCACCACCGGCGGCATCGGTCCTACGCATGACGACATCACCAGCGAATGCGTGGCCGCCGCCTTCGGCGTGCCGTGGCAGCCGCATGCGGAGGCCTGGTCCCGGCTGGCCCGCCACTACCAGCCCGGCGAGTTCAACCCCGCCCGCCAGCGCATGGCCACCCTGCCGCGCGGCGCGGAGCTGATCGACAACCCGGTCTCAATCGCGCCCGGCTTCAGCATCGGTAACGTGCATGTGCTCGCCGGGGTGCCGCGCATCATGCAGGCGATGTTCGAGGGACTGGCCCCCCGGCTTGCCGGCGGCCCGCCGATCGTCTCATGCGCGGTGCATGCCGACGGCCTGCCGGAAGGCCGCATCGCCGACGGGCTGGGCGCCATCCAGGCCCGCCATCCCGGACTCGATCTCGGCAGCTACCCATATTACCGCGGCACCGGCACCGGCGTCGCGATCGTCGCCAAGGGACCCGATCCGGCCCAAGCCGAGGCGGCGATCGCCGAGGTGACGGCGCTGATGCGCGAACTGGGCGGCGCGCCGGTCCAGGGCGAACCACCGGTCTGACCGAGGAGACTCCCGCATGCCCCTGACCCCGCCCGCCGAGCGCGAGTTGACGCATCTGCGCGACATCACGCTGCGCGGTTACCAGCGCCGCGACGGATTGTTCGACATCGAGGCGCATATCCGCGATACCAAGACGTTGGGCTTTAAGAACGTCGATCGCGGCGGCTGGATCGAGCCGGGCGAGCCGCTGCACGACATGTGGCTGCGCCTGACCATCGACATGGACATGACCATCGTGGCCTGCGAGGCGGTGACGGAGTACGGCCCGTTCGCGATCTGCCGCGACGGCGCGCAGAATTTCAGCCGTCTGGCCGGCCTGGCCATCAAGCCGGGCTTCCTGCGCGAGGCCACTGCGCGGGTGGGCGGCACCGAGGGTTGCACACATCTGCGCGAATTGCTGCAGCAGGTGGCCACCACGGCATTCCAGACGTTGTGGCCGGTGCGCATGCGCCGCGCCGAGGAGCGACGCCGGCAACTGGCCGGGCAGGGCCACAGCCAGGCCGAGATCGCGCTCGAGGCCAGCACCACGCTGCTGAACACCTGCTACGCCTATGCGGACACACGCGATGCGGTGAAGCGCCGCTGGCCGCATCTGTATCGCGGCCCGGACGACGTGCCCGCGGATGACGCAGCCACGAACAGGCCCGGCTGATGCCGGCCCCGCTTCATCCGGCTGCCATGCTGTCCGAATCCTGCAACGAGCCATGGCCGGCCGCGCGGTGCCCTTCTTCGGTGGCGGCGGCACGGAAATAATCGAGCAATTCCACGCGCACCGCGCTGGTGCGCCCGCCGGGCCGTGCCCTGGCGCCGATGCGGCGCACCATGTCGCGGATGGCGACACGCTCGCGCTGGCACATCTCCTCCAACGCGGCCCATAATTCGGGTTCCAGCCGCATGCTGGTGCGACCCTGGTCCCCTTTGACGTTACGGCTGACCAGGCGGCTGCCTGACATGCTCACACCTCATCCCTTTCGGATTACGTGAGCATGCAACGGGGATTGTTAAATGAAGGTTGCGGAATCAACTTTTCCCGCCGAGGGCGGCCTGCTCCTCCGGCGTTCGCAAGGTCATTTCCAAGGCGTGCAGGCCGCCGGCAAATTCGTCGCTGAGGACGGCGTGAACGCTCCGGGAACGCGCGACCCGTGATTGGCCGCGGAACACATGGGACACAATCAGCAGGCGGTAATGCGTCTCGCCGCCCGGGGCAGCACCCGCGTGGCCGGCGTGACGGGAGGACTCGTCCGCCACCTGCAGGCGTTCCGGTGTGAAATGCTGCCGCAACAGGGCGGCCATGCGTTCTGCGCGCGTTGTCATGGGGAGTGATAATCGCTGGTTCCGGCGTGCATGCCAAGAGCGGCGGAGGGGGCGTTGGCCGGTACAGGAGTATGTGTTTTCCCGTTTCAGGTGAATCTGTTCTCGCGTGGCTGGCGGCCGCGAAATCCTCTTTGCAAACCGGCGCGATCACCGCACATATCGTGAAATGACCCGACGCTCTTCCCGCCCCCGGGCCTATGCGCCCGACCCGGACGCGCCGGGCCGACATTGTGACATGCCCGGATGCGGTGCTCCAGGCGAGTACCGGGCGCCGAAATCGCGGTTTCAACTCGCCGAGTACTGGTGGTTCTGCCTCGACCACGTGCGCGGCTACAATGCCGCCTGGGACTTCTATAAGGGCATGAGCCCCGGCGAGATCGAAGCGCAGTTGCGCGCCGACACCGCCTGGCAGCGCCCGTCCTGGCCGCTCGGCCATGTGGGCGCGCGGCTGGACGACGCGGTTGCCGGCGACCCGCTGCATATCCTCAACGCGGCCGGGTTCCAGGGCCGCCGCGGCGGCCGCGTCGGGGCCGAGGTGCCGGCGGAGATGCGCGAGCCGCTGGCCACGCTGGGCCTGGGCTGGCCGGTGACCATGGACGAGGTGAAGACCCGCTACAAGGAACTGGCCAAGCGGCACCACCCGGACGCGAACAACGGCGATCGCGCCGCCGAGGAACGCCTCAAGACCATCAACCTCGCTTACGCCGCGCTGCGCACCCGCCTTGCCGAGCCGCGCGCCGCCGCCGGATGACAGCACCCCGTCTGGCGCCTACCTTTAGCCGGCCTACGTGTATAGTCTGCCGGCAAGAACCACGGGATGACTGGCTGATGACCAAGGTTGCCGCCCTCTCCGATCCCCGCAGCTCGCCCGCCCTGGGGCCCCTCCTGGCGCCCACCTCGGCGATCGACCTACCGGACATCACCATCAATGCGCGCGAGACCTTCGGCGTCGACAGCGACATGGAGGTGCCGGCCTTCTCGATCCGCACCGAGCATGTTCCCGACGTGGACCCGGCCTACCGCTTTGACCGCGATACGACGCTGGCCATCCTGGCCGGCTTCGCCTTCAACCGGCGGGTGATGATCCAGGGCTACCATGGCACCGGCAAGTCCACCCATATCGAGCAGGTGGCGGCGCGGCTGAACTGGCCCTGCATCCGCGTCAACCTGGACAGCCATATCAGCCGCATCGACCTGATCGGCAAGGACGCCATCGTCCTCAAGGACGGCAAGCAGGTGACGGAATTCCGCGAGGGCATCCTGCCCTGGACACTGCAGCACGCCTGCGCGCTGGTGTTCGACGAGTACGACGCCGGCCGCCCGGATGTGATGTTCGTCATCCAGCGCGTGCTGGAAGTCGAGGGCAAGCTGACCCTGCTGGACCAGAACCGGGTGATCCGCCCGCACCGCAGTTTCCGGCTGTTTTCGACCGCCAACACGGTGGGGCTGGGCGATACGACCGGGCTGTATCACGGCACCCAGCAGATCAATCAGGGCCAGATGGACCGCTGGAACATCGTCGCCACGCTCAACTACCTGCCGCACGCGCAGGAGACCGAGATCGTGATGGCGAAGCTCGGGCTGGACTCTACCAACAAGGCGGAAAAGAAGCGCATCGAGAGCATGGTGGCGCTGGCCGAACTCACCCGCGCCGGCTTCATCAATGGCGATATCTCCACCGTGATGTCACCGCGCACGGTCATCACCTGGGCCGAGAATGCCCGAATCTTCGGCGAGATCGGTTTCGCCTTCCGCATGACCTTCCTCAACAAGTGCGACGAGGCCGAGCGCAGCACGGTGGCCGAGTACTACCAGCGCTGCTTCAACGAGGAACTGCCGACCGGCAGCCTGATCCGCCGCAGCGCCTGACCACGATCGGACGGGGGAGACGCGGCGGGAATGAGCGGCGGCGGCAAGGACACCACGCGGTCGGAAGAATTCAAGCGCGCCACCACCGGTGTGTTGCGCGCGCTGGCCGATTGCCGCGAGGTGCAGGTCGCTTTCCAGCCCGGCCCCTGCGGCCTGGCCGGCAAGCGGGCGCGGCTGCCATTGCCCACCCGCGCCCTGCCGCCTGCGGAGATCGCCCGGTTGCGCGGGGCGGCCGACAGCCTCGCCCTGCGGCTGCGCCATCATGACGATGCCGTGCACGCCGCCCGCGCCCCGGCCCGCCGCGAGGCGCGCGACGCCTACGACCAGCTCGAACAGGCCCGAGTCGAGGTGGTCGGCGCCCGCTTCATGGCCGGCGTCGCCGCCAATCTGCGGGCGCGGCTGGCCGATGAGTGCGAGGCCGAGGGCTACGACCGCATGACCCTCAAGGACCAGCTGCCGGTCGCGGCGGCCTTGTCCATGCTGGCGCGCGAGCGGATGTCCGGCGAGCCCAGTCCGGAGGCCGCCCGCCGGGTGCTGAATTTGTGGCGCGGCACGCTCGGCGAGGCTGCCGACAATGCGCTGTCCGAAATGGCCGCCACGCAGGACAACCAGACCGCCTTCACCCGTGCCGCCCGCAAGCTGCTCGCCGCCCTCGACCTGGCCGAGGCCGAGGTGGATGCCGAACCGGACAACAACGACGCGGGCGACGATGCCGGCGAGCAATCCGGCCAGCAGGACAACGCGCCGGACGGCGAGGGGCAAAGCGAGTCCGACGCCGACAGCACGCTGGGCGCCCAGCCCGAGCAGATGGACGGCCAGGCTTCCGACGACGAGTCCGGCGACGACCGCGACGACACGGCGACGGCGGCGGAGGGCGAGGACCGTCCGGGTGGCCCGCAGCCGCGCCGCGAGCGGCCCTCGGTCGATTCCGAAATCGGCTACCGCGCCTATACCCGCTCCTGCGACGAGGAAGTGTCGGCCGAGGATCTGTGCGATCCCGAGGAACTCACCCGGCTGCGTCAGCAGCTCGACCAGCAATTGCAGCACCTGCAGGGGGTGGTGGCCAAGCTCGCCAACCGGCTGCAACGTCGGTTGCTGGCGCAGCAGACCCGCGCCTGGGATTTCGATCTCGAGGAAGGGCTGCTGGATGCCGGCCGGCTGGCGCGGGTGGTGGTGAACCCGCTGCAGGCGCTGTCCTACAAGCGCGAGCGCGACACCGATTTCCGCGACACCGTGGTGACGCTGCTGATCGACAATTCCGGCTCGATGCGCGGCCGGCCGATCACCGTGGCTGCCATGTGCGGCGACATCCTGGCGCGCACGCTGGAGCGTTGCGCGGTGAAGGTTGAGGTGCTGGGCTTCACCACCCGGGCCTGGAAGGGCGGCCAGAGCCGGGAACGCTGGGTGGCCGACGGCAAGCCGCGCAACCCGGGGCGGCTGAACGATCTGCGCCACATCATCTACAAATCGGCCGACGCGCCCTGGCGGCGCAGCCGGAAGAATCTCGGCCTGATGTTGCGCGAGGGGCTGCTGAAGGAGAATATCGACGGCGAGGCGCTGCAATGGGCGTATCGCCGCCTGCTGCTGCGCACCGAACACCGGCGTATTCTGATGGTCATCAGCGACGGCGCGCCGGTGGACGATTCCACCCTGTCGGTGAACCCGGGCAACTACCTGGAGAGGCACCTGCGCGAGGTGATCCGCGACATTGAATCGCGCGACATGGTGGAGCTGAACGCCATCGGCATCGGCCATGACGTGACGCGGTACTACCGCCGTGCGGTAACCATCGTGGATGCTGAAGAACTGGGTGGCACGATGATGAAGAAGCTGACCGAGTTGTTCGACGAAGATGCCGGGCTGGCCTGGGCGCGGGCGGCGAGCGAGCGGTCGGCTTTGGTGGCCTGAGCGGCACGGGCCGGGGCTTCGCACGGGAAACGTCCGAGCCGTAACTGTCACGTGACTGTAATTGCATGGAAGCGGCCATTGCATTACAGCCCGCACACGCTGACCGCCTGGCTGAGCACCGGCACGATGCGCGCGAAAAGGATCAGTGCCGCGGTGAACAGGCGACAGACCACTCCAGCAACAGGATCGGGCCGACAAGCGACACGTTGCCGATCCGTGCGGCACGCCCTAACGTGAACGGTGGCAAGGCACTGATCTCGAGGGATCGGACATGACACCGGACATCGCGGATGAAGCGCTTGGGCAGACCGGGCAGCGATGTCGCCAGCGGGCCCGGCGAAGCCGAGGCCGCGTCATCCTGCAACCTGCGGCGTGTGCCTTCGCCTGTTGGGTCGTCGTCGTTGCGGCGTCGCTGACCGGCTGCGCACCGGCACCGACCGCCGACGCCCCCATGAGCCGGCCGGTTGAGGCGATGGAGGCGGCCTGGGGTCCGTTTGCGCGCCAATGCGACACGACACGCGTTTCGCATACGGCCACCCGTTGGCGCGTTGGCGAGACCCAGGTTGCTGACGTCTACGGCACCTGCATCGGGTTCTCGGCTTTGCTTTCCGGCCACGATACGGCGGACATCACGGCGAGTGTCGGCAATATCAATCAACCCTCGGCGTCGCCGTTGGTGTTGCGCATGGAGCGCAACAGCAGCGGCGTGGCGCGGCCAGCCGGGCCGGGCGATACCGGGCTGCTTGCGCAGGGGTCGGATGTCCGCGACGCCGCGGAGATTCTGGCCCGCGATATCGGCCTCACGGCACGCCAGGTGATCAGTCCAAATGATACCCTGGCGCTGCCGGTGCGCCTGGCCGTGCCGTTCCCGTTGGATATCGTGATGGCGTGCCGTCCGGAAGGCATGCATCGCGAGCATGGCCGCGACACGTTGGTATTCTCCTGTCTGCTGGATCAGAAAATCCGCACCGATCGTCTTGATGCGCAAGTGTGGATGGCCGGCGTGGAAGAGATCGACGTTCAGACCGGCATCCGGTTGTTCAGTGTGCTGACCGGCCGTTTGAACGGACGGAAACGATTGAGCGATAATGCCGCGTGGCACGCCGCCAACGAACAGATTCTGTACCGCCGGGAGACGGAGTTCGAGTAAGACGAAAATGGTGGTGGCCGTTTAGCCGGGTGCGGCAAACAGCATTTCCGCCGGTGGCAACGCAAGTTTGAGTCGCTGTGACGGATCGTGACACAGAGTTGTTTCGTGACAAAGGAAGTTAAAATTCCTTTGGTTGTCATGGAATGTTCGCTGTCTATGCACTAGGGTCCTCCAACGCTGACTGTGGCGGCTGTTTGATTGCCGATCGCACGTAATCACCGGTAACGGATGCCGACTTTTAAAGGTTCGATGGATTTCCTCATGCCGACTGCCCACACCGAACCGACGATGCCGATCCTGACTGGTGGCGCCCCGTGCCTCCGTGCGCCTTTTCTCCGGCCTTTTGTATCGAAATGTCCGACGGCTCTTGTCCTGGTGGTTTTCAGCCTGCTGTCTGCGCCACAAACGAGCCGCGCCCAGGCACTCGGCCCGACGCCGCAACCGGAACCCATTCTGATTACGCCAGCGCAGGCCGAACAGGAGCCCGAGGAGCAATGGGCGCTCCACGGGCAGAGCACCTTCGTCTGGCAGGGTCAGCCGGGGTTCCGCTCCCCCTATGTGGGAGCGCACAGCCTGCCGCCGGATGCCAATGGCCGGCAAACGTTCGATATTACGATCTATGGCGGCGTTCGTTTGTGGCAAGGGGCGGAGTTCTGGGTCAATCCGGAGATCGACCAGGGTTTCGGGCTGGGCAACAGCCTCGGCGTCGCCGGCTATCTCAGCGGCGAGGCCTACAAGCTCGGCGCGACCGACCCCTATGGCCGGCTGGCACGCGCATTCCTGCGCCAGACCATCGATCTGGGCGGCGAAGAGGAGAAACTCGACCCCGACCTGAACCAGCTTGGTGGCACGCAGACGGCGAACCGCGTGGTGATCACCATCGGCAAGTTCTCGGTCGTCGACATATTCGATACCAACCGATTTGCGCATGACCCGCGCGGCGACTTTCTGAACTGGGCGGTCCTCGACCTCGGGTCTTTCGACTATGCGGCGGATGCCTGGGGCTTCACCTACGGCGCCGCGGCGGAATGGTACCAGGGACGCTGGACCGCCAGGGTCGGGGCGTTTGACATGACCAACATGCCGAACAGCGCTTACCTCGCCGTACCGCTGTTGCAGCAGAACCAGTACGTTGCGGAACTGGAAGAGCGGCATACGCTGTGGGATCAGCCCGGCAAGCTCAAGGCACTGTACTGGATCACGTTCGGCAATCTCGGCACCTACAACGACGCGCTCGCGGTGGGGGCGGCGACTGGCCAGACGCCGGTAACGGGGGATGTGCGCCACTGGCAGAGCAAGTACGGGGTGGGGTTCAACCTGGAACAGCAGATCACGACCGATCTCGGCATGTTTGCCCGCGCAGGCTGGTCGCAGGGGAGCGTGGAGGAGGTCGATTTCACCGACATCAACCAGTCGGCGTCAATCGGCCTGTCGCTGGCCGGTACGCGCTGGGGGCGGCCGGACGACACGGTGGGGCTGGCCGGCGTGGTCAACCAGATTTCCCATGCCGGCAAGGACTATCTGGCGGCCGGCGGGCTGGGCGGGATCATCGGCGACGGCCAGCTGCCGAAGGCGGGTCCAGAGCAGATCCTTGAGACGTATTACAAATACTCTATCGCCAGCTTTGCCAATATTTCCGCCGACTATCAGTTCGTCAACAATCCGGCCTATAATCGCGAACGCGGTCCCGTATCCGCGTTCGCGTTGCGGCTGCACGCCCAGTTCTGACGCACAATCCACGCCAGCGCCCCGGCTGCCTCCTTACCGCTCCACCAGCGCTCGCGCCGCGTCCCGCAGTGCCGCCCGGCTGGCATCGCGCAAATACAGCATGTGCCCGCCGGGCGTGACCAGCAGCCGCACCCGGTCGGGCGCGCCGATCTCGGGCAATTGCGCCAGCAGCAGCTTGGTGGCGAAATAGGGCGTCACCAGGTCGTCGCGCCCATGCGCCACCAGCACGCGCAGCGCGGGGTCGAGCGCCAGCGCGGTGCGCAGTTGCTGCACGGAATTCGGGCGATGCAACCCGTGTCCCCAGTCCCAGGCGCTTGCTACGTCCTCGTTCAGCACCTGGTACTGGCCCTCGGGCTGCCAGCCGAGAATCTGGTAGAGCGCGAGCATGGTGCTGGTCAGCGGCGCCCGCAGCGCATCCAGCACGGCGTCGGGCTGGTCGTGCCACGGGGCGGTGGGCGTGGCATCCGGGGAGGCGATGGTTCCGTCATACAGGCTCGTCATTTCGCCGCGCACCCGCTCGCTCTGGAAGGTGTCCAGGTCGATCCGTCCGGCCCGGCGGCGCACCAGCGCGGGATCGAGCCCGGTCAGCGCCGCCACCCGGGCGGTCAGGCGCTCGACCGCCGCCGCATCGCGCGGCCCGCGCAGCAGGTCGGCGAGGAACTCGGTGGCGGCATATTGCTCGACCCCTGCCAGATCCGGCTCGTGGCCGGCTGTCTCGGCCGCCACCGCGGCCATCGAGGGCAGCCGGCCGGCCAGCGACATCGGGTCGGTGCCGAAATTCGTCCAGCCGAAATCCAGCACCGGCGAAACCAGCACCAGCCCGGTCACGCCCAGCCCCTCGCCGGTCTGCAGTGCGTGCACCAGGCGCGGGCCGCGGAACCCGCCATAGCTTTCGCCCACGATCAGCCGGGGCGAGGCGGTGCGCGCCTGCCTGACCGTCCAGCGGCGGATCACTTCGGCGAGCGGCGGAATGTCGCCTTCGACCGAGTAGAATTTCCGCCGCAATTCGTCCGCCCCGCTGGCCAGCCGGCTGAAGCCGGTGCCGGGCGGGTCGATGAACACCAGATCGGCGAAGTCCAGCCAGGTCTCGGCATTGGGCGTTGGCACGGGCGGTGCGGAGGGGATGGGCGGTCCCTGCAGCGCCAGCCGCCAGGGGCCCATCGCGCCCAGCTGCAGCCAGGCCGAGGATGCGCCGGGGCCGCCGTTCACCGCGAAGGCCACCGGGCGGGTGGACGGGTCGGCGCCGTCCAGCGTGTAGGAGGTATAGGCGATATCCGCCTGTGCCTTGCCCTGGGCATCGGTGAGGCGGAACGCGCCGGCGGTGGCGATGAAATGCAGCGTCCGCCCGGGGAGGGGCAGGGTGTGCTGGGTCACGCTGTCCGCCGGCAGCGGCGGGCATGCCTCGGCCTCCGGACGCGCGGCGTCCGGCCGGGCGGCGGCAGGCGCAGGTCCGGTCTGGGCGTAGGCGGGAACCGCCAGCAGAAGGGTGGCAGCGAGGAAAACAGCGCGCACGGGCGTCTCCGTCCCGATGGGGGGTGTGACTATCGCCCGCATGGTTGGGGTTGGCTAGCGTTGCCGCGAAATCGGACGGAAAGGCGCCCCGGTGCGGTCGCCTGATGCTGTCAGGCGCACGACCGGATTTCAAAACTCGGCATGCAGGCGCAGTGCAAACACGTTGGCGGGGCCGCGCTGGCGGTTGTAGGCGGGGTTGTTGACGAACTGGTAGTCGGCGGAAATATTGGCAAAGCTGGCGATAGAGTATTTGTAATACGTCTCAAGTATCTGCTCCGGGCCGGCCTGCGGCAGTTGGCCATCGCCGATGATCCCGCCCAGCCCGCCGGCGGCCAGATACACCTTGGCGGCATGGGAAATCTGATTGACCACGCCGGCCAGCCCCACCGTGTCGTTCGCCCGCCCCCAGCGTGTGCCGGCCAGCGAAAGTCCGACCTGCGCCGATTGGTCGATATCGGTGAAATCGGTTTCCTCCACGCTCCCCTGCATCCAGCCGGCGCGGGCGAACAGGCCGAGATCGGGGGCGATCTGCTGCTCCAGGTTCAGCCCGGCGCCGTATTTGCTTTGCCAGTGTTCCACCGCGATGGTCGAAGGCGTCTGCCCGGTCGCCGCCCCCACCGCCACGGCATCGTTGTAGGTGCCTAGCTTGCCGAAACTGATCCAGTACAGGGCCTTCAGCTTGCCGGGCTGATCCCACAGCGTATGCCGCTCCTCCAGTTCCCCGACGTACTGGGTCTGCTGCAGCAGCGGGATGGCCAGATACGAGCTGTTCGGCATGTTGGTCAGGTCGAACGCGCCGAGCCGGGCGGCCCAGCGTCCCTGGTACCACTCCACCGCGGCGCCGTAGGTAAAGCCCCAGGCATCCGCCGCGTAATCGAACGATCCCAGGTCGAGCACCGACCAGTTCAGGAAGTCGCTGCGCGGATTATGCGCGTAGGTGTTGTTGTCGAAGATGTCGACGACGGAGAACTTGCCGATGGTGATCACCAGCCGGTTGGCGGTCTGCGTGCCGCCAAGCTGGTTCAGGTCGGGCGCGATGTTCTCGGTTTCGCCGCCCAGATCGATGGTCTGGCGGAAGAAGACGCGCGGCAATTTGAAGTAGGGGTCGGTTGCGCCGAGCTTGTAGGCCTCGCCGCTGAGGTAGCCGGCGACACCGAAAGTGTTGCCCAGCCCGTAGCCCTGGTCGATCTCCGGATTGACCCAGATTTCCGCACCCTGCCAGGGACGGAAGCCGCCATAGAGCGTGAGATCGAAGGTTTCGCGGCCATTCGCCGCCCCGGACAGGCTATGCGCCCCCTCATAGGGGGAGCGGAATGCCGGCTGAAGTCCCCAGGTGGTGGTGGTCTGGCCGTGGATCGCCCATTGCTGTTCGGTTACCTGCTCGGCCTGTTCCGGCGTGACCGGAACGGGAGGCGGTTGCGGCGTCGGACCGGATGACTGCGCGTGCCCCATGTGCGGCGCGAGCAGCAGGCCGGCCGCGGTAAGCGAAAGAACCCGGCCAGCGAACAGCCGGCGGAACCGGTGCGCCGGCCGGATGCAACGCGATTGAGGATGAGGCACGGCGGTCCGCGTCCGGTGCATAGGAGTCCTCGGGTCAGGTTGGTATGATGCTTTGACAAAAAGATCATACTACCTCGGCTTATTCGCGAAAGGCCATTTCGCTCCCGGCGCCGTAGAGGATTTGGCGTCGTGCAGCGTCCATCTACGCTCGCCCGCTTGGGCGAACTGGTCGGCGGATTCGGCGCACAGGTCTGGAAACCAAAAGCCACGCTCACACTCCAACGGCAGCCAGGAGCGTGGGTTGGAGGAAACGCATTGTGACATCCGGGACAGCCAACGGTGCCCGCGCGCAAGCGCACCACCGAGACACCCCGCCCGAGGACGTACGACCGAGGTGGCAGGTCTCCTGGCTCGCGAGCCATCGCTTCCGTCTGGCCTTGCTTCACCCGATTGCCCTGCCTGCCGACCGCTCTCTTGTGAGGCGACCCATGTGCTCCTATTCAGCACGGGGCGGCCGCGCGGCCGTGTGCAAGGGACCCGGAGGGGGAGCCACCGATGAGAACCGGATGGATCATGGCCGCCGCATGCGTGGCTATTCTGGCAGGTGCGGCGGCGCAGGCCAAGACCCTCGTCTATTGCAGCGAGGGCTCGCCCGAGAACTTCAACCCGATGATCAACACCACCGGGACCACGTTCAACGCCAACTTGCCGATCTACAACCGCCTGGTCGAATTCCGTCCCGGTTCGACCGAAATCCAGCCCGGCCTGGCGGAGAAGTGGGAGGTTTCAGAGGACGGCAAAACCTTCACCTTTCATCTGCGCCATGGCGTCAAGTGGCACAGCAACAAATCGCTCAAACCCACCCGCGATTTCGATGCCGACGACGTGATCTTCAGCTTCGAGCGGCAGTGGAAAGACAGCAATCCCTACCACAAGGTCTCGGGTGGCGGCTACGATTACTTCAATGACATGGCCCTACCCAAGCTGCTGCAGTCGATCGACAAGATTGACGACTATACGGTCCGGTTCGTGCTGAACGCCCCGCAGGCACCGTTCCTGGCCGATCTGGCGATGGATTTCGCCACCATCCAGTCGAAGGAATATGCCGACACCCTGCTGGCCGCCGGCAAGCCGGAGCAGATCGATCAGGACCCGATCGGCACCGGCCCGTTCCAGCTGGTCGCCTATAGCAAGGACAGCACGATCCGCTACCGCGCCTTCCCGCAATACTGGGGGCCGAAGCCACCGCTCGATTCGTTGGTCTTCGCCATCGCCAAGGACCCGGCGGTGCGGCTGGCCAAGCTGCGCGCCGATGAATGCCAGATCGCGGTCTATCCGAACCCGGCCGACCTCGATGCCATCCGCAACGACCCGGCCCTGCAGCTGCAATCGCAGCCGGGCCTCAACATCGGCTATCTCGCCTTCAACGCCCTCAGGCCGCCATTCACCGACAAGCGGGTGCGTCAGGCGATCAACTACGCGATCGACAAGCAGTCGATCCTGACCGCGATCTACCAGGGCGCCGGCCAGCCGGCGAAGAACCTGATCCCGCCGACACTGTGGAGCTACAACGATAAGGTTCAGGACTGGCCGTACGACCCGGCGAAGGCCCGCGCACTGCTGGCCGAGGCCGGCTTCCCGGACGGGTTCGAAACCACGCTGTGGGCCATGCCGGTGCAGCGTCCGTACAATCCCGACGCCCGCCGCATGGCCGAGCTGATGCAGGCCGATCTGGCCAAGGTGGGCATCAAGGCGAGCATCGTCAGCTATGAATGGGGCGAGTACCGCAAGCGGGTGCAGAACGGCGAGCACGGCATGGCGCTGCTCGGCTGGACCGGCGACAACGGCGATCCGGACAATTTCTTCACCCCGTTGGCCAGTTGCGCGGCGGCGCGACCCGGCGGCGGCAGTGCGTCGAAATGGTGCAACCAGGACTTCCAGACCCTGATCGACAAGGCCGTGGTCACCGCCAATCCGGCTGAGCGCGCGAAGCTGTACGAGCAGGCCCAGGTGATCATGCACGAGGAGGCACCGTTCTACCTCATCGCCCATTCGGTGGTGTTTCTGCCGATGCGCAAGAACGTGGTGAACTTCAAAATGAGTCCGTTCGGCCGCATGCAGTTCGACGCCGTCGATCTGAAGTAGCGTGACCGAAAGCGTGCGACGCGCCGGGTGAGGGGAGGGCGGCCGCATGTTCCGCTTCCTGCTGCGCCGGCTGGCGCTGATCGTTCCGACCTTCGTGGGCGTGACCTTCCTCGCCTTCCTGCTGATCCACCTGGTGCCCGGCGACCCGATCGAGGTGCGGGTTGGCGAGCACGGCATCGCGCCCGAGCGTCTGGCCGAACTGCGCCACGAATTCGGCCTCGACCAGCCGCTGTGGAAACAGTTCCTCGATTATGAGGTCGGCGTGGTCACCGGCGGGCTCGGCACATCGGTGGTCACCCGCCAGCCGGTATGGACCGAGTTCACCACGCTGTTCCCTGCCACGCTGGAGCTGACGGGCTGCGCCATCGCGCTGGCCCTGCTGGTCGGGCTGCCGCTCGGCGTGATCGCCGCGGTCAAGCGGGGGACGCCGTTCGATTACGGGCTGATGGGATTATCGGTTACCGGCGCCTCCATGCCGATTTTCTGGTGGGGGCTGATGATGATCCTGATCTTCTCTGTGGCCCTGGGGTGGACGCCAGTGTCCGGCCGCATCAGCGACATGTATTACGTCGAGCCCTGGAGCGGGTTCATGCTGATCGACACCTGGTTCAGCGACGAGCCGGGGGCGTTTTCCTCGGCCGTGAGCCACCTGATCCTGCCGGCGATCGTGTTGGGAACACAGCCGCTGGCGGTGGTGGCGCGGATGACCCGCTCGGCCATGCTGGAGGTGTTGGGCGAGGACTACATCCGCACCGCCCGCGCCAAGGGCCTGAGCGCGGGCCGGGTGGTGATCGTGCATGCGCTGCGCAATGCGCTGATCCCGGTGGTGACGGTCGTCGGCCTGCAGGTCGGCGTTCTGCTCGGCGGCGCCATCCTCACCGAGACCATTTTTTCCTGGCCCGGGGTGGGCCACTGGCTGGTCGAGAGCATCCAGCGCCGCGACTATCCGGTGCTGCAGGGCGGCACGCTGCTGGTGGCGACGCTGGTCATTCTGGTCAATCTCGGCGTGGACATGACCTACGGTTTTCTCAACCCGCGGATACGGCGATGACCGCGCCGCAGGTGGCCTGAATGTCCGGGATCGAGTCCACCGCGGGCACCCTTCCGGCCGCCGCGCCGATGCCCGGCCGTTTCCGCCTGTTCTGGCGCGGTTTCGCCGAGAACCGCGGCGCCGTGCTTGGCCTCGGCTTCATGGTCGTGCTGTCGCTGCTGGCGATCACCGCCGACATCGCCGCCCCGCATTCGCCCATCGAGCAGTTCCGCACCGCCTTCCTCACCCCGCCGGTCTGGGAGCCGGGCGGCAGCTGGGATTTTCTTCTCGGCACCGACGATGTCGGCCGCGATATGCTCTCCCGGCTGATCTACGGCGCCCGGCTTTCGCTGGTGATCGGCCTTTCGGTGGTGACCCTGTCGCTCACCTGCGGCACCACCCTCGGCCTCACCGCCGCTTTCGCCGGCGGGGTTGTCGACTCCATCATCATGCGGGTCATGGATGTCCTGCTGGTGTTCCCCAGCCTGCTGCTGGCCATCGTCATCGTCGCCATCCTCGGCCCCAGCCTGTTCAACGCCATGCTGGCCGTCGCCGTCGTCACGCTGCCCGGCTACACGCGCCTCTCGCGGGCCTCCGCCCTTGCCGAGCTGTCGCGCGATTACGTCACCGCCACCCGCTGCGCCGGCGCCGGCCGGCTGCACCTGATGTTCGACACGGTGCTGCCGAACTGTCTGGCGCCGCTGATCGTGCAGGCCTCGCTCGGCTTTTCCACCGCCATTCTCGACGCCGCCGCCCTCGGCTTCCTCGGCCTCGGCGCCCAGCCGCCGACGCCGGAATGGGGCACCATGCTGGCCGGCGCCCTGCAGTACTACCAGCGCGCCTGGTGGGTGCTGGCCTTTCCCGGCCTGTTCATCCTGCTCACCGTGCTGGCCTTCAACCTGTTCGGCGACGGGTTGCGCGACGCCCTCGATCCCAAGCTGAAACGCTGATGCCCCTGCTGGACATCCGCAATCTGGCGGTCGAGTTCGCCACCGCGCGCGGTCGTTTCCGGGCGGTCGATGGCGTTGATGTCAGCGTCGAGCCGGGCGAAATCCTGTGCATCGTCGGCGAATCCGGCTCGGGCAAAAGCGTGTCCATGCTGGCCGCCATGGGGCTGATCGCGTGGCCCGGCCGGGTCACCGCCGCAGCGATGCGCTTCAACGGCAGCGATCTGCTGTCGCTCTCGCCGCGCCAGCGCCGCCGCGTGGTGGGCAAGGACATGGCGATGGTGTTCCAGGAGCCGATGTCCAGCCTCAATCCCTGCTACCCCGTGGGCTGGCAGATCGCCGAGGCGCTGCGCACCCACCACGCCGTGCCGCGCCGCAAGGTGCGCGACCGCGTGGTGGACCTGCTCGATCAGGTTGGCATCCCCGCGCCCGCGACAAGGCTGGGCGCCTTTCCGCACCAATTGTCCGGTGGCATGAACCAGCGGGTCATGATCGCCATGGCGATCTCCTGCAATCCGCTGCTGCTGATCGCCGACGAGCCCACCACGGCGCTGGATGTCACCATCCAGAAGCAGATTCTCGATCTGCTGGTGGATTTGCGGCGCCAGCGCGGCATGGGGCTGGTGCTGATCACCCACGACATGGGCGTGGTGGCGGAAACCGCGCACCGGGTGCAGGTGATGTACGCCGGCCAGATGGTGGAGGAACAACCCACCGAGGCCCTGTTCGCCGCCCCGCGCCACCCCTATACCGCGGCGCTGCTCGCGGCCCTGCCCGAGCGTGCCATGGGCCGCGCCCGCCTGCCCACCATCCCCGGTGTGGTCCCGGGCATCGACGATCGCCCGCAGGGCTGCCTGTTCAACCCGCGCTGTCGGTTTGCCGACGAAAAATGCCGCACGGAGCCGCCGCTGCTGGCCGGTCCGCCCGGACGGCGCGCCCGCTGCCATTATCCGCTTGGCGCGGCTGAGGTTGCGGCATGAGCGTGCTCATGCAGGCCGAGGGGCTGTGCCGCCACTATGCGGTGGGCGGCGGCCTGTTCGCGAAGAAGGGGCTGGTGCAGGCGGTGGACGGGGTTTCCTTCGCCCTGCGCGAAGGGCAAACCCTGGCCGTGGTGGGCGAATCCGGCTGCGGCAAGTCCACGCTCGCCCGCATGGCGACCCTGATGGAACTGCCCACGGCGGGCGAATTGCGCATCGACGGCAAGCCCACGCTCGGCGTCGGTGAGGCCGAACGCCGTCGCCTGCGCCTGAACGTGCAGATGGTGTTCCAGAACCCCTATGGTTCACTGAACCCGCGCAAAACCGTGGGCTCCATCCTGCAGGAGCCGCTGGCGCTGAACCGGCGCGGCGACCGGCCGGCCCGCGAGCGCGCCGCCCGCGCCATGATGGACCGGGTCGGGCTGCGCCAGGACCAGTTCGGCCGCTACCCGCATATGTTCTCCGGCGGCCAGCGCCAGCGCATCGCCATTGCCCGCGCGCTCATGCTCAACCCGCGCGTCGTGGTGGCCGACGAGCCGGTGTCCGCGCTCGACGTTTCCATCCAGGCGCAGGTGCTGAACCTGATGATGGACCTGCAGGACGAGCTCCGGCTGGCCTATCTGTTCATCAGCCACGACCTCGGCGTGGTCCGCCACATCGCCCGCGAGGTGCTGGTGCTCTATTGCGGCCGGCCGGTGGAGCACGGCCCGAAGGAGAGCGTGTTCGCCGCATCGCTGCATCCCTATACGCGGGTTCTGCTTGCCGCCACGCCCAGCGTCGATCCGCGCCACCGCAAGCACGACGTCGCGGTGAAGGGCGAGTTGCCGTCGCCGCTGAACCCGCCGCCGGGCTGCGCCTTCGCCTCCCGCTGCCCGCACGCGACCGGCATTTGCACCGCCGAACGGCCGGTATGGCGCGAAATCAGCGGCCATTTTGTGGCCTGCCACCATGCCGGGGCGATATGATAGCCTCGGCTACACCGCTGTTTCCCCGCAAACTGGAGATTTCCCATGCGCATCGACGCCATCCCCATCGGCACCACGCCGCCCGATGACATCAATGTCGTCGTGGAGGTCGCCATCGGCGGCGAGCCGATCAAGTACGAGATGCACAAGGCGGCCGGCACCCTGTTCGTCGACCGTTTTCTCTACACGCCGATGCGCTACCCGGGCAATTACGGCTTCGTGCCGCACACTTTGTCCGAAGACGGCGACCCGATCGACGTGCTGGTCGCCAATACCCGCCCGATCGTGCCGGGCGCGGTCATCAACGTGCGCCCGGTCGGCGTGCTGAAGATGGAGGACAATGCCGGCGGGGACGAAAAGATCATCGCCGTGCCGTCGCACCATATCAGCCAGCGCTATATCCGCATCGAGAATTACAGCGACCTGCCGGCCATTACGCTGCAGCAGATCCAGCACTTCTTCGAGCACTACAAGGATCTGGAACCGGGCAAGTGGGTCAAGCTGAGCGGCTGGGGCGACGCCGCCGAGGCGAAATACCTGATCGCGGAGGCGATCGAGCGGGCCAAGGCGTAAGAAGAGGCTCTGCCCTACCGTTCCAGTGGTGCGCAATTGTGGCCGCCGCGCATGAGGCAATCCTCGGTGCGACCGGCATCGTGCAGCACCCGCGCCACCCAGAACCCGCCCGCCACGATCGCCGCCACCACGAAAAGGGCGATCAGGGCGGCGCGGCGTGACGGCGGTTCGTTTTCATCCATGCTTTGGTTGACTCCCGGGTCATTCCCCGGTCATCTGAGCGGATGCGACGCGCCGGTGCAATCGCGAGTCTCATTCTGGCCGGAGTGCTGCTGGCGAGCGCAGCGCGTGCGGCCGACCGCTACTTTCTCACCAGCGACGGGGTGCACCTGCATTACGGGGAGACCGGGCAGGGCCGCACCATCGTCATGGTGCCGGGCTGGACCATGCCGGCCTGGATTTTCGAGATGCAGATCCGCGCCTTCTCGCAACATTACCGCGTGATCGCCTTCGACCCGCGCTCGCAGGGTGACAGCGACGTGGCCGCCACCGGCCACGACCCCTGGCGGCGCGGCCAGGACATCGCCGAACTGATCGACCGGCTGGGTCCCGACCCGGTGCTGCTGATGGGCTGGTCGCTCGGCGTGCTGGACAGCCTGGCCTATGTCCATAGCTACGGGGACCGCCGCCTCGCCGGCCTGGTGCTGGTCGATAACTCGGTCGGCGAGGACCCGCCGCCGAGCGGTTCGGGTGGTCCGGTCCACCATGGCCGGAAACTGTCGCGTGCCGAGGAGATGCGGCTTTTCGTCGCCGGCATGTTCGCCCGGCCGCAGCCGCAACCCTGGCTCGACCGGCTGACCGAGGCCTGCCTGCGCACCCCGCCGGAAGCCGCCTCCGCGCTGCGCGCCTATCCGGTGCCGCGGACGTTCTGGAAGGCGGCGGTGTATTCCACTGCCCAGCCCGTATTGTACGTGGTGCGTCCAAGATGGGCGGGGCAGGCGGCCAACCTCGCCGCCCACCACCCGAACGCCGAGACCGTCATCATGGACGGGGTCGGCCACGCGCTGTTCGTTGACGACCCGGGGCGTTTCGACGGCGTGGTGGACGGCTTCATCCATCGCCGCGTCTGGCCGTGAGGCGGCGGGCTGATCTCACCACGCTCGCGCCGCTGTTCCTGGTGTCGCTGGCGACGGTCGGGTTCGAGATCGCGCTGACCCGGTATTTCGCCGTCGCGAAATGGTCGGAATACGGCTACTGGGTCATTTCCATCGTTCTGGCCGGCTTCGCCTTCAGCGGCGTGGCGATGGCGCTCGGGCGCGACGCCTTTGCCCGCCACGGGAAGGCGCTGCAATCCGCCCTGCCGGTGGCGCTTATTCTGGCCGCCGCCGGCGGCTTCCACCTGGTGACCATCAACCCGTTCAACCCGTTGCAGTTGCAGAATCCGGCGACCTTCGATGTCCAGCTATGGAACATCGCCGGCTATTATGCGGCGCTGCTGCCGTTCTTTTTCCTCTCCGGCCTGTATATCAGCCTGTGCTTTGTCCTCAACGACGAGGATGTCGGCCGCGTCTACGGTTTCGACCTTACCGGCGCCGGCACCGGCGCCCTGGCGGTGCTCGGGCTGATGTGGGTCGTGCACCCGTTCCGGCTGGTGCCCTGCCTGCTGGTGCCGTTTGTGCTCGCCGCGGGTTTCGCGCCGCTGCGGCGCGGCCGGGCGGTGGCGCTGGCGGTGCTGGCGCTGGCCGGCGGGGAGGCGCTGCTGCTGCTGGACGACCGGGCCGAAATCAACGATTTCAAGGCGATCTATGCGCCTTTGCACGTGCCGGATAGCCACGCGGCGGCGCAGATCACCTCCCCGCGCGGTCTTTATCAGTTGCTCGATGACTTCACCGAGCGGGTTGACACCGACATTTCCAACAACGCTGGCATGCTCGGCCTGCCCGGGCCGCCGCCGAGCCTCGGGCTCTACCGCGACGGCAACCGGGTGGCCGCACTTCCCAAAGGGCAGCTGCAAGCCGGCTACGCCGGCGCCACCCTGGGCGCGCTGCCCTACGTGCTGCATCCGCATGCAAGGGTGTTGCTGGTGGGCGCCTCCGGGGGATTCCGCCTCGCCGAGGCGCAGGCGCTCGGCGCCGCCGAGGTGCTGGCGCTTGAGCCCGAGCCGGTGTTGCTTGGCGCGCTGCGCCACGGTCTTGCCGCCTCGCCGCCATATGCCGCGTCCGATCGGGTGCGGCTCTCCCGCGCCGGGCCGATCGCCGCCACCCGCAGGGGCGGGGCGTGGGACGTGATCGACATCTCGTCCGATTTTCTCGACTCGGCGGAAGCCAATGCCAGCGCCTTCGCCGCCGAGGCGATCGCCCAGTATCTGCGCGCCCTGGCGCCGGGCGGGGTGGTTTCCATCCCGGTCTCCATTCGCGAGTTCCCGGCCTATGCCGTGCGCATGCTGGCGACCGTGCGTGCCGCCCTGCACATCGCCGGCATCGCCGACCCGCCGGCGCATGTGCTGGTCATCCGCTCGGCCTGGAACGTGCGCATCCTGGTGTCGAACCGGCCGTTCGGCGCGGACCGGATCGGCACCGCCAAAAAGTTCTGTGACGAACGATCATTCGACATAAGCTTTTTCCCCGGCATCGACGTGGCCGCCGCCCGGGCCAATATCTATAATGATTTGCCGGCGGTTTCCTTCGAGGCGGGCGAGGTTACTTCCGGCGACGGCCCCAACGACGCCATCGCCGACGAGGCGCTTGCCGTGCTGCGGGGGCAGCCGACCGAATCCGCGGCGGCGTTCGACCTTTCGCCCATCACCTATGACCGACCGTCTTTTTATGCCGTGCTGCGGCTGTCCCAGCTCGGCACCATCCTGAAACGCATCGAGCTTCTGCCGCAGGCCGAACTCGGGCCGCTGGTGAACCTGGCGGTGCTGGCGCAGGCGGTGGTGGTGGCGCTGCTGGTCCTGTCCGTGCCGCTGCTGGGGGGGCGCCGCTTCCGCGCCGGCGGGCCGGGAGCGTTGCGGGCGGCGGTGTATTTCGCTGCGCTCGGGCTCGGCTTCCTGTCGATCGAGATCGCGCTGATCGAGCGCGCGAGTTTCTACCTCAACGACCGCACCACCGGCTTCTCCCTGGTGCTGTCCGGCATGCTGGTGTTCTCCGGGCTGGGCAGCCTGCTGGCCGGACGGTTCGAGGGGCGCGAGCGGCGCGGCGCGCTCCTGGCCGGCCTGGTGGTGGTGGCCTGGTGCGCGGCGCTGCTGGCGGGACTGCAGGGATTTTTCCTCGCGACGCTGGATCTTCCCTATGCGGTGCGGGTGGGCGTGCTGCTGCTGCTGCTGGCGCCCGTCTCGATCGCGCTGGGCCTGCCGTTCCCGCTCGGGCTGTCGCGCATGGGCCATGGTGGGTTCCTGCCCTGGGCCTGGGGGCTGAACGGCGCCTTCAGCGTGGTAGCCACGCCACTCGCCAACCTGATTGCGATCAAGTTTGGTTATGACAGGGTTCTGTTATTGGCACTGCTGCTGTATGTGGGGGCCATTGTTTCGTTCCCCCCGACGCGGAAGAGCTTGCTGTGCCCGGACACAAGATCAGCCTGAACCGCCGTGGCTTTGTGGCGGGTGCCGCATGCACCCTGCTGGCGAGGCCCGCCGCCGCCACCGCCGTTGCTCCCGCCCCTGGCACCTGGACGCGGCAGGCCTTCGAGGAGGCAATGGCCAAATCCGGCCGGCCGGTCGAGCTCACCGAGGCCCAGTTCCAGGCCATCCAGGCGCGCAAGCCGGCGGCGATCAAACGGATCGAATCCTACCTGAAGGACCGCCTGGGCAGCGCCGACCCGGCCGTGATGGCCGCGTTCCAGGCGGTGCCGCGCGAGTATTTCCACTACATGTACGACGGCCATTATGCGACGCCCAGCGAGGCCTACGAGGCCGAGCCCAAGCCCTGGGCGCTCGGCTTCGGCTCCGCCCTGTCGGACTATCTGGGGCAGGCCTACATGACCCAGATCGCCAAGCCCGCGGCCGGCGACACCACGCTGGAGATCGGCACCGGCAGTGGCTTTCAAAGCTCGCTGCTCAGCCGGATCGTGAAGCAGGCCTACTCGATCGAGATCATCGAGCCGCTGGGCCATGCGGTCGGCAAAATCTTCGCCCCGCTGGGCTATGACAACGTGCATTCCAAGGTCGGCGACGGTTATTTTGGCTGGCCCGAGGTCGAGGGCGGCTTCGACATCATCATCGTCACCTGCGCCGCCCAGTATGCGCCGCCGGAGCTGTTCAAGCAGATGAAGCCGGGCGGGCGGATGATCATTCCGATCGGCCAGCCGTTCAAGAAGGGGCAGATCCTCTACGTCTATACCAAGGACGAAGAGGGCAAAATTCACTCCCGCCGCGATGTGGGCGTGTATTTCATCCCGATGACCGGGACGATGATGAAAACGCCGGCGCCCAAGGCTCCTGCGGCTGGGTAAAGAAGGAAGGCCAGGGCTCTGCCCTGGACCCGCCAAGGGCCGAGAGGCCCCTGGTGGACCCCGCTCCTTGAATAACCTTGAACCGCAAGGTCGTCCGGGCACGAAGCGCTGTAACTAAGAGGGGGGAATTCTTGATGCGCGCACAGCGCCAGCAACGTCGATGGTGGCTGGCCGGCTACCTTGGACTGGCGGTCTGGCTCGCGGCGGCGCTCCCGGCAATGGCGGCATCGCTCTACCGGATCGATCAGCGCTACGGCAGGATCGTTTTCTCGGTCAGCTCGCTCGGCCTTTTCACCACCGAGGGGCGGTTCCCGAGCTTCGTGGGCGAATTCCTGCTCGATGTTGACCAGCCGGAACGCTCGCACATTGACGTCAACATCGATGCCGACGCCGTCGAAATGCCGCTCCAGGAGCAGGCCGATCTGCTGCGCTCGGACGCCTATTTCGACACCGCCCACCACCCGACCGAACACTTCGTCAGCACATCGATCGAGGCCCTCTCGCCGGAGCACTACGTCATCCACGGCATGCTGACGATCCGGGGCATCGCGCAGCCGCAGGATCTCGATGCCATCCTGCAGGACCAGCACCTTGATAAGGACCGGCGACTCGAGGTCGCGGACTTCGTTGTCACCGGCCGTATCAAGCGCTCCGCGTTCGGCATGGTTGCCGACCGGATCATGATCTCCGACACCGTCACGCTGGACATCCGCATCCACCTGACGATGAGCGGGCAGCCGGATGGTCATTGAGCCACAGGCTTCCTGGAGCCGGTTGCAGCGCCGGCTGCATTGGACGATGGCGGCGCTCGTTCTGCTGGCCGCGCCGATGGGCGTCATCATGGTCGGGCTGCCGTTCCGCGACCTGCTGCTGAAATTCGTGCTGTACCAATTGCACAAGACCCTCGGCATCGCGGTCTTCCTGCTCGTACTCGTCCAACTCTCCGTGCATTCCTGGCGTGGCCGCCCGGCCTGGGATTCGAGCCTTCCGGCGTGGCAGGTCCGGGCCGCGTCAGCCGTTCATGTCACCCTGTTCGCGCTGTTGGCGGTAACCCCTTTCGTGGGATATCTGACCGCTGCCACTGCACCCGCCAAGATCCCGACGCTGTTTCTGGGCGTCATACCGGTGCCGCATCTGGTCGGGACCGACCCCGTGTGGTTCGGCGTGCTGCGCCAGGTTCACCTCGCCCTTGCGGGGCTGCTGGTTCTGCTGGCCTGCGGCCACGCCTTCATCGCCGTGCAGCATCACAGACATGGCAAGGCGACCCTGATCCGGATGCTGCGCGGCTGATCTGAACAGTCGTCAGGGTCTCCGGAATATCAATGACGTATTGATCCCACCGAAGGCGAAATTGTTGCTCATGATGCACTCGGCATCGATCGCCCGCGCTTCCCCCATCACATAGTCCAACTCGGCGCAGCGCGGATCGACATGCTGCAGGTTGGCGGTGGGCCAGAACAGCCCTTCGCGCATCATCTCGATCGCCAGCCACGCTTCGATCGCTCCACAGGCGCCCAGCGAGTGGCCGAAATGCCCCTTCAGCGAGTGGATCGGCGCGCGCGGCCCGAACACCGCGTTGGTCGCCGCGGATTCGGCGATGTCACCCCACTCGGTGGCGGTGCCGTGGCCGCAGACGAAGCCGATCGCTGCCGGGGCGAGCTGCGCATCGTCCAATGCCAGCAGCAACGCGGTACGCATGGTTTCCGCCTGCGGCTGGGTCACGTGGTTGCCATCCGAATTGGTGGCGAAGCCCACCAGCTCGGCCAGGATGCGCGCGCCGCGGGCGCGGGCGTGCTCGCGTTCCTCCAGCACCAGCGCGGCGGCGCCCTCGCCGATCACCAGGCCGTCGCGGTCACGGTCGAACGGGCGCGGCGTGGTCTCCGGCCGGTCGTTGCGCGTGCTGGTGGCGAACATCGTGTCGAATACCGCCGCGTCGGTGATGTCGAGCTCCTCCCCCCCGCCGGCCAGCATCACGTCGGCGCGGTTCAGCCGGATCGCCTCGTAGGCGAAGCCGATCGCCTGGCTGCCCGAGGTGCAGGCCGATGAGGTCGGAATCAGCCGGCCGGTGATGCCGAAGAACAGCCCGATATTGACCAGCGCCGTGTGGCTCATCATGCGGATGTAGTTGGTGGCGTTCAGGTGCCTCGAGGCGCCGGTGGTGCGCAGCTCGTAGAAGCCCATCACCGCCTCGGGCGAGCCGAAGGAAGATCCGAACGCCACGCCGGTCCGCCCGCCGGTCAGCACGCGCTCGCCGATCAGCCCGGCATCGCCCAGCGCCCGCTCGGCGGCATACACGCCCATCTGCGCCACCGGCCCCATGGTGCGCAGCGCCTTGCGCGGATAGCGCTCACCGACCGAGAACCCCGTCACTGGCGCGGCCAGCCGTGTGTTCATCCCGGCAAACTGCTCCCAGTCCGCCATCCGCCGCACCCCGGTCCGCCCGGCGGCGAACTGGCCGCGGATGGCCGGCCAGTCGTCGCCCAGCGCCGTCACGCCGCCCATGCCGGTGACCACCACACGGCGCGTCACAGCATGCCGCCGTTCACCGAGATCACCTGCCGCGTCACATACGCAGCACCATCCGAGCACAGGAACGAGACCACCGCCGCCACCTCCTCCGGCCGCCCGGCGCGGCGCAGCGGCACCAGGCGCGTCAGCTCTTCCGCCGGCAGCCCCCCGGCCAGCAGGTTTTCGGTCATCTGCGTGGCGATGATGCCGGGGGCGACGCAGTTCACCGTGATGTTGCGCTTGGCCAACTCGATGGCCAGCGACTTGGTGGCGCCGATGATGCCCGCCTTGGCGGCGGCATAGTTGGTCTGCCCGCGATTGCCCGCCAGCCCGGCCACCGAGGAGAGCGTGACGATCCGCCCGCCGCCGCGCGCCTGCACCATGGGCATCACCAGCGGATGCAACACGTTGTAGAACCCGTCGAGGTTGGTGCGGATGACCGCGTCCCACTCGTCGTCCGTCATGGCCGGAAAGGCCGCGTCGCGGACGATGCCGGCGTTCAGCACCGCGCCGTAGAACGGCCCGTGGGTGGCGATATCCGTCTCCAGGGCGGTCCGGCAGGCGGCCCGGTCGGCGATGTCGAAGCTGAGCACATGGCCGCTGCCGCCGGCGGCACGGATGGCGGCGAGCGCGGCCTCGGCGCCGGCCTGGTCGCGCCCGTAATGGGCGGCAATGGCGAAGCCGTCGGCGCCGAGCCGCTCGGCGATCGCCCGGCCGATGCCCTTGCTGGCGCCGGTCACCAGGATGCGCCGGATCATGCCGCCGCCTCCGGTCCCGTTTCCGGCCCCGTTTCCGCCTGGGCGTCCGGCTGGTAGACGGTGAGCTGCGCGGTTGCCAGTTCGGCGCCGCCGGCGTCGATGCGGCACTCGAACACCGCCATGGGGCCGTCGCGCAGCAACAGCCGGGCCGCCACCTCCAGGCGCTCACCAATGGCGAACCAGGGACGGGCGGCACGGTAGCGGCGGGTGCCGAGCAGGAAGGCGATCCGTACCGGTTCGCCGCGCGCCCGTGCCTCCAGGCCGGCGAAGGCGCCGCAGGCCTGCGCCATGTATTCCAGCCCGGCATGCGCCGGCACGCCGTGCCCGGCCACCATGAACAGCGAGTCGGGACGGATCGCCACTGCCACCGCGATGCCGTCGGCATCCTTGGCGAGCACCTGGTCGAGCAGCATCAGCTCCGGCCCGTGCGGCAGCAGTTCGAGCACCGGCGGGAAGGCGGCGGTCATGCGGCGCTCCATTCGCGCGGGCGGCCGAGCAGCACGGCCACGTTGCTGCCGGCGAAGCCGAAGGTGGTGCTCAGCACCGCCCGCCCCGGCGCCAGACGCTCGCCCGGCCGCACCATCCGCAGTGGCGGCAGGTCGGGGTCGGGCTGGCCGTCCCACAGATGCGGCGGTATCGGCGGCGGCGCATCGGCGGCCAGCATCAGCCACAGGAACCCGGCCTCGCAGCCGCCGGCGGCGCCCAGCAGATGGCCGGTCAGGGGCTTGGTCGAACTGCACGGCACCCCGGTACCGAACACCGCGGCCACCGCCCGGCTTTCCATCGCGTCGTTCAACCGCGTCGCGGTGCCGTGCAGGTTGATGTAGCCGATATCGGACGGTGCCAGCCCCGCTTCGGCCAGTGCCGCCAGCATGGCCTGCCGCGCGCCGGTGCCGGCGGGGTCCGGCGAGGTTGGGTGGTGCGCATCCGAACTCTCGCCCAGGCCGAGCAGTTCGACCGGTCCCGGCGCGGCGGACAGCAGGAAGGCGGCGGCGCCCTCGCCGATGGTGATGCCGTCGCGGTTGCGGCTGAACGGGTTGCAGCGGCCTTTCGCCAGCGCCTGCAGCGAATCGAAGCCCTGCAGGGTCATGCGGCACAGCGTATCGGCGCCGCCCACCACGGCCGCATCGGCTAGCCCGGCGCGGATCAGCCGGCGCGCCGCGGCGAACACTTTGGAACTCGAGGCGCAGGCGGTGCCAATGGTATAGGCCGGTCCGGTCAGTCCCAGGGCACGGGCGGCGAACTCGCCCAGGCTGCCGAGTTCCTGCCGGCGATAATCGTACTCCGGCGGCCAGCTGCCGGAACGGCGGTACTCCGCCAGCGCCGCCTCGCCCTCGGCAATGCCCGAGGTGCTGCTGCCCAGCACCACCGCTACCCGGTCGGCACCCCAGCGGGCGATGGCCTCCGCCACCGGCGCGCGCACCTCGTCCAGGGCCGCCAGCATCAGCCGGTTGTTGCGCCCCGCAAAGGCGGCGAGCGCCGCCGGCGCTGCTGGCAGGGTCTCGTCCACCGCGCCCACCAGCACGGCGCGGCCGCCGATCAGCCCGTCGCGCCAGCGCAGCGCATCGTCGCGGCCGGCGAACACCCCGGCAGCGGTCGCCGCGGTGCGGCCGAACGGCGTGATCAGCCCGCAGGCATTGAGGAACAGTCGCCCGGTCACGGCGCCAGCCCGGCGGTGCGGATGTCGAGGCTGTAGCCAAAGGCGAGGTTGCTGAACTGCACGTGCGCGCCGCTCTGGTCGAGGTTGGGCGCGTCCGGGCCGGCTGCCGGGGTGAAGTCGGCGCGGATGATCTCCTGGCCGTTGCGTGTCACCGTGCGGTGGTCGCCGGTGGCCTCGAAGCCGGCCTGCGCGGGGCGCAGCGCGCGTTGCAGCACATCGGCCGGCCAGTAGATCAGCACCAGGTCGGCCAGCATGTTCTGTGGGTGCAGACCGGCGGGGAACCAGGGCGCGGCGTCGAACACCACCTCGTTGCCGGTCCAGTCCACCGACAGCGCCTTGCGGCCGAGCGGGTCCAGCACCGCCAGCCGGAAGTGCCCGGCGGTGACCTCGATATGGCCCTCGAAGCTGATCACCCGGTCGCCGTAGCGCGCGGTGACCAGATGCACCGCCCGCAGGTCGTGGCCGAGTTCAGACGGCGGCGGCAGGGTCATGGCCAGGTCCGGGGCGATTGTCACGCTCAGCGGCTTGGGTGGTGGGGGAGGGGGCGTCGTCGTGCACGCCGCCAGGAGTGCCATGCTTAGAACCGGTACCAGAAGCCGCATTCTCGTCCGCCGCCCAGAAATCGAAGAAGTTGTACCATTGCAACGGGTCGCGCAGACAGTGTTCCTGCAGGCGCGCGACATAAGCGCCGACCCAGCCCTCCAGCGCCGCCTGCTTGCGGCGGGCCGGCAGTTCGATGCGCGCCGCGAAGGGTTCGAAGGTGACCCGATACCCCGCGCCGTCGCGCACGCAGAACAGCAGCAGCACCGGGCAGCGCAGCAGGGAAGCCAGGATGTACGGCCCCTGGCTGAACGGCGCCGGTTCGCCGAGGAAGTCAACGCGGCTGACCCGGCCCTCGCCGCTCAGCGGCGGGCGGTCGCCGGCGATGGCGACCCACTCGCCGCGCTCCACCCGCGTCAGCAGGTCGATCGCCGTGTCCGGCCCGATCTCGCTGACCTGGATGGTATGGGCCATGTATTCCGGCCGCACCCGGCGCAGCATCTCGTTGTAGCGGACGGCCTGGCGGGTGTGCAGCAGGATGTTCACCACCCGGCCCAGGCGGGCGACCAGGCTGGCGCGGCAGATATCGACATTGCCATGGTGCGACACGATCAGCACGCCGCCGACCCCGGCGCGGGCATAGTCTTCCAGCGCCCCGCCGCCGACCAACTCGATGGCACCGGCGCGGTCGGGGGCGCGCAGGGCGATGAAGTTGTCCAGCGCGCGGGCGGCGAAGTTCAGATACATCTGGTAGCCGTCGCGCCAGGGATGCGGCGCCGTCCCGGTGATGCGCGCCACCCGGGCGAGGTAGTCCTGTGTCCAGCCCCGGTGCCGCCCGCCGGCGAGGTAGAAATACAGCACGATTGGCCGCAGCACCGCGAGGCAGGCGCGGCGGCCGAGCAGGCGGTAGCAGGCGGCGACGAACTGCAGCCCGCCCCAGGCGCCGCGCTCGGCGAGGGCGGCCCAGTGCACGCCGGCGCGTCTGGGGGGGGCGCCATTTCCGAGCCGGGCCATCGGCGCGAGACCACAGGCGGCGGCGATGCCGAGCGTCATGGTCAGACCGAAACCGTGCACCGCCGCAACTCCGCTCAACGCCAGCAGGCCGAAGGACAGCAGCGCCGCCAGCGCCGCGAGCGTTACCGCCAGCAGGGTCACCGCCCGCCGCGCGGCGGTTGTTTCGGCGCAGAACACCGCATAGTCGACGCCGATGGACAGCACCAGCACCTGCGCCATGGCGTCGAAGAAGCTGAACCCACCGCCGCCCAGCGCGCGCAGCGCCGGCGCCAGCAGCACCGCCAGCGCCGGCGGCAGCATGACCAGCGCGCCGCGCCGCAGCCCGTAGCGCCAGGCCAGCAGCGGCAGCATCAGCGCCGCACTCAGCAGCAGCAGCCCCACCGCGCGCACGCGGTAGCGGCCGAGCAGGGCACTGAAATCGCCGGCCGGATCAACCAGCCGGACGCCCGGGAGCCCGGCGGCGGCCTGCGCCAGCAGATCGGCGCGGTGCACCCCCTCCAGCGGCACCAGATGCAGCACCATCCCTGCCTCGGGCGGCAGCACCATGGTGGCGAGGAAACCCAGCGTTCCCGCCGGCACCTGGGCCAGCGTCAGTACCGGCGCGGCGTCGTCGTTGGCGGCGTCGTTATCCGGGGCAGCAGGGAGGCCCAGCCGCGCCGCCTGGCGCTGCAGCGGCTCGCCGTCCAGATGGGCGCGCAGCAGCGCCCGGTTCGCCCGCTGCCGCTCGGCCGAGGGCACGTACTGCGCCGGCGCCTGGAACCCCTCCAGCGCGTGGCCCAGCAACGGACGCAGCCGCTCGGCCAGCACCTCCTCGTGCTGCAGCGCGGTTTCGTCGTCCGACGCCGCGACCACGAAGAACTGCGCCTCGGCGCCGCGGCCGAGCAGCCCGGCGATGCGCTGCTGCTCGGCCACCAGCGGCGGCGACAGCGACTGCATGCGGCGGACATCGTCGTCCGGCCGCAGCGTCAGCCAGCCGGCGCCGATGAGCACGGCCAGCCCCACCAGCAGCGCCGCCAGCCGGCGCGGCGGCGCGGTTTGCCACCACGCCATCACCCGCCCGGCCAGCCCCAGCATCGCCGCCCCATGGCGCGGCGTGCGGCTGCGGTCGAGCGTCGGCAGCCACAGCACCACGGTCAGCCAGGACGCCGCCAGCCCGACGGCCGAGAACACCGCGATCTGCCGCAGCCCCGGGAAGGGCGCCAGCAGCAGGGTCAGATAGCCGATCATGGTGGTGGCGGTGCCGATCGAGATGCCCACCAGCACCCGCCGCAGCCGCGCCCAGGGCGGGACGGCGGGATGGGCGAAGATCTCGGTGCAGTACTGCAGGCTGTAATCCACCACCACGCCGATCAGGCTGACGCCGAACAGCACCGCGGCGACATGCGGCGCGCCGAACAGCGCCAGGCAGGCGGACAGCGCCACCACGATGCCGACCCCCATGGCCAGCAGGGTCAGCCACAGGGCCTGCGCCGAACGGAACGCCGCCAGCACCAGGACCACCGTGCCAAGCACGGAGGCGAGGCCGATCAGCGTGCTTTCGTCCAGCGCCTGCGCCGCGCCGGCGGCGGCGAAGAACACCGCCCCCAGCCGCAGCATCTGCAGCCCCGGATGGGCCGCCGCCGCCTCCGCCTGCGCCGCCGCCAGCCCGCCGGCGATACGCTGCTGGAAGGTCAGCGCAAACGGCTCCCCGCTGGCGGTGCCGGTCAGCATGACCCAGGAGGTGTCGCCGTCGCGCAGCGATAGCATGCCTTCCTCGGGCTGCAGGCGCGAGGCGGGCAGCGGCAGGGCGGCGAAGAAATCGGTCAGCAGCAGGAACGGGTCGGTGCGCACCTGCCGCGCCTCGACCAGGCCGACGAAGCCGAACACTTTCGCCAGCGCCCGGTCGGCCAGTTCGTCGGTGCGCCCGGCCAGCAGCAGGCTGCGATCGGTCTCGGCCAGCAGCCCGCGCCGGTAGGGGGCATACAGGGCGCCGATGCGGGTGAGGGCCGCGCGGTCCGGCGCGCTGGCGGACAGCTCGGCCACGCCGGCCGCGCGCAGCCGGGCGGCGATGTCCGCGGCTGCGGCGCGCGCCTGCGCCGGGTCCGGGTGGCCAAGCAGCAGCACGATCCGGCGCGACACGGCGGCGGCGATCCGGTCGTCGATGCGCTGTGCCGCTGCGTCCTGCTGGGCCTGCGGCAGCAGCGCCAGCAGGTCGGTGCGGAACTGCAAGCCCTCGTGCAGCCGCAGGCCGAGATAGCCGGCGGCGAGCAGCACCAGGCCGAGCCACAGCCACGCGGCGCGGCGCATCATTGTCCGTTGCTGTCGAACAGCTGCCGTTCCTCCGCGCGCAACGGTGCCCGGGTCACCACCTGGTCAGCGAAGCGCACGGTATCGGCATCGCCGCCCGGGCGGGTCATCTCCACCCTGTCCACCAGCCGGCCGCCGCTGACCACAATGCGCTCGAACGGCATGCTGGCGGGGTCGGGCGGGCGGCGCGGCGTCAGCACCACCTGCCAGCCGGCGGCGTCGCCGGAGCGCGTGAGCAGGAAATCCTGTTCCAGCCCGCGCCAGTCGCGCGCCAGCGTGCCGGTGAGCATGTCCGCCAGACGGGCGAGGAAGGGGATGCGCCCGGCCGACAGGCGCAGTGTTTCCGCCTCGCCGATGCGTTGGGTCAGGCCGGCCGGGGTGATGACGGTGCGCACCGCGAACGGCGTCTCGGCCTGCCAGATCAGCCCGCGCCCCGGGGCGAGCACGAAATGCCCCTGCGTGCGCAGTGCGCCGGCGAAGCCGGACAGCCGCCGCTCCTGCACGAAGCGGCCGCGCAGCACCTCGCCCGGCTGCAGCGCGGCCGGGCCGATTTCCTGCGCCGACACGGACCCCGCCGGGATGGCCAGGGCACCCAGGAGGAGGGCGCGGCGGCGCATCACATCAGGCCCCGCACACGCTCGGTCAGGTCGGGCGGGGATTCCAGGCACAGCTCGCCGGTGTCCATGCGCACCGGCACCTGGAAGGTGTGCGCCCGCGTCAGCACCGCCCCGCTGGTGGCGTCACGGATCAGGTAGTCGATCTTCAGCCCGTTCTCGAACGCCACGATTCGCGCCGAGACCAGGGCCTCCTGGCCAAAGCGCAGCGGCCCGACAAACTTGATGCGCAGATCGACGATCGGCCAGGCATGGCCCGAGGCCGCCATCTGCTCGTAATTGTAGCCGATGCGGTCGAGCAGCGCGCAGCGCGCCACCTCCAGGTAGCGCGCGTAATTGCCGTGCCAGACCACGTTCATCGGATCGAGGTCGAAGAACTGCACCTTGATCGCCACCTCGACGCTGGGCATCGGCCGGTCTGCTTCAGGCATCGAACACCACCGGCCGGTGCCGCAGCAGCCGGGCTGCGTGCAGCGGCAGGGCCATAACCAGCCGCGCATGCATGCGGCTGATCCGCCAGTTGTCGGCGAACAGGGCAAAATTGGAGAAATTATCGGCGCGGTAGCGCACCGCAACCGGCACCCTGGCGATCGGCACGCCGGCCCAGACCAGCCGCACCAGGATGTCGGTGTCGAAATCCATCCGCCGCCCGAGCCGCTTTCTGCTGGCCAGCCGGCCGACCGGACCCAGCGGATAGACGCGCAGGCCGCACATCGTGTCGGGCAGGCGCCGGCACAGCGTTTCGATCGCCGCCCAGAACCGGGTGATCTGGCGCCCGATCCGCCGCGCCGCCGGGGCCGAGGCGTCGAAAATGGGGTCGCCGCAGACCAGCGCGTCCGGATGGGACCGCGCCGCCACCAGCAGGCGGGGCAGCACGGACAGATCGTGCTGGCCGTCGGCATCCACCTGCACCGCATGGGTGAAGCCGGCGGCGCCAGCCAGCGTGAACCCGGTCAGCACCGCCGCCCCCTTGCCCTGGTTGCCCGCGTGCCGTGCGACCACGACGCGCGGCGGGGCGGCCAGCGCCGCGATCGCCACCCGCGCGGCATCGCCGCTGCCGTCGTCCACGATGAACACGGGCAGGCCGGCCTCCAGCAGGCACTCCACCACCTTGCCCAGCACCTGCCAGTGATCATGGGTGGGCACGACGGCGCACAGGCGGGGAACGGTCATGATGCTCCGAGGCGAATCTGGCCGATCGAGGCGCTCTCGCCGTCGACCAGGTATTCGAACACCAGCCGCCGCCGTGCCCGGTCGATGCGAAGATGCAGCCACAGCGTCCGGCCGGGCCGCACGATGCGGCGGAATTTTACGTGGAAATCGTCGGCGCTGCCGTGGCCCAGGCCGAACTGCGCCTGCGCCAACTGCATCGCCCAGTCGATCTGGATCACCCCCGGCAGCACCGGCATGCCCGGGAAATGGCCACGGAACGCCGGGTGGTCGGGGCCCAGATGCAGCTCGAACCGTGCCTCGTCCGGGCCCGGCCGAGCCGTGTCGAACGGCGGCAGGATCATGGCCGGTCCGCGAACAGGGAAAGCAGCTCGGTCTCGCTCCGCTTGCCCAGGCGCGCCGCCGGCAGGGTGTTCACGAAGCGCCATTGCCGCGGCAATCCGGCCAGCCCATGCGCGGCGGCGAGCAGCCGCCGCAGCAGGCGGCCGAAGCGGAACGCGCCGATTTCGGCCAGGTGCTGGCGTCCGGCATCGCTCGGCACCACCACCGCGGCCAGTTGCGGCCGGAGGCCGGGCAGCACCAGCACGGCGGCAGCATCGGCCCAGATGGAATCCTCCAGCGCCCGTTCCAGCGCCGACAGGTCAACCCGCTTGCCCTCGATCTTGGCCATCCGGTCGGCGCGGCCGAGGAAGTGGAACCCGCTCGCCGCCGGGGCCACCCGGTCCTCGGTCTGATACCAGTCGTCGCCATCAATCGCCGGACTGCGCAGCAGCAACCGTTCGTCCTCGCCGATCCGCATGGCGATACCCGGCAGCAGGCTCCATGGCGTGCTGGCGTCGGCATTGCTGCGGGTCGCGATGGCACCGGTCTCGGTGCTGCCGAAAATCTCGGTGGGGATGGCGCCGAGCAGCGCGGCCGCCTCGCGGCTGGCGGCGTGCGGCAGCAGCGCGCCGGCGGAAAACACAAGCCGCGGTTGCCGGCCGGGTGGCAGCGCCGGCAGTCCGGTCATCCGGGTCAGGTGCGCCGGGCTGCTCACCAGCATGGTTTCGGTGTCGAGCAGCGGCAGCACCGCCTCCCAGAGTTCGTGGTTTTCGGCCGCAAACGGGCGCCCGGCCGAGAGCGACCACAGCACCTTGAAGGTCAGGCCGTACAGGTGCTGGTGAGATACCGTCGCGCGCACCAGCCCGCAACCGCTGGTACTGCCCCACATCAGCTGGAACACGTCCAACTCCGCCTGCAGCCCGGCCAGGCTGCGCCGCACCCGCTTCGGCACGCCGGTCGAGCCGGAGGTGAAGAATTCGACCCGGGCGCTGGCGGGGTCCAGCGGCGCGAGCGCGGCACCGACCGGCTCGACGGCCGCAAGCCAGCAATCGTCGAGTACCAGCGCCTCCGGGTCCGCCGCCGCGGCGGTCCGGGCAGCGACCTTGTGAGGCGGCAGGACCACGGTCAATCCGGCATGCAGCGCTCCGAGGAACCCCAGGGCGAACAGCCAGCTGTCTTCCGTCAGCAGCACCGCCCGGCGCCATGGGCCGGCGCCCAGCCGCGCGGCCACACCGGCAGATGCCGCGGCGAAGCTGGCATGCCGCAGCATCCTGTTGCCGTGCAGCGCCACCGGGCGGTCTGCCGCCCGGCCGGTTGCCAGCACGGCGGCGATCGGCAGCCAGCTCATGCCGGCCCGGCTTGCCGGCGCACGCGACGGCGGACCAGCAGCTCACCGGCGAACAGCGCACCCATCAGCAGATAGGCGAAAAACCCGTTCCACAGCGTCCATTGCGCCAGCGTGCCCCAGGCCGCCACCGCCGCCGAGGCCGCCGCGTTGGCGGCGAGGAAGCCGGCCCAGACCTGGGTGACGCGGCGGGTGTAGCGCACCCCGCGCGGCGGCAGGTTGGGCTCGCGCAGGCGGGCGATGCGCTCGACCAGGCTGGGCGGGTACAGCAGCGTGGTCGCGAAGGCGCCGCAGGCCGCCAGATTCATCACCACCGGATAGGCGCGCGCGCCCCAGGGCGGGTCGAGCACGGCGAGCACCGCCAGGCAGGCCACGCCGGCGGCGAGCGGCGCGGTCCAGGCCGCCAGCACCGCCACCTTGCGCACCAGCAGCAGCCGGGCCAGCACTGCCGCCAGACCCAGCAACAGCAGGGCGCGCCCGGGAAGGTAGGGCAGTCCGGCATAGACCAGGAACGGATAGGCCAGGCCCGTCGCCACCATGAACTTAGGCCAGTTGGCCGGATTCCTGGCCGGCATGTTCCTGGTCGGCATGTTCCCGGCTGGCAAGTTCCTGGTCGGCATGGGGGGCGGTCCCTTGCTGCAGCAGTCGCTCGATGCAGTCGACCACATCGGCAACGCTGCGCGCGGCGCGGAACTCCTCCGGCTTGATGCGGCGCCCGACCATGGCCTGCAGCTTCACCACCAGATCGACCGCATCGATACTGTCGAGGTCGAGATCCTCGTAGAGGCGTGCCTCCGGGGTGACCTTGGCGCGCGGCACCTCGAACAGTTCCTCCAGCCCGGCGGCCAGTTCATCGTAGATGCGCTCGCGGGTCAGCATGGCTTCGCCTCCAGGCGCATCCGGACGAAGCAGGCCAGACTCCGCACGTTGGCGAACGCCGCCTTCACCTCGGCGCCGACCGCCTCGATCTGGATGCCGTAAGCCTTGCGCAGTGCCACGCCGAGTTCCAGGCCGTCGATCGAGTCGAGTCCAAGCCCTTCGCCGAACAACGGCTCATCGGAGCCGATCTCGTCGGGCAAAATGCCTTCCAGCGCCAAAGCGTCGACCAGGAGCACCTTCAGGTCGTGTTCGATGTCCTGCACCATTTTTCCCACGTTATCACTCCGATACCCCAGCTTGATCGGAAAGGTTGCGACCCTAACCAGTTCGCGCCGCTGCCTCAACGAGAGAAATCTGCCGGCGCGGCGCCGGTTATCGGCGGCGGGTCAAGTCGTTGCGCATAATATTGTTCCAGGCTGCGCACCAGCCGCCGCGCCGCGAGGGCGCGGGTGGCGCTGCCCGCCCAGGCGGCGGTGTCCAGCTTCTCGCCGACGCGCAGCCGGAACAGCGGCCGTCGCTCCGGCACTACCCACCAGGCCTCGCCTTTGCACAGGGTGGGCGGGTCGCAGGTGATCAGCACCGGCAGCACCGGCGCGCCGGTCAGCACCGCGAGATTGGCGAAGCCGCGCTGGAAGTGCCGGGGCACGCCAGGCTGCGAGCGCGTGCCCTCGGGGAAAATGATCAGCGCCGCGCCGCGCTCCAGGCTTTCGCGGCAGGACGCCAGCATCTGTTCGCCGTCCAGGTCGTTGCGGATATAACCGGCCCGGCGCACCAGGCCGCCCAGCAGCGAGCTGGTCCAGAGCTGGTGCTTCACGATGCACTGGCTGTGCGGGATGAAGGCCATCAGCATCACCACATCGAGCAGCGACGGATGGTTGGCGATGACGATGGCGCCGCCGCTATCGGCCAGCCGCTCCAGGCCCTCGGTCTGAATCCGGATCAGCCGGATGCCTTGCAGCGTTGCCAGGTAGGCGCGGAAGGCGGTGCGGATGACCCGCTGGGCGCGCTGGCGCGGGTCGCCCGGCAGCAGTACCAGCACCGGCAGCACGGTTGCGGCCAGCAGGCCGCCGCCGGCGAACACGAAGGCGAAGGCCAGGCCGGTGGCGGCGATCCGCCAGAAACGGTCAATCCGACGTAACATGGCGCGCCCAGTGCCAGGTCATCCGCGAGCCCGCCGCGGTGAATCGGCGCGCCTGTGGGTCGGCCAGGAAGTCGCGGAAGCCGGCGGCGGTGGCAGGCAGGCAAGCCTGCTCCGGGGCCGCGGTCGGCGCCATGACCAGCGTCATCGGCTCGCCCTCCCCCCCGGCGGCCAGCACCACCACCAGCGCCAGCGCCGGCCCGGACGGTTCAGCGAAGCGGGTGAAGGGCTCGGGCAGCGGCTCATCGTAATGGATCAGCAGCACCGGCTCGGCCGGGGTTTCGGCGAGGCAGGCAACCGCCTCGAGGAAGCCGAAGCAGAAGCTCTCCGGCCCGGCCGCAACCGCGGTGTGGGCCCGCGGATTGCCCCGTGCGATCGACAGCAGGCCGACGAGGGCGTGGTGCACGGCCAAGGTGAACTCGGCGGGAGAGACACCTTCGCCGGCGATGATCGAGTCGATAATGCCGAGAGAACGGCCGAACTCGCCGTGCCGCGACGAGGCGACGAGCCGCGCTTCGCCCGAGCATGCCATGCTCCAGGCGAGCTGCAACGCGTGTTGCCCAAGCGTGCTGACGCGTCGGCGCAGCAATGGGGGTGGCGCCGCTTCGGGCGCGCTGGCGGGACTGTCGCCCGGCGAAACCGCCTCGTTCCAGGCCGCCCAGGCACGCACTGTAAAGGCCAGGGGCTGCGTGGTTGCCAAAGAACGAATCCGGGTTGTTGCATGCCAACTTCTTGCATCGCCCAAAAAACCAATTTACGCCGGCGTAGTTGCTGCACCGCTAACGACCACATGCCAGCATAAATCTCGCGACCTGGATGCCTATAGCGCATCCGGCGAAGGCATATCAAGCCGCGCCAAAGGCCGGCCCGTGGCTTGCCAGCCAGTGCGGCTTGCCAGCCAGTAATGGCGAGGCTAGGTTGCACCTGTAACAGCGTTGCCTTCCTGACCCGCGTGTTGGTGGCCGCTTCGATGTTCCGTCCGGCGGCGCGGCAAGGAGCCATGGGTTGTCAAGTAATAAATAGGAGAAGCCGTGCCACGCATTGCCAACGCGCCGGTCGCCGCACTGGTTGCAGCCCTTCTGGTCGGTTTTGCGCTGCCCGCCGTGGCACGTAACTCGGTCTATCACCTGAGTATCAAGGACGTGCTCGACAGCGAGGATTTCCGCACGCATGTCGGCAATGACGTCATGTTCTTCTTCGGCAATCAATCGGCGCCCGCGGGCGCGACGCTGAAGGGCACCTTCGTCGCCAATCACAAGACCAACTCGGTCGGCAAGTCCGACGAACGCGCCTGCGCCTGGGCCATGGTGTCCGCGCTGGTCTCGCTGCGCGAGCGCGCCCTGCGGGAGGGCGGCAACGCCGTTGTCAACGTGGTCAGCTACTACGATAAAATTCCATTCGCCAGCGAAACAGAGTATGAGTGCCATGCCGGGGGGATCATTGCCGGCGTGGTATTGCAAGGCACGATCGCGCGGACCAGCCGATGACACGCAGGCCGGCGACACGCACGCCGGCCTGACCCGTGGAGGCCGGCTGCAACCACAGCCGCAGCGCCGGGCTGGGCCATCCGAGGCGCACACGACCGTAAGGCGGAGCGCGAGAGAGAGCCGTTGCCAGGGGGACGAGTCGCCGCAGGTTGATGACATCGCGTCGCATGAGGTGTCCGGTTGCATTTCGTGGACTTTTTTCCCACGAAAGAACCGGTTAGCATGTCGCGAAACTGGCAACGGGCAGAGCGATGCGCGAACCTTTCACGGCGATACCGCCTGACAAGCTGCTGCGCGCGGTGACGCACCTGCTGCGCCCGCTGGTACGGTTGCTGATGCAGAGCGGCGTGACCTTCCCCGTACTCGGCGAGCTGCTGCGCGCGTTGTATGTGGACGTGGCGGCGCGCGACCTGCTGGGTGATCCGAAGGCGGCAACGGACAGCCGGATCAGCCTGATCAGCGGCGTGCACCGCAAGGAAATCCGCCGCCTGCGCCTGCTCGACACGGCGGCCGGGCCGGTACCGGCGGCGGTGACGCTGACGGGGGAGATCATCGCCCGCTGGCTCGGCACGCCACCCTGGGCCGACGCGCAGGGCCGGCCGATCCCCCTGCCACGCGCCGCGGGTCCCGGCGAGGCGTCGTTCGAGGCGCTGGTCGAGTCGGTCACCCGCGACGTGCGCCCGCGCGCCGTGCTGGACGAATGGCTGAGCCAGGCATTGGTGACGCTGGATGCGGCGGACCGGCTGGAACTGAATGTTCGCGCCTTCGTGCCGCCGCCGGGCCGGGCGGAGCAACTGTTCTATTTCGGCCGCAACCTGCACGACCACCTTGCCGCCGCGGCCGCGAACGTGTCGGCGGCCGGGCCGGCGCCGTTCCTGGACCGCAGCGTGCACTACGATCACCTGCCGGCCGAGGCGGTGTTGCGGCTGGGGGCGCTCGGGCGGGAAATTTCGCAACGAATGCTGCTGGAATTCAACCGGGCCGCTCTGGCAGAAGCGGACGCGGCAGGCGAGGCTCCCCAGCCGGGGCGGCGGATCAATCTTGGCGTGTTTATTTTCGCCGATGCCGATCTGCCCGACGAGGAGGCATGATGGCACGCAGCACGGCGGCTGCGCTCGCAGCGCTGGGAGTGGCGGTGGTGGCTGCCTGCGCGGGGCCCGCGGCTGCGCCACCGCCTGCCAACCGGCGGCTGAACTGGTTTCAGTCCGCCTGATCCTTGTTCGCGGCCGCACGGGAGGCGGGCGATGAAACGGCAGCATGAGACGCGCAGAACGTCGCCACATTCCATGACCCAACATCCGGATGAGCCTGCACGCCTCCCCTTGCGACTTAGTGTGGCCGCAATCACCAGGTTCTCCGTCGGGCTCTGGTGGGGGCTCATTGAGGTCGCATCCTGGGGGCTGGGGCTGTGAACATGGCTGCCCGGCAGCCCCGGCCACAACGGCGGCGATGATCCGCGCGTGCCGGGGCCGCCGGCCGGTCAAAGCCGGGCCGAATTCCCGCGGCTTTTCCGCTTCGGGAGAACCTCGCGATCCCTTGTGCGGCATGAACTTCGGGCCATCTACGCGGCTGCGAGTAGTCCGGGGGGCCGGATGCCTGTGCATGGCCGAAACAGGGATGGCAATAGGATGAGGCAAGCGATTCTGGTGATCGGGCTGTTGAGCCTGTTCGGGGCCGCGGCGCGGGCGGACGAGGTGGAACTGGCGCCATCCACTCTCGTTTCGATCCGGCAGGCCGGCTACCTTTTGCAGGGCGCCAACCTCGGCGATCTCAAGCGCGCGGTGGACTCCAGGACCACCGAGGTCAAGCCGTTCAAGGCGAACGCAGAGGCGATTCTGGCCTGGTCGAAGGTGATCCCGGCACTGTTCCCGAAGGGCACCGACAAGGACACCAAGGCCCTGCCCGCGGTCTGGTCGGATCGCGCCGGCTTCGAGAAGGCTGCCGCCGGTCTGAGCGCCGCCGCCGAGACCCTGGTCAAGGCCGCCGATGCCAATGACCCGGCCGCCTTCGCCACCGCCTTCAAGGCCACCGCCGATGCCTGCGGCGGCTGCCATCGCCCTTACCGCGCGAAGTAACATCCGTCCCCGCGCCGGCGCCCGGCGCGGGTCTGCTGCTGACCGTGGTGACGGCCGGCCGACCACCGAGGAAACGACCAATGACGATCCTGCTGCGTGCCGCCCTCGGCTTTGTCGCCGGTTCCCTGGCCGTCGTGGTGTTTCACCAGGGCATGGTCTGGGTGTTGTACAGCAACGGCCTGGCGCCGTTCCGACCGTATGACCTTTCTCCGTACGGTCCGCTGCACATCCCGCGGTTGGCTGACCTGTGCTTCTGGGGCGGGCTGTATGGCGTGGGGTTCGGCGTTGTCCTGCCGTTACTGCGGCGCGTGCCCAAATGGCTGGTCGGCCTCGGTTTCGGCCTGCTGGCCGCTGCGGTGGGCTGGTTCGTGGTGGCACCGCTCAAGGGCCTGCCGATCGCCGGCGGCTGGGCACCGGACGCCATGCTGCGCTCGGTCGTGATCAATGGTTTCTGGGGCATCGGCCTTGGTATCATCGCGCCGATGATCATCCCGCGCGGCCGCAGCTTCAGGTAACCGCGCATCAGCATCGTTGCGGCTGCCGGTTATCCCGCGGCGCCCGGCGGCGGGGCGGCAAAGACCCGCTCCAGGCTGGCGACGAGGTCGCGGCGCAGATAAGGCTTGCGCAGCAGGTTGAACCGTCTGGCGCTGCCCGATGACTCGCCGGCAAAGCCCGAGGTCAGCAGCACCCGCAGGCCCGGCCGCAGAATCAGGGCGTGTCCGGCCAGTGCGGCCCCGTCCATGCTGCCGGGCAGCACCACGTCGCTGAACAGCAGGTCGATCGGCTCGCCGCCGCGCAGCAGCGGCAGCGCCGCCTCGGCGCAGCAGGCCGCCAGCACGCGGAAGCCGAGGCCTGCGAAATGGCGCGACACCACGCGCAGCACCGCCTCCTGGTCCTCGACCAGCAGCACCGTCATGCCCTCGGCGCGGAACAGGCTGGCGGCCGGCGGCGAGGCGGCTTTTGCCGCCGTCTCGATCACCGGCAGCAGCAGGTCCACCCGGGTGCCGCTGCCGGGCCGGCTGCGCAGATCGAGGTGGCCGCCCGACTGGCGGACGAAGCCATACACCATGCTGAGCCCGAGCCCACTGCCCTCGCCCGCCTGCTTGGTGGTGAAGAACGGGTCGAACACGCGGCGCTGCGCCGCTTCGGGAATACCGCGCCCGGAATCCTCGACGAACACCGCGGCGTAGCGCCCCGGGGCGATCGGGTCCGGCAGCGCGGGCAGGGGGCTGTCGACCGTGCGGCGGGCGACCCCGAGCGTGATCCGCCCGCCCTCCGGCAGGGCGTCGCGGGCGTTCAGCACCAGGTTCATCACCGCGGTTTCCAGCTGCGCGGGGTCGACATTCACCGTCAGCTCCGGGCCGCCGAACGCGGTTTCCAGCTGGTGCCGCGCGGCCAGCGCGCGGCGCAGCAGCGGCACCAGACGGGCCAGTTGCTCATGCAGTCGCACCACCTGCGGCCGCAGGGTCTGGCGGCGGGCGTACGACAGCAACTGGCTGGTCAGTTCCGCCCCCCGGTTGGCCGCATACAGTGCCGAATCCAGCATGTCGTGCAGCGCGCTGCCGGCCGGCGCCTCGGCCAGCGCGTCGCCGAGGTTGAGCATCACCACGGTGAGCAGGTTGTTGAAATCATGCGCCACCCCGCCGGTGATCTGGCCGATCGTGCTCAGCCGTTCCGACTGCAGCAGGGCTTCCTGGGCGCGGTGCAGCTCGGTGACGTTGGCGACCACTGCGATGCGGGCCGGCCGGCCCTGGAAGTGCATCGGCTGCGAGGCGATCTGCACATGCAGCACTTCGCCGGTCCGGGTGAGGTTGGGCAGCGGGCCGATAGTGTGATAGCCGCCGCCGCGCGCGGCCACCTCGCTCAAGAGGCCCGCGCGCTGCTCAGGCGGGCGCAGGTCGGCGATGGTGAGGCCGAGGAATTCATCCCGGTTCCAGCCGAACATCCGCACCGCCGCGGCGTTCACTTCCAGGAAGCGCAATGTGGCTTCCTCGTAGATGCAGATCGGCAGCGGGTTGTCCTCGAAGATCAGGCGGAAGGCGCGGTTGCGCTCGGCGAGGGCGCGTTCGTCGGCGCGCCGCTGGGTGATGTCGCGCTGGATGGCGATCCAATGGGTCGGCACGCCGCCGGCATCCGACAGCGTACTGATCTCGGTTTCCACCCAGACATTGCTGCCGTCCTTGCGGTGGCCCAGCAACTCCGTGCGGATACGTCGCCCGGCGCGGGCGGCCGCCCGGATGGCGGCGAGCTGCCGCCGGTCGGTTTCCGGCCCGATGAACAGGGCAGGCGAGGCGCCGACGATTTCGTTCCGCTGCCACCCGGTTACCCGCGACACTGCGGCACTGGCATACAGGATGCTGGGGGCGGCGCCAGCGGCCGGCCCGGCCTGCACGATCAGCACCGAATCCGAGGCGGCGTCCAACGCCGCCCCGAGCAGGCGCTGCTGTTCCTCGGCGACGTGGCGGAACATCGCCGGCCGCAGCGTGTCAACCAGATCGAACAGCCGGTCGCCGAGCGCCTGCAGGTCGGCGGGGGAGTGTTCGAACAGCACCGTAATGACGAACTTGCGCTCGCCCAGGCTGACCGGCTGCACCAGGATGGCGTGCAGGCCGGCGTCCCGGCAGGATTGCAGCACCGGCATTGCCGCCAGGTCGGCCTGCGAGAAGTCGAGGGCGAAACGGCGTTCCTGCCGCATCGCCCGGCCCATCAGCGTCGCGTCCGCGGGCGGCCGCGCGGCGCGGCACCAGGCGAGGAACGGTTCGGGCAAGGGCGGTCCGGCGACATGGTATTCGGCCATGCACACGTGCCCGTCGGGCAGCAGGCGCCACACCGAGCCGGCGCGCGCGCCGTTCGCCGCACAGATCCGTGCCAGGACCGCGCGGATCATGGTCGGCCAGTCCGGCGCCTCGAAGCTCAGCCGCAGCAATTCGGTGTGCAGCCGGGCGGTGTGGCTGGCCGCCGCCAGTTGCCGCTCGCGCAGCCGGGCATCGAGCAGGGCGACCACGGTGGCGGCCAGATCCTCCAGCACGCGGAGCGCTTCGCCGTCCGGGGCCGGGTGCGGCACCGCGTCGAGCACGCAGAGGGTGCCGATCGCGTGGCCACCGGCGGCGCGCAACGGCGTGCCGGCATAAAAGCGGACATGCGGGGCGCCGGTGACCATGGGATTGCCGGCATGGGCGGGGTCGGCCAGCGTATCGGGAATGACCAGCGTGCGGGGGGAGTCGACCGTCAGGTGGCAGAACCCGGCCTGCCGCGGCGCTTCGGTCAGGGCGGTGCCGTGGCGCGACTTGAAATACAACCGGTCGGCGCCGACCAGGCAGAGCAGGGCAACCGGTGCGTCCAGCAGGCGTGCGGCGAGCCCGGTGATCCGGTCGAACCCCGGCTCCGGCGGCGTGTCCATGATCTGGTAGGAGTCCAGGAGGGCGAGCCGGAGTTGCTCCTGCGCAGCTTGCACGCGGTAATGTTCCTACTGGTGCCGGAAGGCCGGCATGCCATCGGCTTGGTTCCGGCGCGTTGCGAAGGCGCACTGACTGCTTATAGGACCGGAAAATTGCGCCACCAAGCGCCGCCGCGCGGGCGCCCGCCCGCGGTCAGGTGCGGGTGAGCTGCCAGTTGGCCAGGATCGCCAGGCCACCGGCGACATAGAGCCCGAGCGCGACGATGCGCAGCCAGCGGGCGTACGGGCGCAGCGGCGGCATCGCACCGGGCGCCACGAACAGCGCCATGACCAACAGGCTGAGCACCTGCAACTGCCGGAACGCGTCCATATGCTATGCTCCCAGCAGGGCCGCCCGCAGGGCGGCGGGGGCGGCGGTGCGCATCGCCTCGGCTACGCCCGGCGTGCGCAGCCGCCGCGACACCGCGGCGAGCGCGCGCAGATGCTCCCCGTCTGCCGCCGGGCTGAGCAGCAGGAAAACCAGATCGACCGGCCGGCCATCGACCGCGTCGAAGGCGACCGGCCGGTCCAGCCGGGCGAAGAACCCGGACGGGGCCGCCAGCGCGCTCATCCTGGCATGCGGCACCGCGATGCCGCCACCGATTCCGGTCGAGCCGAGCGCCTCGCGCGCGGCCAGCGCCGCGGCGATCTCGGCCGGCGGCAGACCGAGCAATTCGCCGGCCGCCCGCGCGAGCGCACCGAGCAACGCCGCCTTGTCGGCCGCGCGCAGGCGGTCGAACACGTGGTCGGGCGGGATCAGCTCATCAAGCGTCATGCGGCATCTCATGCTCGGCGAGGCGGTAGCCCACGCCGGTCTCGGTGAGGATATGGCGGGGCCGCTCGGGGTCGGCCTCGATCTTCTGACGAATCTGTCTCACATATACCCGCAACTGTTGTACGTCGCCCCCTGCGCCCCACAGGCGGCCGAGGATGAAGCGGTGGGTCAGCACGCGGCCTGCATGCGCGACCATCAGGGTCAGGATATCCCACTCCCGTGGCGATAGTTTCTTTTCTGCGCCGCCCGCCCGGACGTGCCGGCGGACCAGATCGACTTCCAGATCGCCGCTGCGGAACACCGGCTGCGCGCCGTCCTGCGCCAGCCGGTGGCGCAGCGCGGTGCGCAGCCGGGCCATCAGCTCGTCCATGCCGAACGGTTTTGTCACGTAGTCATCCGCACCCAGGTCGAGTGCCTCCACCTTGGCCCGCTCGGCCTCGCGCGAGGTCAGTACCACGATCGGCACGGCGCTGCTGGCACGCACGGTGCGGATGATATCGAGGCCGTCGCGGTCGGGCAGGCCGAGATCCAGAATAACCACGTCCGGCCGGTCGGCGGCGATCCGCGCCAGCGCCTCGGCGCCGCTGGCGGCCTCCAGCGTGCGGTAGCCCTGTGCGCCGAGATTGGTGCGCAGCAGGCGCCGGATGGCCGGTTCGTCATCGACGATCAGCACGCTCTGCCCGGTCACGCCGGCGGGTCCTCCGCTGTGGTGCGGACCGGCATGTCCGCACTGGCCGGGTGGGCCGGAAGGGTGACGGTGAACACCGCGCCGGAGCGGTCCCGCCGGTTGCTGGCGGAAACACTGCCGCCCATCGCTTCGACGAAGCCGCGGCAGATCGCCAGCCCGAGACCGGTGCCGGCGCGCTGGCGGTCGCCGCCGGCGATGCGGTGAAACTTGTCGAAAACCCGTTCAAGCGCGTCCTCGGGCAGCCCCGGCCCCTCGTCGATCACCTGCAGCCGCACCAGCCGTTCCATCCTTTGCCGTTCCGTGCCGGGCAGGGTTTCGTGCCAGGCGCGCAGCATCACGGTGCTGCCCTCGGGGGCGTATTTCGCCGCGTTGTCGAGCAGGTTGAACAACACCTGCTCGAACAGCACCGGGTCGATCTTCAGCAGCGGCAGGTCGGGGGCGAGGTCCATCTCCACCCGGTGGTCGGCCAGCACGCGTCCGGCACGGGCCAGAGCAGCGCCGACCATCTCGCCGAGATCGGCCGCCTCCATTCGCGGCGCCAGCGCGCCCGATTCCAGCCGGGTCATGTCCAGCAGGTTGCCGACGAAGCGGTTCAGCCGCTCGGCCTCGTCGCGGATGGTGGCGAGCAGGTCGCGCCGCCCGGCCTCGTCCAGCAGCGCGTGGTAGCTCTCCAGCCCGCTGGCGGCGCCCAGGATGGCGGCGAGCGGGGTGCGCAAATCGTGCGAGATCGAGGTCAGCAGCGCCGAGCGCAGCCGCTCGGTCTCGGCCAGCAGGCGGGTGCGGTCGACGTCCGCTGCGAGGTTCACCCGTTCGATCGCCACCGCCGCCTGGTCGGCCAGCGCATCGAGCAGGCGGCGCTGGTCGGGGGGGAGCAGCGGGCGGGTGGTGTCGGTCACCGGCCCTTCGCGGTCGATGCCGAGCACGCCGACGGGACCGCTGCCGGTGCGCAGCGGCAGGAACAGCCGGGGTGCGCCGGGCAGCGTGTCGGCGCCCCTGCCGGCCTCGCGGTTGTTCTTCCAGCACCACGAAGCGGCCGCTAGGTCGGCCGGGTCGAGTTCGTCCTCCGGCGGGTAGCCGGCGCGCACGGCGAGACCCTCGCCCCTGTGTTCGCCTTCCGGCAGCAGCAGCACCACGCGCACCTTCAGCATGGTCGCGACCTGGTAGGCGGTGGCCCATAGCAGGTCGTCCATGTCGAGGATGCCGGCCAGCTTGCGGCTGAAGCGATAGAGTTCCTCGGTCGTGCCGGCCCGTCCGCGCGCCGCCAGCGCCTGCGCGCGCATGCCGGCGGCGAGGTTGCCGGCAATCAGCGCGGCCACCAGGAAAAAGAACAGCGCCACCACGTTCTCGGGATCGGCGATGGTGAAGGTGTAGACCGGCGGCAGAAAGAAGAAATTATAGGCCAGCACGCTGATCATGCAGGCATACAGTGACGGCCACAGGCCAAACGTCGCGGCGGTCACCAGCACCGCGGTGAGGAACACCAGCGAAATGTTGCTGACCGTCAGCACAAGCTGCAGCCCGAGCCCGACCAGCACCGCCGCCGCCACGATGCAGGTGCTGGCGACGTACGGCCAGGGCCGGACGTCGCGCGCCGCCGGCGGGGCCGGCGCGCGGGCGGTGCGGGGATCGCCGCCGCCGACCACGTGCACGGGAATGTCGCCGGCCCGGTCGATCAGGGCGGTGGCGAAGCTGGAGCGCAGCCAGCCGAACGGACCGGTCCGGGTTGGCCGGCCCACCACCAGATGGGAAAAATTCCGCTCGCGCGCATAGGCCAGTATGTCGCCCGGCACGTCGTGGCCGGGGATGGTCACCGCCTCGGCGCCCAGCCGCTCGGCCAGGCGCAGCGCGTCGGCGATGTTGGTGCGGGTCGCCTCGGACAGCTCCGCGCGGGAGGCGGTCTCGACGTGCAGCGCCGTCCAGGGCGCGCGCAGACGCTCGGCCACCCGGCGGCCATAGCGCACCAGCGCAGGCCCGCTGCCGGTTCCGGCCACGCATACCAGCACGCGCTCGCCGGCCGCCCAGGGGCCGCTGATGGCGTGCGCCTGCATGTGGTCGAGCAACTGCGCGTCCACCCGCTGCGCGGTGCGCCGCAGTGCCAGCTCGCGCAGCGCCGTCAGGTTGCCGGGTGAGAAATAATGGTCCAGCGCGCGCGCCGCGGTGTGCGGCACATACACCTTGCCCCCGCGCAGCCGCTGCATCAGGTCGTCGGGCGTGAGGTCCACCACCTCGATCTCATCGGCGCGGTCCAGCACGCCGTCCGGTACCGTCTCGCGCACGCGGATGCGGGTGATGCGGGCGACCACGTCGTTGAGGCTCTCGACATGCTGGATGTTCAGCGTGGTCCAGACGTCGATGCCGGCGGCCAGCAATTCCTCCACATCCATGTAGCGCTTCGGGTGGCGGCTGCCCGGCGCGTTGCTGTGGGCAAGTTCATCGACCAGGGCGAGCGCCGGCCGGCGGGCCAGCAGGCCGTCGAGGTCCATCTCCTCCAGCGTCTGGCCCTTGTAGTCGATCTGGCGGCGCGGCAGGACGTCGAGCCCCTCGAGCAGGCAAGCCGTCTCGGCGCGGCCATGCGTTTCGACCACGCCGACCACCACATCGACACCGTCGTGCCGGCGCGCCTGCCCGCTCGACAGCATTTCATAGGTCTTGCCCACCCCGGGGGCGGCGCCGAGGAAAATCTTCAGCCGCCCGCGGCCGGATTCGCGGGCGGCTTCCTTCAGCAGGGCTTCCGGCGAAGGCCGGACGTCGCGGCCCGACATGGCTTCAGTGCATCTTCAGGCCATCCAGGACCAGATTGAGCGCCAGGACGTTGACATGCGGCTCGCCGACCAGGCCGAGCGTCCGCTTCTCGACGGACTGCTCGACCAGCGCCCGCAACGCCGCTTCCGGCAGATGGCGTGCCGCCGCGACACGCTTGACCTGCAGCAGTGCTGCCGCCGGCGAGATGTCGGGGTCGAGGCCGCTTGCCGAGGTGGTGACCAGGTCGGCGGGGATCGGCGCGCCGGCGGCTTCCTCCTTCAGCTTGCCGACATCCTCCTGCACCCGGTCGATCAGCGCCTTGGCGGTCGGCGCCAGGTTGGAGCCGGCGGAATTGGCCGCGTTGTACGGCGCCGGGATGGTTTTCGTGGCGTCGCCCGGGTCGGTGCCGGTGGTCGCCGAGGGGCGGCCATGGAAATAACGTTCGCCGGCGAAGCTCTGGCCGATCAGCGCCGACCCGACCACGCGGCCGTCACGTTCGATCAGGCTGCCATTGGCCTGGCGGGGAAACACCGCCTGGGCGATGCCGGTGATGAACAACGGATAGGCCAGCCCGGTGAGCACGGTCAGCGCCAGCATGATGGTGATGGCCGGACGGATTTCGCGAAGCATGTGCGGACTCCCGGAGAAATTCTACGCCAGGCCGAGGGCACTGACGACGAGGTCGATGGCCTTGATGCCGGCGAACGGGGCGAGGATGCCGCCGATGCCGTAGACCACCAGATTGCGCCGCAGCAGTGCGGCCGCGCCAACCGGACGGTAGCGCACCCCCTTCAGCGACAGCGGGATCAGCGCTACGATGACCAGCGCGTTGAAGATGATGGCCGACAGAATGGCGCTCTGCGGGGTGGACAGGCGCATGATGTTCAGCGCCTGCAGCTGCGGATAGAAGGCCAGGAACATCGCCGGGATGATGGCGAAATACTTGGCCACGTCGTTGGCGATGCTGAACGTGGTCAGCGCCCCGCGGGTCATCAGCAGCTGCTTGCCGATCTCCACGATTTCGATGAGCTTGGTGGGATCGCTGTCCAGGTCCACCATGTTGCCGGCCTCGCGGGCGGCCATGGTGCCGGTGTTCATCGCCACCCCGACATCGGCCTGGGCCAGCGCCGGCGCGTCGTTGGTGCCGTCGCCGCACATTGCCACCAGCTTGCCCTGCGCCTGCTCGCTGCGGATCAGCGCCAGTTTGGCTTCCGGCGTCGCCTGGGCGAGGAAGTCGTCCACCCCTGCTTCAGCGGCGATGGCGGCGGCGGTGAGCGGGTTGTCGCCGGTGATCATCACCGTGCGGATGCCCATGCGGCGCAATTCCGCAAAACGTTCGCGGATGCCGCCTTTCACGATGTCCTTGAGGTGCACGACGCCGAGCAGCCGGCGGCCGTCGGCGACCGCGAGCGGCGTGCCGCCCTCGTTGCTGATGCGGTCGGCGATGCCGCGCAGTTCGCGCAGGGTGGTCTCGGCAACCGGCCGCTCATCCGCCGACGCGGCGGTGACATGGGCGATGACGGCATCGACCGCGCCCTTGCGGATCGCGCGCCCCTCCACGTCGACGCCGCTCATGCGCGTGTGCGCGGTGAACGGCACGAAGCTCGCGTGCAGTGGCGCCATGTCACGTCCGCGCAGGCCATGGGTCTCCTTGGCCAGCACTACGATCGAGCGGCCCTCCGGCGTCTCATCCGGCAGCGAGGCGAGTTGGGCGGCGTCGGCCAGTTCGCGCGGGTCGATGCCGGGCAGCGGCACGAAGGCGGTGGCCTGGCGGTTGCCCAGGGTGATCGTGCCGGTCTTGTCGAGCAGCAGCGTGTCCACGTCGCCGGCGGCCTCGACGGCGCGGCCGGACATGGCCAGCACGTTGAAGCGCACCAGGCGGTCCATGCCGGCAATGCCGATGGCGGACAGCAGCGCGCCGATGGTGGTGGGGATCAGGGTGACGAACAGCGCCACCAGCACCAGCACGGACAGCGAGCCGCCGGCATAGGCGGCAAAACTCGGGATGGTGGCGACCGCCAGGAGGAAGATGATGGTCATGCCGGCGAGCAGGATGTTCAGCGCGATTTCGTTCGGCGTTTTCTGCCGCGAGGCGCCCTCAACCAGGGCGATCATGCGGTCGAGGAAGGTGTTGCCCGCGGCGGCGGTGATGCGCACGCGAATCCAGTCCGACAGCACCTGGGTGCCGCCGGTGACCGCCGAGCGGTCGCCGCCGCTTTCGCGGATCACCGGGGCGGATTCGCCGGTGATCGCCGCCTCGTTCACGCTGGCCACACCTTCGATGACCTCGCCGTCGGAGGGGATGATGTCGCCGGCCTCGACCAGCACGATATCGCCCTGTTCCAGTTCGGGGGCGTGCACCAGCTCGAACAGTCCGGTGCGCTCATACAGGCCCGAGGAGCCGGGCAGCAGGCGTTTCGCCTGCGTCTCGGTGCGGGCGCGCCGCAGCGTGGCGGCCTGGGCGCGGCCGCGGCCTTCGGCCACCGCCTCGGCGAAATTGGCGAACAGCACGGTGAACCACAACCAGATGTTGATCTGCAGCGCGAAGCCGAGGCCGGGGCGGCCGGCCAGCGCGTCGCGGATCAGCAGGATGGTGGTGAGGATTGAGACGATCTCGACGACGAACATCACCGGGTTGCGCCAGAGCAGGCGCGGGTCAAGCTTGCGGACGGACTGGCCGAGTGCGGGCAGCAGGATGTCCGGGTCAAACAGGCTGACGGCACTGCGGGTGCCTCGGGTCGCGAATGTCATGGCGGGACCTCAGTACGTCGTGCCGGCGGCCATCGCGAGATGCTCGGCGATGGGGCCCAGGGCCAGTGCGGGGAAGAAGGTGAGGCCGCCGACGATCAGGATGACGCCGACGGCCAGGAAGACGAACAGCGGCCCGGTGGTGGGAAATGTGCCAGCGGAGGGGGGGACGGTTTTTTTCGCCGCGAGCGAGCCGGCGATGGCCAGCGCCGGGATGATCACGAAGAACCGCCCGATCAGCATGCCGAAGGCGAGCGAGCTGTTCCACCAGGGCGTGTTGGCCGACAGCCCGGCGAAGGCGCTGCCGTTGTTCGCCGCGCTCGAGACATAGGCGTAGAGCGCCTCGGTGAATCCGTGCGGCCCGCTGGCGGATATCCCGGCGACCGCATCGGGCAGCACCACCGCGACCGCGGTGAAACCCAGCATGGCGAGCGGCAGGCAGAGGATGGCCAGCATGGTCATCTTCACCTCCTTCGCCTCGATCTTCTTGCCCAGGTATTCCGGGGTGCGCCCGACCATCAGCCCGGCCACGAACACGGCGATGATGGCGAACAGCAGGAAGCCGTACAGGCCCGAGCCGACGCCGCCGTAGATGATTTCGCCCAGCATCATGTTGACCAGCGGCACCGCGCCGCCGAGCGGGAGAAAGCTTTCGTGCATGGCGTTCACCGCGCCGCAGGAGGCATCGGTGGTGACGGTGGCGAACAGCGCGCTGAGGGGCGCACCGAAGCGGACCTCCTTGCCCTCCATGTTGCCAAGCGTGGGGTCCACGCCCAGCGCGGTGAGCAGCGGGTTGCCCTGGCTCTCCGACCAATAGGCGACGGCCACGCCGGCCAGAAACAGGATGCCCATGGCGGCGAACACCGCCCAGCCTTGCCGCCGGTCGCCGACCATGCGGCCGAACATGGAGGTCAGCCCGGCGCCGAGGGTGAAGATGGCGACCAACTGGATCAAATTGGTGAAGGCGGTGGGGTTCTCGAACGGGTGCGCCGAGTTGGCGTTGAAGAAACCGCCGCCGTTGGTGCCCAGCATTTTTATCGCCTCCTGCGAGGCGACCGGTCCGAGGGCGATGGTCTGTTTGGCGCCTTCGAGCGTGGTGGCGTCCACATACGGGCCGATGGTTTGCGGCACGCCCTGCCAGACGAACACCAGGGCGATGACGATGGAGAACGGCAGCAGAGCATAGAGCGTGATGCGGACCAGGTCGGCCCAGTAGTTGCCGATGGTCTTTGCCGAGCGCCGGGCAAAGCCGCGCACGAAGGCGATGGCGATGGCGATGCCGGCGGCGGCGCTGACGAAATTCTGCACCGTGAGCCCGGCCATCTGCGAGAAATACGACATCGTCGTCTCGCCGCTGTAGCTCTGCCAGTTGGTGTTGGTCAGGAAGCTGACCGCGGTGTTGAAGGAGAGGTCGGGTGGCACCGCGGGTTGGCCGGCCGGGTTGAGCGGCAGCCAGTCCTGCAGTCGCAGCAAAACGTACAGCAGGACAAAACCGGCCGCCTTGGAGGCCAGCATGCTCGCGGCGTAGCCGACCCAGCTCTGCTCACGCGTCGGATCGATGCCGCCGAGCCAGTAGAGGCCCCTTTCCACGGGGCCGAGTACAGGGGTAAGAAAATTGCGCCGCCCCTCGGCGATGCCGGCCAGCCAGGCGCCGACCGGGGCGGTGAGGGCGATGATGATCGCGGCGAACAGAACGATCTGGACCCAGCCGTTGCCTGTCATGAGCGGGTCCTCAGAACCGTTCCGGACGCAACAGCGCCCACACCAGATAGACAAGCAATCCGGCGGTCACCAGGCCGCCGAGCGCGTAATCGAGGATCATGACGGATGCCTCAGAGCCGGTCGCAGAGCGTTGCGTAGGCCAGGCACAGGCCGAGGAAGGCCAGCCCGGCGGCGAGAAACACAATGTCGAGCATGTCTGTTCCCTGCACATGTGACAGCAGCCGGAATGTTCGCGTCTGAGTCATAGGAAAGCGAGGGAGCCGGCGGGGCGGGCGTATAGGAATTCCATAGGGGTGCCCCGTCCGCAGAAGGCGGGGGAGGGGAGGCGCGCTACCAAACAGGTTTCGGCGGCAACCGCGCGGCGCGGGATGCTGTGCGGTTGCCCAATGCGGTTACTTTCGTTCCAAAATCGCTCAATAAACAGGCAATTATTCGTGCGTGGGGAGGGGCGACCCCGGGTCCGGGCGCAACTTTGACGTTGGCATGAATCTTGATAATGATTCCCTGTCCCCGCGAGGGAGAGAGAGGTGTGTTCATGCCCTCCGCGCGGTGGCCGACACTATAGGAACAGGGCCCGACATGAAGCTGATATTGGCCATTATCAAGCCCTTCAAGCTCGACGACGTCCGCGAAGCGCTGACGCCGCTCGGCGTGCAGGGGCTCACCGTGTCTGAGGTGAAGGGCTTCGGCCGGCAGAAGGGACAGACCGAGATCTATCGCGGCGCCGAATATCACGTGAACTTCATCCCCAAGGTGAAGATCGAGGTGGTGGTGCCAGCCGACCGGGTCGAACAGGTGGTGGAGGCCATCACCAAGGCGGCCCGCACCGACAAGATCGGTGACGGCAAGATCTTTGTCCTCGATGTCGACCGCGTGGTGCGCATCCGCACCGGCGAAACGAACCTCGACGCTTTGTAATCAAGGATCCGACCCGTATGAAAACGCTGTTGCGGCGCGCCTGTTGGGCGCTTCCGATACTCTTGTGTACTTTTCCGGCTTTCGCCGAAGACGCGCCGAAGATCGATTCGGGCGATACCGCATGGATGCTGACCAGCACTGCCCTTGTGCTGCTGATGACGGTTCCGGGCCTGGCCCTGTTCTACGCCGGCATGGTGCGTAAGAAGAACGTGCTGGCGACGATGATGCAGTCGTTCATCATCACCTGCCTGGTCACGGTGCTTTGGTTCGTGGTCGGCTACAGCATCGCTTTCACCCCCGGCAACGCCTATTTCGGC
>CAIXDS010000200.1 GCA_903918195.1 uncultured Acetobacteraceae bacterium | reverse complement strand
GACCAGCACCTTCATGGCGAAGCCACCAAACCGAGCTCGCGCAGCGCCGCCGCCACCGGCCCGGCCCCCAGCCGCGCCCGCGCCGCCGCCTGCCCGCGCGCCCCCAGCGCCGCCCGCAGTGGCGGATCGTCGGCCAATGCGCGCAGCCGGATAGCCGCCTCGCCAATATCGGGCTCCGCCCAAACCGCGCCCGGCGCCTCGAACACGCCGCGCGGGTCGCGCGCCGGCACCAGCCGGTAGCCGACCAGGGCGGCGCTGTCGGCATCCATGAAGTCCATGTTGCCCGACCAGCCCGTCGCCACCACGGGACGGCCGAGCAGCATGGCCTCGGCGGGCACCAGCCCGAACCCTTCGCTGCGGTGCAGCGACAGCACGATATCGGCGCAGGCGGTCAGAGCATGGCTGTCGGCGCGCGGCAGGGTTCGGGTCTCCAGGCGGATATTGGGACAGTCGGCGACGGCGTCGCGCAGGGCGGCGAACTCCGCGGGGAAATGCCCGGGATTGCCGATCTTCAACAGCAGAATCCGGTCGGGGCGGTCGCCGAAGGCGGCGCGGAATGCCTGCACGGCGCCCATCGGATTCTTGCGCACGTTGCTGGACGCCAGACTGAACGACACCAGTACGATCACGGCCGCGTCCGGCAGGCCGAAATCGGCACGGCTCAGCCGCGACGGTTCGGGCGGCGCCACGGCAACGGGGTGCGGTACGGTGCGCACCAGGATGCCGGCCTCCGGCGGCACCCAGGCGCGGAACGCCTCTGCGGTGAAATGCGAGACCGCCCAGATCTCGTGCACAAACCCCAAGCCGATCCGCCAGGAGTCCGGCACCACCGGCAGCTCCCAGGCCCAGCAGCCGATCACCCGGCGCCCGCGCACCAGGCCGCGCGGCAGGCGCAGCAGCGCCCAGGGCAGCATGGGGGCGTTGGCATGCAGCAGCAGCGGCGCACCGTCGGGGACGTTTTCGGGCGGCGGCATCCGGAGCGGATCGCCTGGCAGCGGCGTGCCGATATCGGCCTGCCAGGTCGGCACGCCGAGCCCGGCAATGGCCCGCTCCATCACCCGCGCCGCCTCGCCGAGGCCGGACGCGCGGGTGAGTTCGCCAGCCAGCACCACCCCGGCCCGGGGCGGCGGCGGGGAACGGTCAGGGCGCGGTGCCAGCAGCACGGTGCCGCGCGCCAGCAAGGCCCGCCGCTGGCGCGCGGGCAACAGGCGCCAGAGCCGGTGCAACGGGCGCAGCAACGACGTGGACTCCGGATTGGACATGCGCCGGGACCGTGCCGGGAGCAACGTTCCGGGGCAAGGGCCTATTGCACCGCAGCGTTGCCCCCCGTTGCCTGCCGCGCAGCAGCCCCGCTCGGTTTGCCGGTTGCGCCCGGGCGTATAGACTACCCCGCATGGATGACCAGAAAGGCTACCCGCCCGCCGGCCGTCACACCAGACAGGGTCCGGCATGAGCGGCCACATGGACGCAGCGCCGGCGCTGCCGCAATTCGATGTGCAGTTGCGCCCCCCCGATATCGGTCGCTGGCAGCCGGGCAACACCGGCATTCCCGGTTTCATGAGCTTCGCCGGCCCCGCACCGGGGCCGCACGTGCTGCTGTTGGCGCTGACCCATGGCAACGAGATCGCCGGCGCGATCGTGCTCGACCGGTTGCTCACCGCCGAGGTCCGCCCGCTGCGCGGAAAGCTGACCTTCGGGTTCGTCAATCTGGCCGCCTTCGCCCGATTCGATCCGGATCAGCCGACCCTCAGCCGATTCGTCGATGAGGACCTGAACCGGGTGTGGGACGCAGCGGAGCTCGACGGGCCGCGGCACTCGATCGAGCTGGAGCGGGCGCGCGAGATCCGGACAGTGGTGGAAAGTGCCGACCTGCTGCTCGACCTGCATTCCATGCTGTGGCCCTCGGACCCGTTGATTCTCAGCGGTCCCACCGCGAAAGGAGGGGCGCTGGCGAGGGCGATCGGGGTACCGGACCTGGTGGTGGCCGATCTTGGCCATGCGGCCGGGCGCCGCCTCATCGACCATGCCCGGTTCACCGACCCGGCAACCCCGCCCGTCGCCATCCTGGTGGAGGCCGGCCAGCACTGGGCGCGTGCGACGGTGGATACCATGCTGGGCTGCGTTGCCGGGCTGCTGCGCCATGCCGGGACGGTGCCCGAGCACCCTGCCCTGCCCGCGCCACCCGCGCCCGCCCGGCCGGTACGCGTGGCCGAAGTGACCATGACGGTCACCGCGACCACCGGCGCGTTCACTTTTGTGCAGCCCTGGCGGGGCGGCGATGTGGTGGCGCGGCGCAATACGGTGATCGCGCTGGACGGCAGCACCGAGGTGCGCACGCCGCATGACGATTGCCTGCTGGTGATGCCGAGCCTGCGCACCAGCCGCGGCCACACCGCCGTGCGGCTGGCGCGGTTCCTGCGCGACTGAACGGCGAACAGCAAAAAGCCGCCTGGGGAGGCGGTTTCTCCGAGGCGGGTTTGGGTAATTGGTATGGTTGCGGGGATAGGATTTGAACCTATGACCTTCAGGTTATGAGCCTGACGAGCTACCGGGCTGCTCCACCCCGCGTGG
>CAIXDS010000199.1 GCA_903918195.1 uncultured Acetobacteraceae bacterium | reverse complement strand
CCACGCGGGGTGGAGCAGCCCGGTAGCTCGTCAGGCTCATAACCTGAAGGTCATAGGTTCAAATCCTATCCCCGCAACCATACCAATTACCCAAACCCGCCTCGGAGAAACCGCCTCCCCAGGCGGCTTTTTGCTGTTCGCGGGTTCTATACAGCGTCCGGTGGCGCCCGCTTGGCCTCGTCCGCGGCACGCCACAGATACCACGCGGCATAGGAGCGGTATGGCGCCCACATCTCGCCGATCGCCGCAAGGTCCCGCGGGCGCGGTTGCTCGTCCAACCCGTGCAGCCGGCGGTACCCCTCGCGCACGCCAAAATCGTCCACCGGCAGCACATCCGGCCGGCCGAGGGTGAAGATCAGCAGCATCTCCACCGTCCAGCGCCCGACGCCACGGATCTGCATCAGCAGCTCGATCAGCGCGGCATCGTCCAGCCGTGCCGCCGCCCGCCGCGTTGGCACGTGCCCCTCGGCCGCAAGGTCCGACGCGGCTGATCAGCCTGTCCATGGCGGGGTCGGCGGTGCGGAGGTGCTTCACGGCGGCGCGCATCTGCTCAGCCTGTCACCCGATCACCACCGACGCCATCCCGATTTCGATCAAGCCGCCCACCCGTCAGGCAGACATGGCGCGAAAACTTTATGGCCGTTGCCCTTGCCTTTCTCTCCAAGGAATGTGTTACATTTAGACAACTTTAATGGGCACCGACGAACTTGCCCCATCGGGACGGCGAGCAATGGCTTGGACACATCGTCTGGTGTTCTCCGGCGACGAAGCGCAGGAGGCGGCGGACCGGCAGACTGCAAGCCTGGCGGGCCTCGCGGTGGCATTGTTTCTCGTCGTGGCCAGTCTGGTTGTCGTGCACCAGCTGGCCGCGAAGTCGGCCATCGAGGATTGTCTTCTGGCCAGCCACTCCAGCTGTGACGTGATGGTACTCGGTCTGCGGTGACAGGCCGTACCTCCGGCTTGACGTGACGCGAGGCTGTGCCAGCGTTACCCCAACTGCTCCGGGGTTGAGGTCATGCGCGTTGCGGACATGGACTGGCGGATGGTCGAGGATTGGGTGCGGGCCGACGATCGCGCCGTGTTGCCGCTCGGCAGCACTGAGCAGCATGCCGGTCTGTCCCTGCTGACCGATACAATTCTCGCCGAGCGGGTTGCCGTCGAGGCGGCCGAGCCGCTTGGGGTGCCGGTATTCCCCGCGGTTCCATTCGGTTTGGCGCCGATTTTTCAGGCCTTCCCCGGCAGCATGACGTTGCGCGTCGAGACGCTGTGTGCGCTCCTGCGCGATCTGCTCGACAGCCTCAAGCGCTCCGGCTTCCGCCGCATCGTGCTGGTCAACGGCCATAGCGGCAACGCCCCGGCCGGCGCGATGGCCGACGAATGGATGATGGACAATCCGGATTGCCGGGTACGCGTGCACGATTGGTGGCGGGCGCCGCGCACGTTCAGCAAGGTACTGGAGACCGACCCGGTCGCGAGCCATGCGAACTGGATGGAGAACTATCCCTGGACTCGCCTGCCCAGCACCCCGGCGGACGGTTCGAAGCGTATGGTGGACCTGGACCTGCTGAAAACGCTGGCCTCTTTCGAGGCGCGCACCTTGCTGGAGGATGGCAGCTTCGGTGGCCGCACCCAGCGCCCTGATGCCGAGATGCTGGCGATCTGGCACATTGCCGTCGAGGAAACGCGCGAGATTCTGGACCGGTGGTGAGCCACCTGATGCAATCTAAAAAAATGGGTTCCAAGGGCCACTGGCCCTTGGTGGGGCGCAGGGGCAAAGCCCCTGCCGGGGTCCGGGGCAGCGCCCCGGCGACCGCCATCCCGTCGCGCAGGAGAAACTGACATGTCGTCCCAAGACACCCCCGGCGTCCTCGCCCCGCCGCCACTGATCTTCGCCACCGCCCTTGTCCTTGGCTGGCTTCTCGACCGTGTGGTGCCTCTCCCCCTCCTGCCGGCCGCCATCGCTCCCTGGGCCGGCGGTGTGTTGGTTATCGTGGCGCTGGCGATCGCCGCCGGCGCCATACGCGAGATGCGCCGTGCCCGCACGGCCGTCGATCCCTACACCCCCAGTAGCGCCCTGGTTCGCACCGGCCCGTTCGCCCGCAGCCGCAACCCGATCTATGTCGCGCTTTTTCTCCTGTCGCTCGGCCTGTCCCTGCTGGTCAACGCGCTGTGGTGCGGGGCGCTGCTGCTCCCTGCCGTGATCGTGCTGCGCCGCTTCGTCATTGCGCGGGAGGAAGCCTATCTGGAGCGCCGCTTCGGCGACGAGTACCGGCGTTACCGCGCCAGCACCCGGCGCTGGTTCTGACGCCATCCCGCGTCACGCTCAGGGCGGCTCCATCACCATCGCTGTCATGCGCGGCTTCACATGCCGTGGCGGCGGCGCGGTGCAACCGGCGGCGTCGCGCTTCAGCACCCGTAACCCGTCGAACGCGGCGATCTGGTGATAGCGGGACCAGGCCTCGGCGAAGGCGGGGTCGGAGGCGCTCAGCACCGCCACGTAGTTGATACCCTCCCGCAGGTCGACCACGGCGAGGTCCGGGCAATTGGCGACGAAGTCGCGGGTGATCCAGCGGCGGATCGGCCATGCCGCCGGCGCAGCCCCGTCCTGTTGCGCCCGCCACAGCTCGCCCTTCAGGGCCCACATGGAGTCGAAGCGGCTGGCCCAGGTGACGCCGGTGTCGTTCACCACCGGAAAGCCCAACGCGATCCACTCGGAGAAGGCGATGTAGGTTTTCGCGCGCTCGCGCTTCACCAACCGCTCCAGCTTCACCTCGGTGGACAGGTCGGGCTCGACCGCCGCCTCCACCCAGGTCTGCACCCGGTCGTAGTCCGACCAGGCGAACTCGGCCAGGGTGATTGCCACCAGCGCGGCCGATGCGGCCAGTCGCAGGTTCAGCCGGGGCCGCGCATGCAGCACCGCTGCCGCCCACAGCAGCAGCGCCAGCACGGCAGCGGTCGAGGCGGGCAACTGGTGGTAAAACCAATTCTTGCCCTGCATGATAAACGAAATGGTTGCCGCCAGGGCGAATGCCGCAAGTCCGATCAGCAGGGCGCGCAGAATCGGTTGGTCGCCCGCCAGCGTGCGCCGCGACAGCGCCGCCAGCAGCACCACCACCGCCACCCCGTCCAGCAGGACCCGGCTCTGCAGCAGGATCTGCCAGCACGGCGTGTCGGTGCCGCCGTATAGCGCCAGCGCCAGCGGCACCGCGTTCTCCAGGAAGGCGGGGCAGAAGATCAGCACGCCCAGGCCGTACAGCCCCAGCGTGGCGGCGGCGGACAGCGAGGCGGCGCGGAACAGCCGTCCACCGCCCGCCCACCCGACCAGTTCCAGCACCAGGTACGCCGCCGCGTAGCCGGGCTTCAGCGCACAGCCGAGGGCGGCCAGCATGCCGACCAGCGCGCCGGTCAGCCTGGGTTCGGGCTCGCCTTGCATCTCGCGCGCGAACAGCGCCAGATACGGCAGGCCGGCCGCTACCAGCAGGTGTTCGCGTTGGCCGAACTCGATGCCGGGCAGCAGCAACAGCACAGTGCCGATGGTGCCGAACGCCGGCAGGATGCGGTTGAACAGCGCCGCCCGACCGTGCAGCAGATGTGCCGTCCACCAGGCGCAGCCAAGCAGGAAAGCGGCGAACATCGGCGCCGAGACGGTTTTGGGCGACACCCCGAGCCAGTCCGACAGCATGGCCGGCACGGCGTAGATCCACACGATCAGCGGTGGGTTGACCTCGACAATGTCCTCATACAGCCGCTGCCCGCCGAGCCATTTGCGGGCGACATAGAGCAGCCAGGCGACGTCATCCTTGAGCGGGGACGAGATGGCGGTGACGAGCACCAGCACGAGGGCCGCCAGCAGCACCGCCATGGCGACCACACTGGCGGCGTCGAGGCCGAATCGGGGGGGGAGCAGGGGCGCCCGCCCGGTCCTGGTGAACGCGGTCCGGGTGAACATGGGCCTGGTGAACATGGCAGGGGTCAGGTCACTCGGTCTCCGGTGTGGTGGCCGCAGGCGCATTCGCATGCTGCCAGGCAAGCCAGCGTCTTGGTGTCGTTTCCAGCGGACCTGTTACGACACTGTTCGGCGCGCGCCAACATAGGGCCGGCCGCGTTACGGTCAGAGCAGGCTGGCGCCGAAATTCACCGACAAGGCCAGGATGACCGCGTTGAACACGAAGCTGATAAACCCGTGCGCTGTCGCCAGCCGGCGCATTTTGCGCGACGACACCTGCACGTCGGACACTTGGCACGCCATGCCGAGTACCAGCGAGAAGTAAAAGAAATCCCAATAATCCGGGGGCTCTCCGCCTGGGAATTCCAGGCCGCCATGCACGTTTCGCCCGCTCGGGTCGCCAGCGTAGTGCGCGTAGTAAGCGTGCGCGTAGCGCAGCGCGAAGAGCGTGTGCATCATCAGCCACGACAGCAGCAACGTCGCGCCCACCAGCGCGATGTGCAGTGCGCGCAACGAAGCCGGCAGATTGGCTGATGCCGCATAGTCGCTGAGCAGGGCCGCGACACTGGCCGCGGCGGCGCCCACCGCTAGATAGAAGACGGTCCATTCGCCCTCCTCCTGTGCCGCGGCGTCGGCGGCCATATAACTCAGCCGCTCGCTTCCGAACATCATTGCCACCAGCACCAGGAAGGCGGTGCAGCCAATGTCCCAGGCAAGAATCTCCCGGGTCAGTGGCAGCATCGTGGCGGGCAGGCAAAAATATGCAACGAAACCGCACAGCGCCCCGCCCGTCAGCCGGCGGTGCCCGGTGATCACCCGCAATGCCCTCATGGCTACATCCCCTGCCGACCGATGCCCGGCGGCGCACCGGCGGAACTGGCTGGGACCGGCCCGTACAGCGCCATCTACCGGTGCTCCGGCACAAGGGCACACGTCGCAATCGCCAGGCTCTGCAGCACGGTCTGCTCCGTCAGAAGGAATCGCGAGGCGCCTTCATGCATGCTGGCGGTCGCCTTGAACAGGGCTTCCATTCCATGTGCTGCCCGCCGGCGGGCCGTGTCGGCGGTGTCCCCCTGACGCTGCTTGCACAGGGGTAAGGAGCGCGCACAGATCCTGCCGCACGTCCGGGTGAATTTTTTGCTACATCACATTCCTTAGCAATTTGTTAGCAAATGTGCGATTTCTGGACAAATCCCGCGCATTTTCGATTGCTGTGCCGCGCCAGTGGGAGCACATAATTGCGGGCGGAACCGCCCCGGCTCCCGGCTGCGTGCTCATCGGAATCGTCCATGGTTCGTCTCGCGGTCGCCCGCCTCTGGTATTGCTCGAACAGCTTCAATCCGCGCCGCACTCGGCTCGCCGACCTCCAGCGCCATGAGTGGACCGAAGGGCGGACGGCGCTCGCCCATCCCCGTGTGCCGCGGTCGGACGTCCATGGCCTCGCGGACTTCCTGTCCGTCCGTCCCGACTGGGACGTGGCGATGTTGCGCTGCGCCGCCGCCCCGCCCGGCGGGCCATTGGCCGCCGAGGTCCTCGGCGCCTGGCTCTCGGATGTCGAGGAGGCCTTGCGGCGGGGCTGCTTCGACGCGCTTTACGTGTCGCTGCATGGCGCCTGCCAGGCTGAGGGCGATCCCGGTGCCGATGCGACCGTGCTGCGGCGCCTCCGCCTTGTCGCAAAACGCATCCCCATCGTGGCCAGCTTCGACAGCCACGCCAACATTTCCGACGAAATGCCGCTTCTGCTCGACGGCGCCAGCGGCGCCCGCGGGCCTGGCGGCGGCGCCGACGCCTGCGGCCGCGCGCTGACCATGCTGGAGGGCATCCTCGCCGGGCGGATTCGCCCGATCGGTGCGGTGGCCCGGGTTCCCGCCGTGATGCCGCCGGGTCAGTTGCAACGGGCGATGGAGTCGCTGTGGCGCCAAGGTGAGGTGCCGGCCTGTGCCTGTGCGCGGGCGCCGTTGCTCGATGCCAGCGTGTTTTCCGGCTTCGCCTGGTCCGATACCGCCTGGGCCGGTCCCGCCGCCATGGTCTGGGCCGACCGCGATGCGGGCGCTGCCCGCGAAGCCGCGTTCCGGTTGGCCATGGGCCTGGAACATGGCCGCGAGCCGGGCGCGGCTCCGTCGCTCTGTTCCGCGGCCGAGACGGTGGCCCGGGCCATGGCGCAGGGCCACACCCTGGTGCTCGATCCGGCGGATGACCCCGAGGCGGGCAGCCTCGGCGACACCACGGACCTGCTGCGCGCGGTGCTGGAGACCGGGTCCGCGCCTGCCGCCTTCGGCGTGCTGGCCGACCCGCGCGCGGTCGCCGCCGCCCATGCCGCCGGCGCAGGGGCGGCGTTCGATCATCCGCTCGGTGCCTGCCTCACGTCGGTTTATGGGCCGCCGGTGCTGGCCCGAGTGCGGGTTGCCCGGCTGCTGCCGGACATGGCGGTGCTGCAGGCCGGGCCGGTCGCCATCCTGGTGGGCGATCGGCCGACCCCCGCCGACCCCGCCCTGTTGCAAGCTGCCGGGATCGACCTCCCCAGCCTGCGGTTGCTCGCGGTGAAGGGCGGGGAGGCGGCGCGAGCCGCCTTCGCCCAAGCCTTCCCGGTGGCGGTGGTGGCGGCCTGTCGGGGTCCGTCCAGCGCCGACCTTGCCGGCCTGCCATTCACCAACGTGCCGGCGACCCGGCGCGCGCGTGGCGCGGATCAGGCGAGGCCAGCGGACCCGGTCCCCTTGTTCCCTCGTCGCCTCTGATCGAACGGGTTCGCGGTTCCCCCGCCGGTTGTTGCCACGCACGACAATCTCTCGTCACGGCAGCCACGGTTGCCCTTTGACCACCGCGTCCCGGTCGGGCAGCGCCGCCGTGGACCAGCCGCCGCCCAGCGCCTCGATCAGCGCCACACTGGCTACCAGCCGGCTCTGCTGCACCGCCAGCGCGGCCTGCTGGTCGGACAGCAACAGGGTCTGCTGGGTAATAACGCTGGTATAGGCCACGGTGCCGGCGCGGTAGGCGTTCAACGTCACCTCCACCGCCCGCCGCGCCGAATCGACCGCGATCGCCTGCGCCGCCGCCTGCTGCTCCAGGATGCGCAAATCAGACAACGCGTCTTCCACCTGCTGGAACCCGGTCAGCACGGTCTGCCGGTAGGTGGCCACGGACTGGTCATAGCTCGCCCGTGCCGCCGCCACCGCGGCACTGCGTGCACCGGCGGAAAACAGCGTCTCGCTGGCCGACGCGCCGAGCGACCACACCCGGTTGCCGACCGTGAACAGCTGCGACAGCGGATTGCCCACGAAGCCACCTGCCGCCGACAGCGAAATGTCGGGATAGAACGCCGCCACCTGCACGCCGATCAGCGCGTTCTCTGCCTGCATTTGCCGTTCGGCGGCCGCAATATCGGGGCGGCGCTCCAGCAGCGATGACGGCAGGCCGGGCGGCACCACCGGCACGTCGCTGGCCAGGGCGGCCGGCGCGATCGTCAGCTCCGCCGGCGCGTGCCCGGTCAGCATGGCGATGGCATGCTCGAATTGCTGGCGCTGCACGCCGACCCCGACCAGCTGCGCCTCGGTCGATTGCAATTGCGCCCTGGCCGTCACCACATCCGCGCTCGAGGCGACGCCGGCATTGTATTGGTTTTCGGTGATCTGCAGGGAACGCCGGTAGGCCTCGGTCGTCTCCCGCAGCAAGTGCGCCAGCGCGTCCTCGGCGCGCAGGTCGAAATAATCGGTCGCCAGCGTCGCCTGCGCCGACAGTTTCGCATTCGCCAGATCGGCGGCACTGACCTGCGCCCCGGCAAGATTGCTTTCCACCTGGCGCCGGACCTTGCCCCACACATCGAGGTCCCACGACACGGTGCCGTTGACGCTGTACTCGGTGCCGGCCCTGCTGCTACCGGCAGACTGAATTGACGTGAGGCCCGAGGAGCCGCGCACACTGCCGCCGCCACCGGCGCGGGTGACGCCGGCCGTCAGCCCGACCGTGGGAAACAGGCTGGCCCGCGCCTCCGCCACCAGCGCGACCGCATTGCGGTACTGCGCTTCGTATTCCTTCACGGTCTGGTTGGAGATCTCCACCATCCGTTCCAGCCGGTCCAGCTCCGGGTCGTGGTAGACCGCCCACCACGCGCCCTTGTCCGCTTCGTCCTGCGGCTGGCTTGGCTTCCAGCCTTGCAGTTCCTTGAAAGGAGGGGACGCCGGGGCATCCGGGCGCTGGTAGTCGGGGCCGACGGTACACCCCATAACGAACAGCACCAACGTGGCAGGGAGCAGCCGGGGCGTAGCCCCGGACCCCAGCAGGGGCTTTGCCCCTGCACCCCACCAAGGGCCACAGGCCCTTGGAACCCATTTCATTAGGCTGCTCCCGGCTTGGGGGAGAAGCGCGGGAAGGCACGCTGCCAACGGCGGTGAGCCGCCAGGCGGAAACGGTCGAGATACAGATACAGCACCGGCGTGGTGTAGAGCGTCAGCACCTGACTCACCAGCAGCCCGCCGACAATCGCGATGCCCAACGGCCGGCGCAACTCGCCGCCATCGCCGAAGCTCAACGCCAGCGGCAACGCCCCCAGCATGGCAGCACACGTGGTCATCATGATCGGCCGGAACCGCAGCCGGCAGGCCTGAAAAATCGCATCGCGCGGACTCATGTCGTGCACACGCTCCGCATCGAGCGCGAAGTCGATCATCATGATGGCGTTCTTCTTGACGATACCGATCAGCAGAATCACCCCGATCAGGGCGATAATGCTGAACTCGGTGTTGAACATGAGCAGAGCCAGCACCGCGCCCACCCCCGCCGAGGGCAGGGTGGACAGGATGGTGATCGGGTGGATGTAGCTTTCGTACAGAATCCCCAGCACGATATACACGGCGACCAGGGCGGCGGCGATCAGCAGCGGCTCGCTGTTCAGCGATTGCTGGAACGTCTGTGCGGTGCCTTGGAAGTTGCCGCGGATGCCCGGCGGCATGTGGATCTGGCGGACCGCCTCCGCTACCGCCGCGGTGGCATCGCTGAGCGATTTTCCGGGGGCGAGGTTGAACGAAATCGTGGAAGCGACAAACAGCCCCTGATGGTTGACCGCCAACGGCGTGTTGCCCGGGCCGTATTGGGTGAAGGCGGCCAGCGGCACCATCGTTTCCTTGCTGGTGCTGACGGCCGCGCCGGAGGAGGCGCTGCCCTTGCCCGTGTTGGCAAGCGCGTTGGTCGCCGCATTGCGCGCCGAACTGCCGGCGATGCTGGCCGCGGTGGCCGCAGTGCTGGCAGCCTTGCCAGCCGCGACCGTGCCGATCACCGCGTTGCTGGTCTGCGTGCCGCTGGCCGGCCCGCCGGAGGTGCTGACGAAAATGTCCTTCAACGTCTCCGGCGCCTGCCAGTAGCGCGGTTCCACTTCCATGATCACATGGTACTGGTTCTGCGCGCTGTAGATGGTGGACACCTGCCGCTGGCCGAACGCGTCGTACAACGTATTGTCGATCTGGCTGGCGTTGATGCCCAGCCGGCTCGCGGTGGCGCGGTCGATCAACAGATCGGTTTCCAGCCCCGTCTGCTGCTGGTTGGAATTGACATCGCGCAGCACCTTGTTGCGTTCGAGTGCCGCCTGCAGCTTCGGCGTCCACTCGTACAGCAGGGCGGTGTTGTCGGCCTGCAAGGTGAATTGGTACGCCGCGTTGGTCTGCATTCCGCCGATGCGGATATCCTGGATCGGCGTCATGAACAGCCGCGCCCCCGGCACCACCGACAATTCACGACGCAGCCTGGTCATCACCGTGTCGATCCCGTCGCGCTGCGCCAGCGGCTTCAGGGCGACGAAAACCTGGCCGGTATTGGTCTGTCCGCCGCCGCCGCCGCTGCCCTGGCCGGTAAAGCCGACCACGCTCTGCACCGCCGGATCGTGCTGCACGATATCGGTCAATTGCGTCAGCTTCTGCTGCATCGCCTGAAACGAGACGCTCTGATCCGCCTGCAGCCCGCCCATCATCCGGCCGGTATCCTGCTGCGGGAAGAAGCCCTTCGGCACATTGATATACAGCACGATGTTCAGCGCTACCGTCGCCAGCAGCACCAGCATCACCAGTGCACCGTGGCGCAGCGCCAAGGCGAGGCTGCGCTCGTAGAACGACAGCGCCCGGTCGAACAGGGTGCGTCGTGCGGGGCCGGCGTTCGCCGCCTTCGGCCGCAGCAACAGCGCACACATCATCGGCGTGGTGGTGAGCGAGATCGCCAGCGACACCAGAATGGCCAGCGACAGCGTGACGGCGAACTCGCGGAACAGCCGCCCGACAATGCCGCCCATCAGCAGGATCGGCAGGAACACGGCGATGAGCGAAAAACTGATCGACATCACCGTAAAGCCCACTTCGCGCGCCCCGCGCAGCGCCGCCTGCATGCGGGGCATGCCCGCCTCGATATGGCGCGAGATGTTCTCCAGCACCACGATCGCATCGTCCACCACGAAGCCGGTGGCCACCGTCAGCGCCATCAGCGACAGATTGTCCAGGCTGTAGCCCAGCAGATACATCGTGCCGAAAGTGCCGATGATGGACACCGGCACGGCGATCGCCGGGATCAAGGTCGCCCGGCCGCTGCGCAGGAACAGGAACACCACCAGCGTGACCAGCACCACCGCGATCAGCAGCGTCTTCCCGGTGTCGCGCAGGCTGGCCCGGATCGTCGTGGTGCGGTCATTGGCGATCAGCAGGTCCATGTCGCGCGGCATCGCCGCCATGAGCTGCGGGATCGCCGCCTTCACGCTGTCGACGGTCTCGATGATGTTGGCACCGGGCTGGCGGAACAGGATCACCAGCACCGCGGGCTTGCCGTTGGCCAGCCCGGCATTGCGCAGGTTTTCAACCGAGTCCTGCACATCCGCCACGTCCGACAGCCGCACCGCGGCGCCGTTGCGCCAAGCCACCACCAGCGGCCGGTAATCGGCCGCGTGCGAGGCCTGGTCGTTGGTGTAAAGCTGGTAGTGCAGCGCGTCGGATTCGATCGCGCCCTTCGGGCTGTTGGCATTGGCCGAGGCCAGGGCGGCACGCACGTCCTCCAGCCCGATGCCGTATTTGAACAAGGCGGTCGGGTTCAGCTCCACCCGCACCGCCGGCAAGGCCGAACCGCCGATGATAACCTGGCCGATGCCGCTGATCTGCGACAGGCGTTGCGAGAACACGTTGGTGGCGGCGTCGTACATCTGGCCGCGGGTCAGCGTTTTCGATGTCAGCGCCAGGATCAGGATCGGCGCATCGGCCGGGTTCACCTTGCGGTAGGTCGGGTTGCTGCGCAGGCTGGTCGGCAGGTCGGCGCGGGCGGCGTTGATCGCCGCCTGCACGTCGCGCGCCGCCCCGTTGATGTCGCGATCCAGCCCGAACTGCAGAACCACGCGCGCCTGCCCGACCGAGCTGGTCGAGGTCATCTCGGTCACGTCGGCGATCTGCCCGAGATGGCGCTCCAGCGGGCCGGCGACACTGGTCGCCACCGTATCAGGGCTGGCGCCGGGCAACTGCGCCTGCACCGAAATGGTCGGAAAATCGACCTGCGGCAGCGGCGAGACCGGCAGCTTGAAAAAGGCGAAGATGCCGGCGAGCGCAATGCCGATGGTCAACAGCGTGGTGGCGACCGGCCGGCCGATGAACGGGGCCGAGATGTTCACGTCGGCGCCTTATCGGTGACGAGACCTTTACCGGACAGCCGCGCCGCCAGCCGGTCGAACATCAGATAGATCACCGGCGTGGTGAACAACGTCAGCACCTGGCTGACGATCAGGCCGCCGACGATCGCCACCCCTAGCGGCCGGCGCAGTTCCGAACCGGTGCCGTTGCCCAGCATCAGCGGCAGCGCGGCCAGCAGGGCGGCCATCGTGGTCATCAGGATCGGGCGGAAGCGCAGCAGGCAGGCCTGATGGATCGCCGCCCGCGGCGCCTTGCCTTCCGTGCGCTCGGCGTCCAGCGCGAAGTCGATCATCATGATCGCGTTCTTCTTGACGATGCCGATCAGCAGGATGATGCCGATGATCGAAATCACGTCGATGTCGTCACCGGCGATCAGCAGCGCCACCAGCGCGCCGGCGCCGGCCGAGGGGAGGGTGGACAGGATGGTCACCGGATGGATGAAGCTTTCGTACAGCACCCCCAGCACGATGTAGACGGTGACGATTGCCGCCAGCACCAGGAACAGCTCGTTCGACAGCGACGCCTGCAACGCCTGCGCCGCCCCCTGGAAGGCGACGACAAAACTTTCCGGCAGGCCGATCTCCTGCGCCGCCGCGCGGATGGCGGTGACGGCAGCCCCCAGCGACGATCCCGCATCCGTATCGAACGAGATCGTCGTTGCCGGGAACTGGCCGAGATGGCTGATCTGCAATGGTCCGGGCTTCTCCTCCAGCCGGACGATGGCCGATAGCGGCACCTGTCCGGTGGTGGAGGCGGCACTCGGCAGACGGATCGCCGACAGTGCCTCCAGCGAGGTCTGCAGCGCCGGATCGGCCTCCATAATCACGCGGTACTGGTTGGACTGGGTGTAGATGGTTGAGATGATACGCTGACCGAACAGATCGTACAGCGCGTTGTCCACCGTCGCCGGGGTAATGCCGAAGCGCGCCGCGGTTTCGCGGTCGATTACGACGTTCACCGTCAGCCCTTGCTGCTGCAGGTCGCTGGCGACATTCGCCAGGTCGGGCGATTGCTGCAGCCGTTCCAGCAGTTTCGGCACCCAGGTGTTGAACGCCGACAGGTTCGGGTTTTCCAGCACGAACTGGTACTGGGTGCGGCTGATCGCGGCGTCGATCGTCAAATCCTGCACCGGCTGCAGATACAGCGACACGCCGGGGACCGAAGCGGTTTCCTGCTGCAGGCGGCGGCCGATTTCGGTCGCATTCAGGCGGCGTTCGTTCTTCGCCTTCAGGTTGATCAGGAAGCGGCCGCTGTTCAGGGTGGTGTTGCTGCCGTCCACGCCGATGAACGAACTCACGCTGACCACGTCGGGGTCCTGCAGGATCGCCGCGGCCAGCGCCTGCTGATGCTGCGCCATGGCGCCGTACGACGTGGTCTGGCCGGCGACCGAGATGCCCTGGATCAACCCGGCATCCTGCACCGGAAAGAACCCCTTCGGCACGATCACATACAGCCACACCGTCACCGCCATGGTGGCGAGCGCGATGGCCAGGGTCACGCCCTGGTGGTCCAGCACCACATTCAATGCCCGGTCGTAGCGGCCGATCACCCAGTTGAAGCCGCGTTCCGCCGCCAGATCGAAGCGGCTGCGTTCGGCGTCCTGGCGGTGGTGCAGCAGGCGGGCGCACAGCATCGGCACCAGGGTCAGCGACACCACGGCGGAAATGACGATGGTCACCGACAGGGTGATAGCGAACTCATGGAACAGCCTTCCGACCACGTCGCCCATGAACAGCAGCGGAATCAGCACCGCGATCAGCGAAACGGTAAGCGAAATGATGGTGAAGCCGATCTGCGCGCTGCCTTTCAGCGCCGCGTCCAGCGGCGCCTCGCCGGCCTCGACATAGCGGGCGATGTTCTCGATCATGACGATGGCGTCATCGACCACGAAGCCGGTGGAGATGGTCAGCGCCATCAGCGACAGGTTATCCAGGCTGAACCCCAGCAGGTACATCGCCGCGAGCGTGCCGACCAGCGACAGCGGCACCGACAGGCTGGGAATGATCGTCGCCGGCAGGTTGCGCAGGAACAGGAAGATCACCAGCACGACCAACGCCACCGCCAGCCCCAGCTCGAACTCGACATCGGCCACCGAGGCGCGGATGGTGGCGGTGCGGTCGGTCAGCACCGCGACATCCACCGCGTCCGGCAGGGTGGCTTGCAGTTGCGGCAACAGCTGCTTGATGGTGTCGGTGACCGCGATGACGTTGGCGCCGGGCTGGCGCTGCACGTTCAGGATCACCGCCGGCGTGGTATTGGCCCAGGCGCCGAGCTTGGTGTTCTCGGCGCCGCTGACCACGCTCGCCACGTCCTTCAGCTTCACCGGCGCGCCGTTGCGGTAGGCGATCACCAGGCTGAGATAATCCTTCGGGTCGGTGATCTGGTCATTGGCATTGATGGTGGACGCCTGCGCCGGGCCGTCGAAATTGCCCTTCGGCGTATTGACGTTGGCATTGCCGAGCGTGGTGCGCAGATCGTCGATGTTCAGCCCGTAGGCGGCGAGCGCGCGCGGGTTGACCTGCACCCGCACCGCCGGCCGCTGCCCGCCGCTGATGCTGACCAGTCCCACACCGGGAAGCTGGGAGATTTTCTGCGCCAGCCGGGTGTTCCCCAGATCCTCGACCTGGGTCAGCGGCAGCGTTTTGGAGGTCAGGGCCAGCGTCAGCACCGGCGCGTCGGCCGGATTGACCTTGGCATAGATCGGTGGCGCCGGCAGGTCCGACGGCAGCAGGTTGCCCGCCGCGTTGATTGCCGCCTGCACCTCCTGCTCGGCGATATCGAGGCTGATATCCAGCCCGAACTGCAAGGTGATGACCGATGCCCCGGCCGAACTGGTCGAGAACATCTGGTTCAGGCTCGGCATCTGGCCGAACTGCACCTCCAGCGGCGAGGTGACCGATGAGGTCATCACTTCCGGACTGGCGCCCGGATAGAAGGTCTGCACCTGGATGGTCGGGTAATCGACCTGCGGCAGGGCGGAGATCGGCAGGAAGCGGTAGGCGACAATGCCGACCAGCAGGATCGCGGCCATCAGCAGCGTGGTTGCGACCGGCCGCAGGATAAAGGGACGTGACGGGTTCATGCGGCGCGTCCGCGGTCAGGCCGGCGGACGCGGATCATGGTGCCGGCTGTTGATGGCGCTGGCCGTGCTGGCCATCCGGGCGTTGCCCCGGTTCGGCGGGCGCCTGCCCAGGCTGACCTGACTGCCCAGGCTGACCTGACTGACCTGACTGACCTGACTGACCGCGTCGCAGGACCGGTGCCTCTCCCGGAGCCGGCGCAGTCACGGCGGCGCCGTCGCGCAGCCGGTCGGTGCCATCGGTCACCACCCGCTCGCCGGGCTGCAGCCCCGACAGCACCGCCATATAGCCGCCATCGGTCGGCCCGAGCTTCACCGGACGCACCGACACGGTGTTGTCCGAGGTGATCACATACACATAGGTGCCCGGCTCGCCGCGCTGCACCGCCGGCACCGGCACCCGGACGGTGTCGTGCAGCGTATCCACCAGCAGCCGGGCGTTGACGAACTGGTTCGGGTACAGCAGCCCATCCGGATTGGCGAATAGGGCCCGCAGCTTGATCGTGCCGGTGGTGGTGTCGATCTGGTTGTCCAGCGTCGCCAGTTGCCCGGTGGCGAGCCGCCGCACATTGGCCCGGTCATAGGCCTCCACGCTCAGCGTGGCGCCGGCGCGCACCCGCTGCACGATGTCGGGCAGGTTATCTTCCGGCACCGCGAACACCACCGAGATCGGCTGCATCTGGGTGATCACCACTAGGCCGCTGGCGGTGCTGGTCTGCACATAATTGCCGGGATCGACCTGGCGCAGCCCGATCTGCCCGTCGATCGGCGAAACGATGTGGCAATAGACCAGGTTGAGTTTGGCGCTGTCCACCGCGCCCTGGTCGGTCTGCACTGAGCCCGTGTATTGCGCCACCAGGAAGCGCTGGTCGTCCACCTGTTGCTGGGCGATCGAATCCTGCCGCCCCAGCGTCTGGTAGCGTTTCAGGTCGGTCTGCGCCTGCTGCAGCAGCCCCTGGTCATGCGCAAGCTGGCCCTGCGCCTGTTCCAGCGCCACCTGATACGGCCGCGGATCGATCTGCGCCAGGAAGTCGCCCTTCTTGACCAGCTGGCCTTCCTGGAACGCGACCTCGGTCAGCTGGCCGTTGATCTGGGTTTGCACCGTGACCGTGTCGAGCGAGGTCACCGTGCCCAGCTCGTTCAGCACGATGCGGATATCGCCCTTGTCGATGGTCGCGGCGCCGACCGGCTGCGGCGGCAGTTGCGAACTCCGCCCGGCGCCGCTGCGCCCGGCCGTCGGTGCCGCCGGCCGGGTCCACCAGTACCAGCCGGCCCCCAGGCCGGCGGCGATCAGCACGGCCAGGATCAGCCGGCCGCGCCAGCGCGAGTGGCGGGTGGCGGGGACATCACGCGACAGCGGCGCCGGTTCGACCGCCGGTGCCGTCCGGTCGACGCGATTATCCATGCCGTCAAACTCCGCCTGTTGCCGTCCGGGTTCGCCCGAACATGGGGGCGGACGCTGTGATACCAAGCACGCTTTGCCCCCGACACCCGGGAGTGGCAAGCAGCGGCCTTGGCCCGATCATGCGCCAGACCGTGGGCCTGGAACCGCAAACGGCGTGCCATGCCGGCGGCGACGGAATTCGGGCCATTCCCGCCCCTGCCGGGCGGTTTTGCCGTCCGGTTGCCGGACAGCGGCGTCAACAGACCGGACACTTACCGCAAGCCCGGTATCAACCTGCGGCAAAGCGAACCCGTGATGATGTTCGTGCCCGCCCCCTCGCCGGCGACATTGGCACGATCAAACCGTGGAGGCTGTCAGAGTCAGTAGCGGTGGAAGGCGACGCTTTCGAGCGCACCGACCAGCCAAAGAACGATCAGGATCGTGAGCAGGAGACCAAGGACGCCCCCGAGTCCGCGCGTTCCATAGCGATTGTACCCGTAATAGCCGCCGCCGCCGCCGAACAGCACGATCAGCAGGATGATGAGCAGGATCGTGGACATGGTAAACCTTCATGATGACAACGAGTTGACGCCGGATCGGCTTCCTGCCGGGATGGTCGCCTGAACGGGGCGTCCATCAGCCGGCAGGCAATCGGGGCAAGGACATATCGTCCTGCCCCGTGTCCGCGCCGGAATGACGGCCGGTCAGGACGGAAGCACCCTCAGTGCAGCAAATGCGGCCACAGCCCGGTGACACCGACGAAAATAAGGTAGATGGCAACAATCAAGTTCAGCAGGCGTGGGATCAGGAGAATAAGAATTCCGGCCACGAGTGCAATGATTGGTTGCACGCTCACGACATCGATCTGCATCTGGCGCCTCTCTGCTGTTGTCTGGTTGATGGCCTGCGCCACGGCCGGGACTGAAAGCCGGCTTTCAGCTCGACCAACCGAAGCAGGCGGTTAACCATACACAAACAATTTCGCCGCTGCCCGGTTCGAAAACGGACTTCACGCAAATCCGCCCTCGTTCCTTGGTCACATGTTCGAGACCCGGCGCCGCGCGGCAGTCATCGGCCCCGGCCGGTCTCATCCAAGCCGCAAATCCTGGTCCTTCAACGGCAACCGCCGGACCCGTCTTCCGGTCGCGGCGGCGATCGCGTTCAGCACCGCCGGCGCCGCCACCGCGATCGTCGGCTCGCCGACGCCGCCCCAGAACCCGCCCGAGGGCACCAGCACGGTCTCCACCTTCGGCATGTCGGCCAGCCGCATGACCTGGTAGGTGTCGAAATTGCCCTCGACAATCCGGCCGTCCTTCACCGTGTTCTCGGAATACAGCAGCGCCGACAGCCCATAGACGAAGCTGCCTTCTACCTGGGCGGCGATCTGGTCGGGGTTGACTGCATGGCCCGGGTCGGTGCCGGCGACGATGCGGTGGATCGTCAGCTTGCCGTCGTCCGCCACCGAAACCTCGGCCACCGCCGCGACGTAGCTGCCGAAGCAGCAATTCTGGGCAAGGCCGCGGAACACGCCGGGCGGCGCCGGCGTGCCCCAGCCCGCCCGCTCGGCCACCGCTTCGAGCACGGCCAGATGTTTGGGCGAACGCGCCAGCAGGCTGCGGCGGAACTCCAGCTTGTCGCGGCCGGCCGCGTCGGCCAGCTCGTCGATGAAGCACTCCATGAAGATGGTGTTCTGGTTGGTATTGACGCCGCGCCAGAAACCCACCGGCACGTGGGTGTTGCGCACCGCGTGGTCGATCAGCAGGTTGGGAATGGAGCGGTAGCCGAACTCCTCCGCCAGCCAGCCCTGAAACGCGACCTTGTCCACGCCGCCGGCCAGGCGCGCAGGGGCGAGGCTGGCGAGGATGGACGGGCCGGAGAGGCGCGCATGCAGCGCCACCAGATCGCCGTTTGCGTCCAGCCCGCCCTGCAGGCGGCACTGGGTGGCGGGGCGGTAGAAATCGTGCCGCGTGTCTTCCTCGCGGCTCCAGAGCAACTTGACCGGGCGGCCGGGGATCTGCCGGGCGATCAGCACCGCCTGACGGACATAATCCTGTTGGCCGCGCCGTCCGAAGCCGCCACCGAGATGATGCTTGTGCACCTTCACCTGCGACGGATCGAGCCCCGCCGCCTCGGCCGCGGCGGCAAGCGCGGCGTCGCCGTTCTGCGAGGCCACCCACACCTCCAGGGCGTTGCCGGTGAACAGCGCGGTGGCGTTCATCGGCTCCATGGTGGCGTGGCTGAGGAAGGGAGTGCTGTACACCGCCTCGATGCGCGTCGCCGCGCCGGCCAGACCGGCCGCCACGTCGCCCTGACGCTGGCCGAGCGCCGCCTGCGCGGCCGTCAGGCCCTCCCGCAGCCAGGCGTCGATATCGGCGCTGGACACTGTGGCGTTGGCGCCCTCGTCCCAGACGATCGGCAACCGGTCCAGTGCGGTCCTGGCCTGCCACCATGTGTCGGCGACCACGGCGACCGAATTGTCATCAACCGCGACGACATGGCGCACGCCCGGCATGGCGGACAGGGCGGCGGCGTCAAACGACACCAGCTTGCCGCCGAACACCGGGCACTGCGCAATGGCGGCGTTCAGCATGCCGGGCAACCGTACGTCGCTGGCATAGACCAGCGAGCCCTCGAGCTTGGGCGGCGTGTCCAGCCGCGCGACCGCCTTGCCGATCAGCTTCCACTGCGCGGGCGATTTCAGCGTTACGCTCTCGGGCACCGGCAGCGCGGCGGCGTCGGCGGCCAGCGTGCCATAGCCGAGGCTGCGCCCGCTTCGCCCATGCAGGACGCGGCTGTTCTCCGCCTGGCATTCCGCCGCCGGGACGCTCCAGCGCGCGGCGGCGGCCTGCACCAGCATACTGCGGGCGGCTGCCCCACCCTGGCGGACATAATCGACCGAGCCGCGCAGGCCGCGGCTGCCCCCGGTGGACATATCGCCCCAGGCGTGCTGGCGAGCCAGATTCTCGTCGGGAGAAATGTATTCGGCGCGCAGCTTCGCCCAGTCGGCCTCCAGCTCCTCGGCGACGAGCTGGGCGAGGCCGGTGAGTGTACCCTGGCCCATTTCGGAGCGGGCGATGCGAATGACGGCGGTGTCGTCCGGCTCGATGACGACCCAGATGCCCAGTTCGCGGCCTCCCTCGGCCGCTGCAGCGGCGCGAGCGGGGATGGACCAGCCGAGACAATAAGCTCCGGCGATGGCGGTGGCGGTGCCCAGGAAGCGACGGCGGTCGAATCCCAGAGCGGTCATGGGTGGGTCTCCCCTATGCCTTGCCCAGTTCGGCGGCGCTGTGGATGGCATCGCGGATGCGCTGGTAGGTGCCGCAGCGGCAGATATTGGTCATCGCCGCGCGGATGTCGGCGTCATTGGGCCTGGGCTTGGCGGCCAGCAGAGCGGCGGCGGCCATGATCTGGCCGGACTGGCAATAGCCGCATTGCGGCACCTCGTGCTGCAGCCAGGCCTTTTGCACGGGGTGGGAGGCGTCGGGTGAGAGCCCCTCGATAGTGGTAATTGCGGCGGCGCTGACCGAGCCCACGGGAACCAGGCAGGACCGGATGGCGACCCCGTCGATATGGACGGTGCAGCAGCCGCACTGGCCGGCGCCGCAGCCGTATTTTGTCCCGGTGAGGCCGATCCACTCGCGCAGCACCCAGAGCAGCGGGGTGTCCGCATCGACATCCACCTGGTGGATCTGGCCGTTGATGGTCAGACGGATCATGCCGGCTGCCTCCCCCTGCGTCGTCGCGCAAGGCTGCAAGGATGGCGCGGCATGGCGAGGTTGGCAAGCACCGCGAAACGGCGCGGCCGGGTAAGCCTGCGATGGGGGGCGCTCAGGGTTTGTTGTCGGCCCAGCTCCACGCGTAGTCGTGCAGCAGATAAATGACCGTCCGCGTCGCCGCGATTGCCGCGGTGACTTCCAGCGACGCCTCGAGGGAGGTGCCGATCGCGAGCGTGACACCGAGCACCCGCGCGGTATCGAACACCCGGTAGGCGATGGCCTTGGTGAGGCTGACCTGGCCGTTGCCTGGTCCCGCATCAAGACCGGCGCCGGCCCAGGCCGCGTCGAACAGCACATAATAGCCGACGCCCGTAATCGCGTTGGAGGCCAGGAACTCCCATTCCGAGGCCACGTCGCCGGAGACGATCGTCCAGTACAGCAACTGGTCCGTGGTGACGACGATCGTCTGGTAGGACAGCGCCTTGGTCACGCTGCGGCGCAGATTCACCATTCCGTCTTCCGGCGGGATGATATCCTGTTCCACCACCGGGGTCTCGGGCACCTGCGCCTGCCCATGGGCGGGCAGCAGCAACACGAATGCGGCCATGGCGGCGGCCACAAAAACACGCTGCGGCCACGCCGCGCGTACGCCTGCACCCCGCCCTTCCGGCATCCCGAAGCCACCCCCGCTCAAGCAACCATTGCATTCTCGCATGTCACCCGCAGGCGCACAACGGCACCACCAGGACCGGCTGGCTTTGTCCGCCTCCTGTTAAGGCCGCCTTCACCCTGGCGCGGCAGTATCAGCCAGCTTCCTTCACGAAAGGAGACCGAATCATGAGCGTGGCAGCCGTATCGGGCTCGGCATCGACAACTCTGGCCCAGCAACTGCAGAAGGCGGCCCAAGGCGGAGCGACCCAGCAGACCGCCAAACCGCACCACCACCACGGCGGCGAATCTGCCACCGCAACCCAGACGGCGGGCACCACCCAATCCACCACAGCCACCTCCGGCACATCCGGGGGCCTGAGCACGGTTGCCTGACGGAGCGGTTGACCCTGCGAACAAAAAGTCCCACGCACACGCGGTGAAAAAAGCCTTGACCGCGTGTGCCGCCGTGCTGGCGCCATCCGATTGCCCTGCCCCAGGCACGTTCGAGGCCATCTACCAGGCCCTCGACGCCAGCTCCCACCCCGTGATCGGCCCGGTGCAGCCGCGGCTGCTGGTCATTCCGATCCACGATGACACGGGTTCGGTGGCGGGCGGCCTGTGGGGCTGCACCCTCTGCCAATGGCTGCATGTGCAAATGCTGTTTGTTCCCGCAGGCTTGCGCGGCCAGGGCGTCGGCTCGGCCCTGATGGCAGCGGCGGAAACCGAAGCGCGGGAAAGGGGATGCCTCGGCGCCCATGTGGACGCGCTCAGCTTCCAGGCGGCCCCGTTCTACCAGAAGATCGGCTACAGCGTGTTCGGCGTGCTGGACGATTTTCCGCCCGGGCACAGCCGGATTTTCTTCCGCAAGCGTCTCATCGCGCCTCACCCGGCCGCCATTTCTGGCAACCGGGATGCGGCGTAAGCGGCCAGGCTACCTGCCGTCAACGATCTGGCCCGAGGACGGGTCCACGCGCAGCCTGTCGAGCGCACCCGTATCGCTCGGGTAGGCAGCGATTTCCGCGCAGCCGTTTTCAATCCTGCCCTTCCAGACAACGAAGCCCTGCGCCGCCACTTTGGCCTTAAGCTGGTCAATCGAGAGCCACTGGCTCTCGGGGGCGGTCGTGCACCCCCCCTCCGCGCCCACTGCACCTGTCGGGGCCAGAATACCCGCAACCAGAATAACGGCGGCAACCAAGGCGAAGACCTTGAACGAGCGCATTTTTACATCCCCTTTCCTGTTTTTGGCGGCTATTTCAAGCGGTCCGCGGAGCCTAAATGAGGATGGTATCTTGGAAATATTTATGCCGATTTTGTGAAGGCACGGGGTTTTTACCGGAATTACGGAACGGTATGTGCCGGGGCGCTGCCCCGGACCCTGGCAGGGCTTTGCCCTGCACCCACCAGGGGCAAAGCCCCTGGACCCCGTTCAGGCGGTTACGCGCGCTGGCAGGGCGTCGCGCAGGGCGCCGCTGCTCACCGCGACCACGCCGTGCATCAGGCCCAGGCGCAGCTCCAGCCTGCCCGTTTGCAAGCCGGCCGGGGTTTCGACCTTCACGGCCTGGCCGTTGCGCAGGCCTAGCGCCGCCGCATCCTCGGCGTGCAGCGCCACCACGCCGGGTCGGAAGCCCGCCCGCACGGCCAGCACGAACGGCCACGCCGCCGAGGGCGCCGCCACAGCGCCCGCCGCCGCAAGCACCGGCTCAATCGGTTGGGCCACCGGCCCGGCGTCATCCGCCAGATCGAAACGGCCACCCCGCGCCAGCACGAACGCCGCCTTGCGCCACCCCCGTTCGCCCAAACTCGCTTCCAGCACCGGACGAATCCGGTCCAGCCCCGCGAGAGCAAAATCGTCCTCGCTGATCTCGGGCAGCGCCGGGCTTGCGACCGCCAGGGCGGCGATCACGCGGACATAAAACGCGGCGGGATCGTCCAGCGTTTCAGCGCTGAAATCGGGCAGGTCGATGGCGCGGGCACAGGCGAACAGAAACCGCTCCATTCCCACCGCCCCGCCGGGCGGCGCCACCGCCGGCCAGGAGGTGGTGACTCCAGCCCCCGGCCCGTTATGCCAGCCCCAGCTTTCGAACGGCAGCGTATCGGGCACAACGTAATCCGCATGGCGCGCAGCCACATCCAGGAACGGACCGATCGCCACCACCAGAGGCACGGAAACGGCCGGGTCCGTATCGCAGCCCCAGAGCAGCAGCGCCTTCAGCCGATCGGTCGCCAACGCCTCCGCCGGCAGCGCCGGACCGGGATGCCCGGCCAGCGCATTCAGCGCCTGCAGCGCAGCCGCGGACCCGGCATCGAGCGGCCCGGTCGCGACGCAGGCGGCCCGCTTTCCATGCGCGGCGAACGCGCTGGCCAGCCCTGCAATGTCGGCCTCCGCCACGCCGCAGATCGCTGCGGCATTGTCTGTTCCGTCACGTCCGGGCATCCGCCGCATCACCGCTCGCGCCAGAACGCCCTCGGTCCCCGGCCGGATCGGCAGCCAGCGCGACTGCGCGCCGACCGCCACATTGTCCGCCGGCCCAAGCACCGCATCGGCCACCACGGTCACCATCTGCCCGGCCGCGCGCCGCTCGGCGATCTGCCGGCCGAGCGGCTGGTCGGGCAGGGTGCTGCCGAACACCAAAACAAAATCGGCCTCGCGCAGATCGGGAACCGGCGGCGCGATGTGCTGCACCGTGATGGCGCCGCCGCCATAAGCGTGCATGAAAAACCGCGCGAACGCGGTCCGGCCGTTCTCGCGCCCGACCAGAACCCCAAGCGGAGTCTCCAGCGCAGCGCCGCGCAGCGCCCGCAACCCCTCCACCTGTCCCTCGCCGAACAGATCACCGCCCTCGACCACCTCGCGCACGAGGGTCTCAACCGCGATCGGTGCCCATCTTCCGCCGCCGCGCGCCCCCACGCGCTTCAGCGGTGTTCGCAGCCGGCCCGGGTCGTCGCGCAACGGCGGCAGCACGGCACCGCGGACGCACAGCGTGGCACGATGCGCCAACCCGCTCTCGTGCCGCCGCGACAACGCCGCGAACGCATCGCGCAAGGTGACCGAGGCGGGCAGGGCAGGGTCGGCCGAGAGCGGATGGAACGGATTGCCGGTGATGCGCAGCACCCGTCCGGAGGCGCGCTCCACCCGCAGCCGCGCGCCGCACGTGAAAAAACAGGCGGGGCAGGCCACATGGGCCACATATTGCCCGACATTCGGCGTGACCACGCCCGTCACCGGATCGACCCGGGCCTCCGGCGCCAGCGCGCGCGGCGCCGCCTCGGCGCCCCGGGCGTAACGCCTTGCCATGTCCCGGAACGCCACCCCGATGGCGGCCAGCCCAACCCCGGCCGCGCCGGCCAGCAGCACCCGCCGGCGCAACGCATGTTTCGTCCCCTCCGCCCGGCGCGGCCCCAGCACCGGCGCCAGCGCGGCGATCCCCGCCAGCAGAACGACCAGCAATCCCGCCGTGCCGAGCGGCGCGGGCCCGGTCCAGTCCGCATCCGTGGCGACCAGGTTCCAGCGCACCAGCCAGCACGCGGCAATGACCAACAGCCCGACCAGCCACCCCAGCCGCGCCGGCCACACCAGCGCCAGCAGCGCGGCCAGCCCCTCGGCGATCACGGCGGGGGAGTGCCAGGACTCCCGCCCCAGCATCATCCCGAGCACCAGCACCCCGGCGGCGCCGCGCGCGAACAGCGCCATCGTGCCGGCATCGCGCACCCCGCCCGCCAGCCGGTCGAGCACCAGCACCGCCCCCAGCGCCCCCGCCAGCGCCGTGACCGCCAGGTGCCAGGGCAACAGCGCGCTGTTCCAGGCCGGCCGCAATTCGGCGGCAACGCCCAGCATCATGGCCAGGCCCAGCCCGCCGGCCGCGAACATCGTCAGCATCCGCAGCCGCGGCGCCCCGCCGCCGCCGAGTGACGCCACCCGTTGCAGCCGCGCCAGCACGCCGCGCCCCTCGGCCGCCGCCAGATCGCGCCGCAGCGTCGTCCAGGCGAACACCGTCAGCGCCGCCAGATAGGCCGGCATCAACGTCGCACAAGTCGCCAGCCAGGAGGACGATCCCTCCGCCCGCGCATACAGCAGCCCGACCCGGTCCGGCCGCGCCAGCGCCGCCAGCATGCAGGGCGGCGCCGAGATCCCCGCGGCCAGCGCCACCAGCAGCCCCAGCCGCGACACCCGTTGCCAGCGCGGCATGCCGAACGCCCGCCCGGGCAGCGCCAGCACAAACCCGCCCACCGACAGACCGACCAGGAAGGCAACCGCTGCCCACCAGGGCGTCCATCCCACCGGTTGGGCGAGGTCGAGCAGCGTCAAATTCATGCGGGTCAGCCTGTGCTGCCGAGGCCGAGATAGAACACCAGCGGCAAGGTGTCCGCCTCCGGCCGCAGCGTTCGTCCCTGCCCGGTCGCGAGCCGGCGGTTGGCCGCGCTCATCGGGTCGTTCAGGTCGCCGAACACCAGCGCCCCGCCCGGACACATCTCCACGCAGGCCGGCAGCAGCCCGGCATCGACCCGGTGCGCGCAGAAATCGCACGCATCGGCGGTGCCACTGCGCGGATCGAGCCGGCGCGACTCATACGGGCATGCCCGCACGCAATCGCCGCAGCCGGTGCAGGCGGCGGCCTCCACCACCACGATGCCATCCCGCCGTCGCCGGCTCGCCCCCACCGGGCAGGCCGCGATGCACGGCGCCTCGGCGCAGTGCTGGCACAGCCGCGGCAGCACCGCGATGCGGGGCAGCCCGTCCACCCCCGTTTCATACACGGCGACGCTGCTGCGGGGGGCGGCGGGATCGGTGCCGTTTTCAACCACGCAGGCCGCCGTGCAGGCCTGGCAGCCGGTGCAGCGCGCGAGGTCGATCACCATGCCCCAGCGCGGCCCCGCCTCGCCGACCGCCGGCCGCGGCAGCGCCGGCCCGGCCGAGGAAACCCCCCGGAACAGGCCGCGCCGCGTTGGTGTGAAACGCTGGTCGGTTGACATCGGGCGGACATGCGCACCCGAAACCGGCGCGGTCGTTGACGCAGGTCAAGTGGGGGAGGGCGCATCAATTCCCCACCGCACCGGCTGCCACCCGCCCGCAAAACCGCGACGGACGGTCAGGCTTCCCCGCGGATGTCGAACGACGCGCGGCGCGGGGGCTTGGTCCAGGCGCGTATGCCCTGGCCTCCCGCCCATTTGCCGCCCCGCAGCGCGCGTGCTACCCGCGCCGCCCATGTTGAAACGTACGTTGCGCCGCCCCTGGGTGCAGGCGGCCTTTGCCGCGCTGCTTGGCCTCTATCTCGATTTCGCCCTGCGCACCACGCGCTGGACTCTGCATGGCGAGGCGCACCTGGCCGCGCCGGTCGCGCTGCAGCCGGTGGTCGGGGCGTTCTGGCACGAACGTCTGCCGCTGATGCCGGCGATGTGGACGATGGTGCATACCCGCAGCGGCGGGCGCGCCCGCGGGTATGTGCTGGTCAGCCGCCACAATGACGGCCGCTTCATTGGCGAGGTGGTGCGCCGGTTCAATCTGAAACTGGTGCACGGCTCCAGCCGCCACAAAGGCCGGGAGCGTGGCGGCGCCGCCAGTGCGCGCGCCTTGCTCGGCGTGCTGGAGGATGGCGGCCACGTGGTCATCACCCCCGACGGGCCGCGCGGCCCGCGCCGGGTCGCCGCCCTTGGGGTGGCGCAACTGGCCGCGCGCTCCGGCACCAAGGTGCTGCCCTGCGCGGCGCAGACCTCGCGGCGTTGGACGCTGCCCACCTGGGACCGCATGGTGCTGCCGCTGCCGTTCGGCCGCGGGGTGATCGTGTGCGGTGAAGCAATCGACGTGCCCCGCGACGGCGCCGAGGCCACCCTGCCGCGCATCGAGGCGGCGATCACCGCGGCCACCGACGAGGCCGACCGCCTGTGCGCCTGATCCTGCCGGTTTATGCCGCCGCCGCGACGCTCGGGGCGCCGGTGTTGCGGGCGATGCTGGCGCGCCGCCTGCGCCGCGGCCGGGAGATCGCCGCCCGCCTGCCCGAACGCTGGGGCGAGGACGCCACGCCGCGCCCGCCCGGCCGGCTGATCTGGCTGCACGCGGCCAGCGTGGGCGAGACCATGTCGGTGCTGCCGGTGCTGGCGGCGCTGGCCGACTCGGGCGCACGGGTGCTGATGACCACCGGCACCGTCACCTCGGCCGGGTTGCTGGAGCAGCGCCTGCCGGCGCTGGGGCTGGACGGGCGGGTGCAGCACCGTTTTGTCCCGCTCGATGTGCCGGCCTGGGCGGCGCGGTTCCTCGACCATTGGCGGCCGGACGTGGCCGGCTTCGTGGAGAGCGAGGTCTGGCCGAACCTGATCGCCGCCTGCCGCCGGCGGGGGGTGCCGATGTGTCTGGTCAATGCCCGGCTTTCCGCCCGCAGCCATGCACGGTGGCGGCTGGCACCTGGGCTGGCGCGCGGTTTGTTCGGTGCCTTCGACATCGTTCAGGCGCAGTCCGAGGGCGATGCCGGGCGTCTGCGCGCGCTCGGCGCCAGCAACGTGACCGCGCCGGGCAATTTGAAATTCGCCGCCGCCGACCTGCCCGCCGACCCGGCCGAACTGGCCCGCCTGCGGGCGCTGCTGCACGGCCGCCCGGTCTGGCTCGCCGCCAGCACGCATCCCGGCGAGGAGGCCATCGCCGCCGCCGTGCACGACCGCCTCGCGCCCGTCCATCCGGGGCTGCTGACCATCATCGTGCCGCGCCACCCTGAGCGCGGCGCCGCCATCGCCGCCGAGCTTGCCGGCCGGCCGCTGACAAGGCGGGCGCTCGGCCAGGACCCGCCGGCGCCGGCCGGGCTGTGGCTGGGCGACACCCTGGCCGAGCTGGGCCTGTTCATCCGCCTCGCCGGTGCGGTGTTCGTCGGCAAGAGTCTGGCGGGGCGGGGTGGGCAGAATCCGCTGGAACCGGCCCGCCTCGGCCGGCCGGTCGCGGTCGGTCCGCATACCGGGAGCTTTGCCGATGCCGTGGCGGCGCTGCGCTCGGCCGGGGCGCTGGCGGAGGTGGCTGACGCCGCCGCCCTCGCGGCCTGGGTGGACGGCCTGCTGCGCGACCCCGCGCGCGCCGGGTCCATGGGCCGGGCGGGCATGGAAGCCGCCGCCCGCACCGCCTCGCTGCCCGGCGAGGTCGCCGCCGCGCTGCTGGAGCTGGCGCATGCGCGCGCCTGAGTTCTGGCAGCGCGGCGGTCTTTTGCCATGCCTGCTGACGCCGGCCGCGGCCGTGTATGCGGCCGTCACCGCGCGGCGGGTGGCGCGGCCGGGCTGGCGGGCGCCGGTGCCGGTGATCTGCTGCGGCAACGCCACCGCGGGCGGTGCTGGCAAGACAACGCTCGCGCTGGAACTCGGCGCCCGGCTGGCCGGACGGCGCGTCGGCTTTCTCACCCGCGGCCATGGCGGCCGGGTGCACGGCGTGCACCGCGTCGATCCGTCATGCGACACCGCGGCGCTGGTCGGCGACGAGGCGCTGCTGCTGGCGGCTTGCGCGCCGACCTGGGTCGCCGCCGACCGCGCCGCCGGGGCGCGCGCGGCGGTGGCGGCGGGGGCGGGCGTGCTGGTGATGGATGACGGGCTGCAGAACCCCAGCCTCGCCAAGGATTTTTCCATCCTCGTCATCGACGGGGGGACGGGATTCGGCAACGGGCGGGTGATTCCGGCCGGGCCGTTGCGCGAGCCGGTGGCAGCCGCGGCCGCGCGCTGTGCCGCCGCGGTGCTGATCGGCGCGGACCGCAGCCATGCCCGCGAAGCCCTGCCGCCGGGGCTGCCGGTCCTGTGCGCCCGGCTGCAGCAACAAGGTACGGTAGACCTCGCCGGGCTCCGCGTATTCGCCTTCGCCGGCATCGGCATTCCGGACAAATTCTTCGCCGGCCTGCGGTCGGCGGGGGCCGTGCTGGCCGGGACAGAGAGCTTTCCCGATCACCACCCCTACACTGAAGCAGACATCAACGGCGTGCTGGCGCGCGCCGCGGCGGCGGAGGCGCTGCCGGTCACCACCCCCAAGGACGCCGTGCGTTTGTCGCCCGGCCTGCGCGCCCGCATTCGCGTGGCCGGCGTGCGCCTGGTGTGGGACAACCCGGCCGCCCTCGATATGGTTCTCAACCAGGTGCTTGGATTGCCGGCATGAGGCGACACTGGCTGCGGCCGATCTCCCACCGTGCCGAGGCGCTGCTGGCGCGGGGCGCGCTGGCTCTGCTGCGCGCGCTCGGTCCGGCCCGCGCCTCCGATCTTGGCGGCGCCGTGGCGCGCGGCATCGGCCCGCTGCTGCCGGTGTCGCGCGTGGCCGACATCAACCTCCGCTACGCCCTGCCGGAACTGGACGCCACCGCGCGCCGCCGGGTCATCCGCGGCGTGTGGGACAATCTCGGCCGCACGGTGGCCGAACTGCCGCATGTGGCGTCGCTTGCCGAGACGACCGAAGGGCCGGGCTGGGAATTGGCGGGCGGCGAGATCCTGCATGCCTGCCGCGATGCCGGCGGGCCGGTGATTCTGTTCTCGGGCCATATCGGCTGCTGGGAGGTGCTGCCGCGCATGATGGGCGCGATCGGCATGCCGATGGCCAGCTTCTACCGCGCCGCCGGCAATCCCGACGTCGACGCGCTGATCGCCGGCATGCGCCGTGCCGCGGCCGGTGCCGACACGCCGTCCTTCACCAAGGGCGGCAAGGGCGCGCGCGACGCCATGCGGTACCTCTCGCGCGGCGGCCGGGTGGGCATGCTGGTCGATCAGAAGATGAACGAGGGCATCGAGGCGCGGCTGTTCGGCCGCCCCGCCATGACCGCGTCGTCGGGCGCTGCCTTTGCGCTGCGCTACCGCTGCCCGCTGGTGCCGGGCCACGCCGTGCGCATTGGTCCGGCACGCTACCGGATCATCGTCGAGCCACCGCTGCCGCTGCCTGACACCGGCGACCATCATGCCGACATCCGGGCGCTCACCCAGGCGATGAATGACTGCCTGGAACGCTGGGTTCGTGCCTGGCCGGAGGGCTGGCTCTGGCTGCACCGGCGCTTTCTCCAGGAGGTTTACCGGCGATAAGCGTCCTTGCCCGCCGGTGCCAATATCGCCCTGCGTGACTCCCCGTTGCCGTGAGGCCGGCCGCCGTTCACGCCGCTGTCATAGCGTGTCCGTCATGATCTCTTGCCAGGGAGGGGCGGCGCACGCCATGGTTGCGCCGAGGAGATCGTTGCGTGGAGATAGTTGAGATCGCCGCCTACGAGTACCGTCGTGCTCTCGACGGACGGCATTATACCAGCGCCGCGCGCTGGACCGAGCGGCGGGCGCCGCTGGTGCGCATCACCACCCGTGACGGGCTGACCGGCCTGGGCGAGGGCTGGTGCGAGCAGCACGACATCGACGCCTTTTACCGCCAATTGCAGCACGCCGCCCCGCTGCTGCTCGGCGCCGACGCGCGGCTGATCGAGCATATCTGGCAAGTGCTGTGGACGCTGCCCGGGGAGGACGGTCCGGACTGGGCCGCGCCCGCGGTCACCAGCGCGATTGACATCGCGCTGTGGGATCTGCGCGCGCGCAGTCTCGGTGCCAGCCTGCATGAGTTGCTCGGCCCGCAGCGCGACGCCGTGCCGGTCTATGCCAGCGGCGGTCTCTACGCCGACGACAAGGGGCCGGCGGAGCTGGCCGCCGAGATGCAGGCCCTGGTGGAGCGCGGCTTCCAGGCGGTGAAGATGAAAATCGGCCTGCTGCCGCGTGACGAGGACCTCGACCGTGTGGCCGCGGTGCGCGAGGCCGTCGGTCCGCACGTGGAGATCGTGGTGGACGCGCTCGAACGGCTGAACCACACGGAGGCGCCGGCCCTGATCCGCCGCCTGGCCCAGCTCGGCGTGACCGCCATTCAGGCGCCGCTGCCGCTGTCCGATGTAGCCGGCCTGCTGATGCTGCGGCGGACCGGCCGGCTGCGGGTGATGCTGGGTGAGCGCGAGTGGCGGGCCCAGCGCGTCAGCGAGCTGCTGCGCGCCGGCGCGGTGGGGGTGCTGCAGTTCAACCCCGGCCTGTGCGGCGGCATCACCCGGTCGCTGAAGCTGGCGGCGCAGGCCGAGGCGTATGGCGTGCCGGTGTCGCCGCAGAACAACGCCACCGCCGTGCTGCTGGCCGCCTGCCTGCATCTGGGGGCGGCGCGCGGGGCGGTGGCCGGGGTCGAGGTGCACACCTACCACGACCACATGCACGATGCCCTGCCGCCCACCATGACGGTGCTGCGCGACGGCTGCCTGTCACCGGACGGACCCGGGCTGGGCCTGCCGGAAGGGCTGGCCGGGGGGCGGCACGACGTGCGGGCGGTCTGGCGCCTGCGCGCCGGCGAGAGCGACTGAAAGCCATGGCGGGACCCGTTCATGTCCCGCCCGGTTCCGGCTGCCTGTTTGCTGGGCAGCCGCCGGCGTGGCCGGATGGATCGTTCCCATGGCAACTGCCGGGCGCACGATCAGGATTGGGTGCCCAATTTAGCGGCAGGTGCCGATGATGGGCGCATTCGCAGGATGGCACGGTTTTCGCTGTCCCTGTTCGCAGACCATTGTCGGTTATCGGCCCGCGCGGCCGGCCGTTGCGGCCGGTGGCGCGACCGTCTCCCTGCCTGAGGACCCAATTCCATGCCGTCTCTCCGCCGTGCGTGGCCGCCGGTCGCGGCTGCCCTGATGCTGCTTGTCTCCCTCCTGTTCGCCGATCCGGCGCATGCCGCCGAGGTGGCGCCGCATATCGAGCCGGGCGATGTCTGCTGGGTGCTGCTGTGCGCCGCCCTGGTAATGCTGATGACCATTCCGGGACTGGCGCTGTTCTACGCCGGCATGGTGCGCAAGAAGAACGTGCTCGCCACCATGATGCAGTCGTTCTTCATCTGCGCGATGGGCACCATTCTGTGGATGGTGGCGGGGTATTCGCTGGCGTTCGGCGACGGCAATGGCTGGATCGGCGATGGCTCGCGGTTGCTGCTGAACGGCATCGCCGAGGGGTGGGACAAGCCGTTCATCCTGGGGGCGACCACCGCGGCGCCGCTGCAGACCACCATTCCCGAGAGCGTTTTCGTGCTGTTCCAGATGGCCTTCGCCATCATCACGCCGGCGGTGGTGACTGGGGCGTTCGCCGACCGGATGCGGTTCTCGGCGATGATCGTGTTCCTGTCCGCCTGGTCGCTGCTGGTCTACGCGCCGCTGGCGCATTGGGTATGGGCGCCGGCCGGCTGGCTGAGCGTCATGGGGGTCGCCGATTTCGCCGGCGGCACGGTGGTGGAGATCAACGCCGGCGTCACCGGGCTGGTGTGTGCGCTGGTGCTGGGCCGGCGGCTCGGCTACCAGCAGGAGAACATGGCGCCGTGGAACCTGGCGCTGGCGGTGACCGGCGCCTCGCTGCTCTGGGTGGGCTGGTTCGGCTTCAACGCCGGCGGCGCGCTGGCGGCGGGCGGACGGGCGGCGATGGCGGTCATGGCGACGCAGATGGCCGCCGCCGGCGCCACCGTTTCCTGGAGCGTCGCCGAGTGGCTGCTGCGCGGCAAACCCTCCGTGCTCGGCGCGATCTCCGGCGCAGTCGCCGGGCTGGTGGCGATCACCCCGGCGGCGGGGTTCGTGCTGCCCGGGCCGGCGCTGGGCATCGGCCTGCTGGCCGGGGCGATCTGCTTCTGGGCCTCGACCATCCTCAAGCAGCGCCTGGGCTATGACGACAGCCTGGACGTGTTCGGCGTGCACGGGGTGGGCGGCATCGTCGGAACGCTGGCGACCGGCTGGTTCGCCTATGGCGCCCTGACCGGGGGCGCGTATGTCGGCGGCACCAAGCTGCTCAGTGTGCAGGCGACCGCGGTGGGGGTGACCATCGTGTTTAGCGGGCTGGCCAGTTGGGCGCTGCTGGTGGTCACCGACCGTCTGATCGGGCTGCGCGTCACCCGCGAGGAGGAGCGCGAAGGGTTGGACATCGCCCTGCACGGCGAGCAGGTGTTCTGATCGCCGGGCCGCCGGCGCCTGGCAGTTCGGCTCAGTATCCGAGCAGCCAGGCGCCGACGGCCAGGACTCCGCCCCAAAGCCCGAGCGAGATGACGACCATGATCGCTCCGGCCAGTGGCAAGGGCAGACGGTCGGTCGACCGGTACGGCCTTGCCGCGGTCTGGTGAGCCCGCGGCGGGGCCAGCATTGCCGCATATTGCGTGCCCAGAGTGTTGCCCGACGGCCTGGGCCGGACGCTCAAGATAGCGGGCTCGGCAAGCTGACTGCGGTTGGGCCGCACAAGCTGCAAAGACATTGGATCAGGTCTCATACCGCCCCTCCCTCACGATGCTGCGACAATAGCGCAGCTCTCGGCCAGCATATGCGGCGGCCGTTCAGGCAGCGAAACCCACTGGCATATCAAGATAGTGAGAGATATTAAGAGTCGTTCTCACCGGCGACCAAAGCGATGGTGTTACGGTCAGACGCCACTAATATTTGAACTGTTGCTAGGCCAACTGTCGCGTGGGCCAACAGCACATGCATGATTATATTTAGCGGTCCTCAATATCCCAGAAGCCAGGCGCCGGTGACCCAGATTCCGGCCCAAACGACAAGCGAAACCGTCGCGATGATCAGCACCGCCCGCGGCCAGGGCAGGCGGTCCGCCGCCCGCCCGCTCCGCCGCGCGGCCGGGACGGTCGCAGGCTGCACCTGCACCTTGAGGTTGCTCTCCGGCAGGTCGGTACGGGCGCGCTGCTTGCCGGTACAGCGCGCAATTCCGAAATTCATGTGATCCGCTCTCCCAACCGGCAGCCGGGCCCAGGATTCTGAAACGGCAGTCTTTCACATCCGTTCCGATAATCGGCGGTCTGTCGCGCCGTGACACTCCCCCCGACATCAAAACATCGCGATCTGATCTGAGGCGCTTTCACCTGAGAACAAGGCCGCGCCGTTGCGGTTGGACGCTGCATACATTTGTGACGAGGGTGGGATACACAACCAGCCCGTTGAGTCTGTGTTCCGATTCACCCGGCGTTGCAGACGCATCGGTCAGAATCGGCAGTTCGCCAGCAGGGGGCGGGCCGGCTCACGCCGGCGGCAGATCGTCCATCGCGGGCCGGCCGGTCACATGCCGCCAGTGGTGCCAGAGCAGGCGGGCCGCCAGCGCCCGCCAGGGTTGCCAGGGCTCGGCCAGGCGCCGCAGCGCCGCCGGGCCGGGGCGGCCGGGCAGGCCCATGAGGTGGGCCGCTGCGCCGGCCAGAGCGAGATCGCCGGCCGGGAACACGTCGGGACGCTCCAGCGCGAACAGCAGGTAGATCTCGGCCGTCCACGCGCCCATGCCGCGCACGGAGGCGATCGCCGCCACCGCCTCGGCGTCGGCCATGCCGGCCAGCCCGGAATCGCTGAGCACGCCGTCGGCAAAGGCCTGCGCCAGCGCCCGGGCGTGGCCGATCTTCGGCCGCGACAACCCGGCCAGGCGCAGCGGTTCGTCCGGCAACGCCAGCAGCCCGCCCGGCTCCAGCGCGCCGGCGGTGGCGTGCAGCCGGCGCCAGATCGCCGCCGCCGCCTGGTTGCTGATCTGCTGACCGACGATCGCCTGCAGCAGCCCGGGAAAGCCGCGCGGGCGCCGCCGCCAGGGCAGCGGCCCGGCTTCAGGCTCAATGCGGGCCAGCCCGGGATCGGCTGCCGCCAGGGCGTCGAGCCCGGCGCGGGCCGCTGGTGGGGGGTGAGGGAAGGGGTCCACTGTCTCCGGGCCGCCGTCTTTCGGGAAGCAAAGTGTAAACGACCGCAGTACGGCTCTACGAATCGTCGTCCGCGGGGGATACACTTACGGTTATGGAGATAGCTCCGACCAGCGGCGTGACGCCGCACATCCTGGTAGTGGACGATGACCGCGAGACGCGGGAATTGCTGGCACGGTTCCTGGAGCGCCATCGCTTCCGGGTGACCGCGGTGCGCGACGCGCGCGAGGCACGGCGCGTCTGGCCGCTCGGGCATTTCCACCTGCTCGTCCTTGATCTGATGCTGCCCGGCGAAAGCGGCCTGGACTTCGCGCGCTGGCTGCGCGGGTTCTCCGAGGTGCCGATCGTCATGCTCACCGCCATGGGCGAGGAGACCGACCGCATCATCGGCCTGGAACTGGGCGCCGACGACTATGTGCCCAAGCCGTTCAATCCGCGCGAACTGCTGGCGCGCATGCGCGCGGTGTTGCGCCGGGTCGGCGAGCCGACCGAGCGGCGCGCCGAATCGGGTCCGCGGACGCTGTCCTTCTCGGGCTGGACGCTCGATCTCGCCCGTCGCCGGCTGCTCAATCCCGACGGGGTGGAGGTGCCGCTGACCGGCGGCGAATACGACCTGCTGGTCGCCCTGGTCGAGCGCGCCAACCGGGTGCTGACGCGCGACATGCTGCTCGACCTACTGCGCGGCCGGCAGGCCGGTCCGTTCGACCGTGCCATCGACGTGGCGGTGAGCCGGCTGCGGCGCAAGCTTGACGATAACGGGCGCCAGTCGCAACTGATCAAGACCGTGCGCGGCGGCGGCTACGTGCTGGCGGCGGACGTGGAACGCACATGAGTCGAACGCGCTTGATGGACGGGTGATCGGGCTTCTTTTCTCGCCGCGAAGCTTGGCGGCACGCACCGCGCTGGTGCTGCTGACCGGGCTTGGGCTGGTCCAGATTGCCGGGCTGACCATCCATGCCCTGGACCGCATCGACGTGCAGCGCGTGGCGCTGATGCGCGATGCCGCGGTGCGGGTGATCTCGATGTACCGCAGCGTGGCCCTGGTCCCGCGCGAGGGGCGCCCCGCCGTGGTGGCCGAGTACGACCAGCGCGACGGCGCGACCGCCTGGATCGCCGACGGGCCGAGCGCCGAGAAACTGCCGGAGATGGACCCCATCGTCCAGCGCCGGTTTCGCGGGGCGATGCTGCTGGTGCCGGTTCCGGTGCAGTATCGCCCGCGCGAGTTCGTGTTGCGCGGCGGCCCCGATGCCGGACGCATTGGCGTCGGGCTGCGCCTGGAAGACGGCAAGTGGCTGAATGCAACGCTGGAGCTGCCGGCCCCGTGGCCCTGGCACTCGCTGAATTTCTTCTTTGCCTTCCTGATGATGACGGTCACCGCCGCCGGGCTGACCCTGTGGGCGGTGCGCCGGCTGATTGCCCCGGTGGCGACGCTGGCCGCGGCGGCGGAGGCGCTCGGGCGCGACGTCAATGCCCCGCCCCTGCCCGAGAGCGGACCGGCCGAGGTCGCCATCGCCGCGCGGGCGTTCAACACCATGGCCGAGCGCATCCGCCGCTTCGTGCAGGACCGCACCTTCATGCTCAGTGCCATCGGGCATGACCTGCGCACCCCGATCACCCGGCTGAAGCTGCGCGCCGAGTTCCTCGAGGATGACGAGTTGCGCGCCAAGATCCTGACCGATCTCGACGAACTGGAAGCCATGGTGGCGTCCACCCTTGCCTTCAGTCGCGATATTGCCGCCGACGAGCCGGTGGTCGCGGTCGATCTTCCCGAACTCGCCCGCACGGTGCTCGACGAGACCGCCGATGCGCAGCCGGACAGTGCCGATAACCTCAGCTATTCCGGGCCGGACCATCTCACCGTTCGGGTGCGCTCGCTGGCGATGAAGCGGGCGCTCAGCAATCTCGTGCAGAACGCGCTCGCCTATGGCGGCAGTGCCCGGGTGCGTCTCGCCCTGCCCGAATCCGGCCAGATCACCCTGTTGATCGAGGATGACGGGCCCGGCCTTGCCGCCGGCGAGCTCGAGCGCGTGTTCCAGCCTTTCCACCGGGTGGAGACCAGCCGTAACCGCGAGACTGGCGGCACCGGGCTCGGCCTGCCGATCGTCCGCAACATCCTGCGCGCGCATGGCGGCGACGTGACGCTGGCCAACCGCGAGGGCGGCGGCGTGCGCGCGACGGTGGTTCTGCCGGTATAGTCCTGCGGCGATTGCCCTGCGCTTCCTTCCAAAGCCCCTCCCACAAGGGAAGCGGAGGACCTAGAGTGCGCGTATGGCCACCGCGAAGAAAAAATCCTCCCTGATCTCGCACGGCGTTGCGGCGCAGAACCGCAAGGCGCGATTCGACTATTCCATCAAGGAAACCATCGAGGCCGGCATGGTGCTGAAAGGGCCGGAGGTGAAGTCGCTGCGCGCCGGCCGCGCCACCCTGACCGAGGCCTGGGCCGGCGAGCGTGACGGCGAGTTGTGGCTGTTCAACTGCTACATCCCCGAATACCAGGGCGGCGTGCTGTCGCGTTTCGAGCCGCGTGCGCCGCGCAAGCTGCTGGTCAAGCGCAAGGAAGCCAACCGCCTGCTCAGCGCGGTGGCGCGCGACGGCATCACGCTGGTGCCGCTCGACATCCATTTCAACGACCGCGGCATCGCTAAGGTGCAGTTGGGTGTGGGCCAGGGCCGCACCAAGGGCGACAAGCGCCACGCCGTTGCTGAGCGCGACTGGCAGCGCGACAAGGCGCGGCTGATGCGCGACCGCGGATAGCGGCGTGCCCGGCTTCCTTTACGGAATGGGTTCCAAGGGGCCACCGCCCCTTGGCGGGTCCAGGGCAGAGCCCTGGCCTTCCTTCAATAAACCTGCAACCGCCCGACAATATCCAGCATAACCGCCTGAAACATCTCCTCAGTCAGCCGTTTGGTCGAGGTGTTATAGCGGCTGACATGGTAGCTGTCGGCCAGCAGCAGCCCGTCCGGCAGTTCGTGCAGGGCGCCGTGGCGGAAGCGGATGCGGGCGGGCGGGATGCCGCAGGCCTTCAGGACGGCCGCATGTGCCAGCACGCCCAGCGCCAGCACCACCCGCAGATTGGGCATGCCGTGCAGTTCGCCGGCCAGGAACGGGTTGCAGGCGGCGACTTCGGCGGGCTCGGGCAGGTTGGCCGGCGGCACGCAGCGCACCGCATTGACGATGCGGGTATCCTTCAGCACCAGCCCGTCATCGGAGGCGGCCTGGTAGCAGCCCTCGGCGAGGCCGAGGTTCAGCAGCGTATGGTACAGCAGCAGCCCGGCATGATCGCCGGTGAAGGGCCGGCCGGTGCGGTTGGCGCCGCGCAGGCCCGGCGCCATGCCGACCACGAGCAGGCGTGCCTCGGCTGGCCCGAAGCTCGGCACTGGGGCGTTGAACCAGTCGGGGTTGGCGGCGCGGTTGGCCTGGCGGAAGGCCGCCAGGCGGGGGCAGAGCGGGCAATCACGCGCCGGGGCGGCGATCGCGGAGGTTTCGGCGCGGATCATGGAGGGGTCAGACTGGCTCCGGGCCGTCGGCGAAGGGTTCGGCGGGGGTCTGGCGCAGCGACAGACGGGCGGTGCGCGGCTCCATCTGCCGGCGGGTGAACTCCGGTGCGATATCGGCCAGTTCCAGGAACTGGTCGGCCTGGCGGCGCAGTTCGTCGGCTACCATCGGCGGGGTCGTGCGAATCGAGGAGACCACCGACACCCGCACGCCACGGCGCTGCACCGCCTCGACCAGCCGGCGGAAATCCGAGTCGCCGCTGAACAGCACGGCGTGGTCGATTTTGTCGGCCAGCTCGAGCATGTCGATGGCCAGTTCGATGTCCATGTTGCCCTTGACCCGGCGGCGGCCGGTGGAGTCGGTGAACTCCTTCGCGGGTTTTGTCACCAAAGTATAACCGTTGTAAGCAAGCCAGTCCGTCAGGGGTTTGAGCGGCGAATATTCCTCGGTTTCCAGCACCGCTGAATAGTAATAAGCGCGGATGATATGGGTTTTTTTGCGGAAGAATTCGAGCAGGTTCCGGTAGTCTACATCAAAGCCCAGATTGCGCGAGGCTGAATACAGGTTTGCTCCATCGATGAACAATGCGGTGCGTTCGGTGGGAAGGAAATGCATCAGATATGGGCCTTTCTGGCGCTGGTTGTGATTGCTGCGATGGAATCGGGTCGGATGAACACAAGCCTGAGCTGGCGAAGGATGATAGTCCACGGAGCAAGTTGCCGGAAGGTGAAAGCTTCATTTCCACGTGAGGTGCGGGCGTGATTCTCGTTGCTATCGGTGCCAATCTGCCAGGCCATGACGGGCGATCGCCGCTCGCCACCTGCCGGGTCGCCGTCGAGGCGTTGCGTTCGGTGCCGGGTTTGCGTTTCGTTGCGGTGTCGCCGTTCTACCGCACCGCGCCGGTGCCGCCTTCGGACCAGCCGGATTATGTCAACGGCGTCGTCCGGCTTGCAGGGGCGGCTGGTCCGGCCGAACTGCTGGGCCACCTGCAGGCGATCGAGGCGCAGGCGGGGCGGGTGCGCGGGGCGGCGAATGCCGCGCGCACGCTCGACCTCGACATCATCGACCTGAACGGGACGGTGCGTGACGCGCCCGACCCGGTGCTGCCGCATCCGCGCGCGCATCTGCGCGGCTTCGTGCTGTGCCCGCTGCGCGACGTGGCCCCGGACTGGCGGCATCCGCGGCTCGGGGCGGGGGCGGAGGCGCTGCTGCGCGCCCTGCCGCCGTGGGATGGCGCGCCGCTGTGATGGCTGCGTTGCAGGCGGCGGCGCGTGTTGCTGTGCAGCAATACCTTGCGCTTGCGCGGGTGCGGCCGTATCTAGGTCAATCACCCGTACTGCCGACCGGAGGTTGAGCGCATGGCGCGCGTCACCGTTGAAGACTGCGTTCAGAAGATCCCGAACCGCTTTGAGCTGGTTCTGCTCGCCGCCCAGCGCGCGCGCAATCTGTCGCGCGGCGAGGAAATCACCCTGGACCGCGACAACGACAAGAACCCGGTCGTTGCCCTGCGCGAGATTGCCGACGAGACCATCCCGTTGGAGAAGCTGGAGCAGGACCTGATCAAGTCGCTCTCCCGCGCGCCCGAGCCGGAGCCGGCCGACGAGGAGGTGCTGGACCTCATCCCGACCGACCAGAACATCTTCGGGTTGCAGGATATCTCGGCCGACGATGAGGCGCAGCAATTGCCTGTGGAGGCCGATGACTTCGCGCCCGACGACCTCGAGGCGGCCATCGAGGCGGAGCTTGGCGGCCGGCGCCGGTAGCAGGACATGACGGGCGGCGCTCCAGCAGGCTGGCGCGCCGCGCCGGCTGCCGGTCCCGACGGAGCCACCACGGCGCCGCCCTCCACGGTTACGTCCCCTTCGCAGCGGGCGGCTGAATTCACGCCGCAGCGACCGGCTGAGCCGGCGCCGGCGGTCGATATCGGCAAACTGATCGCTCGTATCCACAGCTACGACCCCAAGGCCGATACCGGCCTCGTCGAGGCCGCCTTCCGGCTGGCCGCTGAAGCCCACCGCGACCAGAAGCGCGACAACGGCGACCCGTATATTACCCATCCGGTCGCGGTCGCCGAAATCCTGGCTGGCTACCGGCTCGACGTGGGCAGCATCGTCACCGCCCTGCTGCACGACGTGATCGAGGATACCGGCGTCACCCGCGCCGAGCTGGAGCGCCGCTTCGGGCCGGAGATCGCCGGCCTGGTGGACGGCGTGACCAAGCTGACCCGGCTGGAACTGCAGTCCGACCGCACCAAGCAGGCGGAGAACTTCCGCAAGCTCGTGCTGGCGATGAGCCGCGACATCCGCGTGCTGCTGGTCAAGCTGGCCGACCGGCTGCACAACATGCGCACGCTGCATTTCGTCGATCAGGCGCCGCGGCGCCAGCGCATCGCCCGCGAAACCATGGATATCTATGCGCCGCTGGCCGAGCGCATCGGCATGGATTCGGTCAAGAGCGAGCTGCAGACGCTGGCCTTCGCGCAGCTGGAGCCCGAGGCGTACGAGACCATCCAGGCGCGGCTGAACTTCCTGCGCGGCCAGGGGGCCGACGTGATCGAGGAGGTGCGCACCGAACTCGCCAAGATCTGCCACGATTTCGGCATCGAGCGGGTCGATGTGAGCGGCCGCGAGAAATCGCCGTACTCGATCTGGGAGAAGATGCAGCGGCGCAACGTGCAGTTCGAGCAGTTGTCCGACATCATGGCGTTCCGCATCGTGGTGCCGACGCGGGATGCCTGCTACGGCGCGCTCGGCGCGGTGCACGCCGCCTATCCGGTGATCGCCGGCCGTTTCAAGGATTACATCTCCACCCCCAAGCCGAACGGCTACCGCAGCCTGCACACCGGCGTGACACTACGCGAGCCGCGCAACCAGAAGATCGAGGTGCAGATCCGCACCTCCGAGATGCACGACATTGCCGAGAACGGCGTGGCGGCGCACTGGATCTACAAGCAGCACGATGCCTCGGCGGCCGAGGCGCAGCGCTTCCGCTGGGTGCAGGATCTGCTGGAAATCCTGGAAAACTCCACGCCTGACGAGTTCCTCGAGAACACCAGGCTGGAGCTTTATCAGGACCAGGTGTTCTGCTTCACGCCGAAGGGCCAGCTGATCCAGCTGCCGCGCGGGGCGACGCCGGTGGATTTCGCCTACGCCGTGCACAGCCAGGTTGGCGATACCTGCGTCGGCGCCAAGATCAACGGCCGCCTGCTGCCGCTGCGCCACGAGCTGCAGAACGGCGATCAGGTCGAGATCATGACCTCGCGCGGCGGCACGCCGAGCCCGCAATGGGAGCGGTTTGTCGTTACCGGCAAGGCGCGCGCGCGCATCCGCCGCTACGTGCAGCAGCAGCAGCGCCAGCAATACCGCGACACCGGCAAGTCGGCGCTGGCCAAAGCGGTCCGCCAGGAGGGGGTGGACGGCGCGGAAAAGGTGCTGGAGGGGGCGCTCAAGGCCCTGAAGGCGGCGACGCTGGACGATTTGTATGTGGCGGTCGGCAAGGGCGATATCGGCGCGCGCGAGGTGGTCAACACCGCCTATCCGGAGCTGCGCCCGGCGGCGCGGGCACCCCGCATGCTGCCCAACCTGCCGACCCGGGCGCCGCGGCCCGGCGGCGGCAAGGGGCTGCCGATCAGCGGGCTGGTCGCCGGCATGGCGATCCACTACGCCGGCTGCTGCCACCCGCTGCCGGGCGACCGCATCGTCGGCATCGTCACCACCGGCAAGGGCGTGACCATCCACACCCGCGAGTGCCCGACGCTGGAAAGCTTCGCCGCCACGCCGGAGCGGTTCATCGACGTGGACTGGGAGCCGGCCGCCTTCGATGCCAAGGAGAAGGGCGAGGGGCATACCGGCCGGGTTTCGGTGATCGCCAGCAACGAACCGGCGGCGCTGGGCGAGATCACCAACGCCATCACCAAGCAGGATGGCACGGTCGCCTCGCTGCGGGTGGTCAGTCGGCAGGCCGATTTTTTCGAGGCGGTGGTGGATGTCGAGGTGCGCGACCTCGGCCATCTCAGCCGCGTCATCGCCGGGCTGCGGGCGGCCAGCGCCGTGCACCAAGTGGAGCGGGCGAGGGGATAGCAGGCCCAGGGCGCGCCTTGCTTGACACGCGGGGGTGGGAAAGGCTTCATCCGCCCCCACCGCCCGAACGCCCTGGCCCCGGAGTTAGACCGACATCCCCATGCCGCAGCAACTCATGGCCAGGCGCAAGTCCGGCGTTCTGATCGAGAACATCAAGACCATTCTTTATGCCGGCCTGATTGCCATCGCGATCCGCACGGTCGCGTTCGAGCCGTTCAATATCCCGTCCGGGTCGATGATCCCCACGCTGCTGGTGGGCGACTATCTGTTCGTGTCGAAATACAGCTACGGCTATTCTCATTTTTCGCTGCCGCTGTCGCCGCCGCTGTTCAGCGGCCGCATCTTCGGCCGGCTGCCGGAGCGCGGCGACGTCGCTGTGTTCAAGCTGCCGCGCGACACCAGCCAGGACTACATCAAGCGCATCGTCGGCCTGCCCGGCGACCGCATCCAGATGAAGGCCGGCCAGCTCTACATCAACGGCACGATGGTCCAGCGCAAGCCGGCCGGCGATTACATGGCCGACAATGACGGCCCGCGCATGCTGCTCAAGCGCTACCTGGAATTCCTGCCGGACGGTCCCGACCACTTCGTCGAGCACTATATCCTGAAGGCGACCGATGACGGGCCGCTCGACAATACCCAGGAATACAAGGTGCCCGAGGGCTATGTGTTTGCCATGGGCGACAACCGCGACAACTCGCTGGACAGCCGCGTGCTGAATGCCGTCGGCTTCGTGCCGGTCGAGAACCTGGTCGGCCGCGCCGAGTTCATCTTCCTCTCGGTCGGCGGCTCGGCGTCGCTGTGGGAGGTCTGGGAGTGGCCGTTCGATATTCGCTGGCGCCGGCTGTTCACGGGCATTTCCTGATCGCCGCCCCGGCCGCGTCCGCTTCGGTCCCTGCGGCGCCGGGCGGCGAGACGCCTGACCGCGAGACCCATCAGGCACAGGATCTCCTCGGCCACGATTTCGCCCGCCCGGACCTGCTGCGCGAGGCGCTGACCCATCGTTCCGCCGTGGTCGGCCGGGCGCTGTCGCGCGGGCGCACCGCGCGCCGCAGCGGCGCGGGGTCGAACGAACGGCTGGAATTCGTCGGCGACCGGGTGCTCGGTCTGCTGATTGCCGAGTGGCTGGCCGAGCGCTTTCCCGACGAGCAGGAAGGCCAGCTTGGCCCGCGGCTCGCCCATCTGGTGTCGCAACCCGTGCTGGCCGCCATCGCCCACCAGCTCGGCCTGCCCACCGCGCTGTCGGTGGCGCCCGGGGAATCGCGCGCCGGCGTGCGCAAGCTGGCCACCGTCCTGGCCGATGCCATGGAGGCTTTGATCGGCGCGCTTTATCTCGACGGCGGCCTGGAGCCGGCGCGCCGCTTCGTGCGCCGCGCCTGGGAGGAGGCGATGTCCGGCCTCGCCGAGCCGCCCAAGGACCCGAAAACCGCGCTGCAGGAATGGCTGCTCGCCCGCGGCATGAATCTGCCCAGCTACGCGCTGCTCTCGCGGGAGGGGCCGCCGCACGATCCGGTGTTCGTCATCGGCGTTTCGGCCGCCGGCCATGACGGCAGCGGCACCGCCGGCAGCAAGCGGGTCGCCGAACGGCTGGCCGCGGCCGATTTGTTGGGAAAGCTGGGCGCATGAGCGACTCCTCCCCCGCGACACGCTGCGGCTTCGCGGCGATCGTCGGCGCCCCCAATGCCGGGAAATCCACCCTGCTGAACCGGGTGACCGGGGCCAAACTGTCGATCGTCAGCCCGAAGGCGCAGACCACCCGCTTCCGCGTGCTCGGCATTCTGATGCGTGGCGCCACCCAGATTCTGCTGGTGGACACGCCCGGCATTTTTCAACCGCGCCGGCGGCTTGACCGCGCCATGGTGCACGCGGCCTGGACCGGGGCGCAGGACGCCGATCTGGTGCTGTTGCTGGTCGATGCCCGGGCCGGCCTGACCCCTGGTGTGCGTGCCATTGCCGAACGCCTGCGCGAGCGCGGCGGCCGGGCCTGGCTGGTGCTCAACAAGGTCGATCTGATTGACCCGCGCGCCCTGCTGCCGCTGACCGCGGACCTGAACGGCATCGTTTCCTTCGAGCAGACCTTCATGGTCAGCGCCGCCAACGGCGACGGGCTGGACACGCTGGTTCAGGCGCTCGCCGATGCCATGCCGCCCGGCCCACATCTTTATCCCGCCGACGACCTCACCGACGTGCCCGACCGGCTGCTGGCGGCGGAGATCGTGCGCGAGCAAATCTTCCTGCAGACTCATGAGGAGGTGCCGTACGGCACCACGGTGGAAACGGAGAGCTGGCAGGAGCGGCGCGACGGCTCGGTACGCATCGAGGCCACGATCTATGTCGCGCGCGCCGGCCAGAAGGCGATTCTGATCGGCGAGGGCGGCAGCCGCATCCGCGACATCGGCGCCCGCGCCCGCGGCGAACTGGCCCGGCTGCTGGAGCGTAAGGTGCACCTGTTCCTGAATGTGCGCGAGCGGGCCGGGTGGGATGAGGAGGGGGCGCGGCTGCGGGCGCTTGGGCTGGACGATCCGGGGTAAGGAAGGCCAGGGCTCTGCTGGACCCGCTAAGGGCGGAGCCCTTAGAACCCATTCCTTAAGTAGCGGGGTCCAGGGGCCTCTCGGCCCTTGGCGGGTCCAGGGCAGAGCCCTGGCCTTCCTTCCTCGCAGAGGCCACCATGGACTGGGAAGCCCCCGCCATCATCCTCGACGTCCGCCCATTCGGCGAGGGCGACGCCATTGCCACCGTCATGACCGAAGCGCACGGCGCCCATCGTGGCCTCGCCCGTGGCGGGGCCAGCCGCGGCCGTGCGGCGCTGTGGCAGCCGGGGAATCTCGCCCAGGTGCGCTGGGTCGGGCGCCTCTCTGATCAACTCGGCAGCTTCACCGCCGAACTCATCCACCCCGCCGCGGCCCTCGCCATGGATGACGCGTTGCAGCTTGGGATGCTGACCGCCGCCTGTGCGGTGGCCGAGGGCGCGCTGCCGGAGCGTGAGGCGCACCCGCGGGTGTTCGATGTCCTGCTGCACCTGATCGCCCGCCTGTCGCGCGGCTCCGCCATGCTGGCCGAGCAGATTCGCTGGGAAGCGCTGCTGCTGGCCGATCTTGGGTATGGCCTGGACTTGTCGTCATGTCCGGTCACCGGGGCGACCGAGGGACTCGTGTATGTCAGCCCGAAATCGGGCCGGGCGCTGTCGGCGGACGGGGCGGGCACATGGGCGCCGCGGATGCTGCCGCTGCCGGCCCTGCTGCTCGGCCAGGGGGAGGGTGATCCGGTGCAGTGGCGCGACGGGTTGCGCCTGACCGGGTATTTTCTCGCCCGCGATGTGTTCGGCCTGCGCCACCGCCCGTTGCCCCTGGCCCGGCAGGCGCTGTACGACCGGGTGACGACCATGGCGGGGACGGAATCGGATGCCTGACGATGCGGCCGGGACGATCGAAGACACCAAGCTGGCGGATGCGCTGAGCGAGCGTTACCTCGCCTATGCGCTGTCCACCATCATGTCGCGCTCGCTGCCCGATGTGCGCGACGGGCTCAAGCCGGTGCACCGGCGGCTGGTCTATGCCATGCACCAGTTGCGCCTGGACCCGACTGCCGGGTTCAAGAAATGCGCCCGCGTGGTCGGCGATGTCATCGGCAAATACCATCCGCACGGCGACGCCTCGGTGTACGAGGCGCTGGTGCGGCTGGCGCAGGATTTCGCCGCGCGCTTCCCGCTGGTCGAGGGCCAGGGCAATTTCGGCAATATCGACGGCGATAACGCCGCGGCCATGCGGTACACCGAGGCGCGCCTCACCGAGGTGGCCAAGGCGCTGCTGGCCGGCATCGACGATGATGCCGTCGATTTCCGCCCGACCTATGACGGCGAGGAGAGCGAGCCGGTTGTTCTGCCCGGCGGCTTCCCCAATCTGCTGGCCAATGGCTCGGCGGGCATTGCGGTGGGGATGGCCACCTCGATTCCGCCGCACAATGCCGGCGAGGTCTGCGCCGCCGCGGTCGCCCTGGTGCGCGATCCCGCCATCACCACCGCCGCGCTGCTGAAGCACATGCCCGGCCCCGATTTCCCCACCGGCGGCCTCATCGTCGAGGAGCCGGCGGCGATCCTGACCGCCTACGAGACCGGCCGTGGCGGGTTTCGGGTGCGGGCGAAATGGGCGGTCGAGCCGGGGCGCTTCGGCACCTGGGCCATTGTGGTCACGGAGATTCCCTATCAGGTGCAGAAGGCGAAGCTGATCGAGCAGATCGCCCAGCTGCTGGAGGAGAAGAAGCTGCCGCTGCTCGGCGACGTGCGCGACGAGAGCACCGACCTGGTGCGCCTGGTGCTGGAGCCGAAAACCCGCAGCGTTGAGCCGGACGTGCTGATGGCGAGCCTGTTCCGCGCCACCGCGCTGGAAAGCCGGTTCCCGCTCAACATGAACGTGTTGACCGCCGACCACACGCCGCGGGTGCTGGGACTGCGCGAGGTGCTGCGCGCCTGGCTCGACCATCGCCACGAGGTGCTGATCCGCCGGTCGAAGCACCGGCTGGCGGCGATCGAGCGGCGGCTGGAGATTCTCGACGGCTTCATCAAGGTCTATCTCAACCTTGACGAGGTGATCCGCATCATCCGCAGCGAGGACGAGCCCAAACCGGTGCTGATGCGGGCGTTTGAACTTTCCGATGTGCAGGCGGAAGCCATCCTCAACATGCGGCTGCGCAGCCTGCGCAAGCTGGAGGAAATGGAGATCCGCAAGGAGCACAAGGCGCTCAGCAAGGAGCTGAAAGACCTGCAGACCCTGCTCGGGGATGAAAAGCAGCGCTGGAACCGCATCGCCGGCGAGCTGGAGGAAACCGGGAAGAAATTCGGCAGCGGTCCCCTGGGCGATCGCCGCAGCGTGTTTGCCGAGGCCGGCCCGGTGATCGACGTGACTCCCGAGGCGTTGATGGAACGTGAGCCGATCACCGTCATCCTGTCGGACAAGGGCTGGATTCGGGCGGTCAAGGGCCATGGAACCGACCCGCAGGAGATAAAATTCAAGGAAGGCGACCGGCTGCGCCTGCTGGTGCCGTGCGAGACCACCGACCGGGTGTGTCTGTTCGCCACCAATGGCCGTGCCTACACGCTCAAGGCCGGCGACCTGCCGCGTGGCCGGGGCGACGGTCAGGCGGTGCGGCTGCTGGTGGAATTGACCAACGAGGACGAGGTTTCGGCGCTGTTCGTGCCGCGCGACGGCGTCCGTTATCTGGTCGCCTCCAGCGCCGGCCGGGGCTTTCTGGTGAAGGGCGAGGAATTGTCGGCCGAGAAGCGCACCGGCAAGCAGGTGCTGAACCTGCGGCCGGGCGAGGAGGCGATGATTTGCGTGCCGGCCGAAGGGGACCATCTGGCCGTTATCGGCAGCACCCACAAGCTGCTGGTGTTTCCGCTGGACCAGGTGCCGGAACTGGCACGCGGGGCGGGGGTTATTCTGCAGAAGTTCACCGGCGATGGCGCGCTCAGCGATGTGCGCGTGTTCCGCCTTGCCGACGGGCTGAGCTGGCGGCAGGGCGAGCGAACCCGCACCGAGACCGATCTGCGCCAGTGGCTCGGCGAGCGCGCCCAGATCGGCCGCAACCCGCCGCACGGGTTCCCGAAGAACGGCAAGTTCGGCTGAGCGGCGCGCCATAGGCGTGCTAGCATTGCCCACCTGATCTGGTCCGGCGGGACCAGATCCATGGGCCGGCCGCCGCGATCGGGCGAGGGACCATGGCATGAATGAAGAGCTCGATCGCCTGTTCGCGCAAATCCAGGCCATCGAAAATGACATCGAGCGGCGGCTCGATGCGAACCGGGCGCAGTTCAAATTCCGGCTGGCCAAGGGCCGCGCGGTGTTCGAAGCCAAGGTCGAACAGGCGCATCGCCAGTTACGGACCGGCGTGCTGCGCTACCTCATGCAGACACCGTTGCGGCACATCGCGGTTGCACCGGTCATCTACGCCATGGTGATTCCGTTTGCGCTGCTCGACCTCAGCCTGACGGTCTTCCAGTGGATCTGCTTTTCCGCCTGGGGCATCAGCCGCGTGCGGCGCGGGCAGTACATCGTCATTGACCGGCATCGGCTGAAATATCTGAACGCGATCGAGAAGCTGAACTGCGTCTATTGCGGCTATGGCAACGGCGTTATCGCCTATGCTCGCGACATCGCCGGCCGGACCGAGCAATTCTGGTGCCCGATCCGGCATGCGACGCAGGTTCGCGCGGCGCATGATCGCTACAAGGATTTTGTCGACTATGGCGACGCGGCCGGCTACCGCGCCCGGCTGGAGGAGTTGCGCGCCAGGCTGCGGTGATCTGTCCTGACGGCAGGCGGTTACCCGCCCCGTTCCGCCCGCTTCACCGCCTGCCACAACGCTTCCATCTCCTCCAGCGTCGCATCCCCGGGCGTGCGTCCCTCGGCCGCCAGCGCCGCCTCCACCCCGGCGAACCTGCGGGCGAATTTGAAATTCGCTTCCCGCAGGCAGCGTTCGGCATCCAGCCCCAGCTTGCGCGCCAGATTCGCCATGACGAACAGAACATCGCCCAGCTCGTCGGCCAGCCGCGCCGGGTCGGCGCCGTCCAGCTCGGCGCGCAGTTCCGCCACTTCCTCGTCGAGCTTTTCCAGCACCGCGCGCGCATCGGGCCAGTCGAAGCCCACCCGGGCGGCGCGCCGCGTCAGCTTTTCGGCACGGGTCAGCCCCGGCAGCCCGAGCGGAATGCCGGCCAGCGTGCCGGTTTCCGCCCGGGCGGCGCGCTCGGCGCCCTTCTGTTCCTCCCAGGCTGCCACCTGCATGCCGGCCGTCCGTGCCGCCGCGTCGCCGAACACGTGCGGATGGCGGCGCACCATCTTGTCGGCGATGTGCCGGGCGACCTCGGCGAAGCCGAACCGGCCTTCCTCCTCGGCCATGCGGGCATGGTAAACTACCTGGAACAGCAGATCGCCGAGCTCGTCCGGCAGGGCGGCAAAATCCCGCCGCAGGATCGCGTCGGCCACTTCGTAGGCTTCCTCAATCGTGTAGGGGGCGATCGACGCAAAATCCTGTGCCACATCCCATTGGCAGCCCCGCACCGGATCGCGCAGGGCGGCCATGATGTCGAGCAGGCGACGCAGCTCAGCGGCGGCTTGATCCGGCTCCGGGTCATGCATTAGCTGTTTTCTCACCGTTGAATTTGAAAACCACAGGCCATGAATCATCAAGCGCCGCTGCCGGACCGCTTCTCGCCCCCGCGCGAGGACATGCGCGTCGTGCTCCTGGAGGGGGTGGCGGACAGCGCGTTCCACCTGCTCTCCCGGGCCGGCTACGTCAACGTCACCCGCCTGCCCGGCGCGCTGCACGGTGCCGCGCTGGCCGAGGCGCTGGAAGGCGTGCACCTGCTCGGCCTGCGCAGCCGTACCCGGCTGACCGACGCCGCGCTGCACGCGGCCGACTCGCTGCTGGCCGTCGGGTGCTTTTGCATCGGCACCGACCAGGTGGACCTTGCCGCCGCGCGGGCGCGCGGCATTCCGGTGTTCAACGCGCCGTTCAGCAACACCCGCAGCGTCGCCGAACTGGTCATGGGCGAGATCGTCATGCTGTTGCGCCGGGTTCCGGAGAAAAGCATCGCCGCCCATCGCGGCGCCTGGGACAAGAGTGCGGCCAATTCCTGGGAAGTGCGCGGCAAGACGCTCGGCATCGTCGGCTATGGCAATATCGGCAGCCAGTTATCGGCGCTTGCCGAGGCGTTCGGCATGCGGGTGCTGTATCACGACGTGGTGGACAAGCTGCCGCGCGGCAATGTCCGCCAGGCGGCGACGCTGGACGAACTGCTGGCGGAGAGCGACGTGGTGACCCTGCACGTACCGCAAACGCCGCAGACCGCGCGCATGATCGGCGCGGCCGAGTTGGCGGCCATGAAGCCCGGCAGTTTCCTGGTCAACAACAGCCGCGGCTCGGTGGTGGACCTCGACGCGCTCGCCGAGGCGTTGCGCCGGGGCCATCTGCTCGGCGCCGCGATCGATGTGTTTCCGGTCGAACCCACCGGCAAGCACGACCGGCTGAGCACGCCGCTGCAGGGGCTGCCCAACGTCATCCTTACCCCGCATATCGGCGGCTCGACCGCGGAAGCGCAGTGGAATATCGGCGAGGAGGTGGCCCGCCGCCTGGTGGAGTATGCCGATGCCGGCGCCACGCTAGGCGCGGTGAACTTCCCGCAGGTGCAACTGCCCGCCCGCAACCATGACATCCGCTACATTCATGTGCATCGCAATGTGCCGGGCATGCTGGGGCAGGTGGACTTGGTGTTCAGCTCGCGCGGCCTGAACATCGCCGCCCAGTACCTGCAGACCGAGGGCGATGTCGGCTACGTGGTGGCGGACGTGGAAGGGCCGGCGCACGACCCTGGCGTGCTGGCCGCGCTGCGCGCCATTCCGGGCACCATCAGCGCCCGCAAGCTGTGCTGAGCCGGAGGTGAGGCCGGGGGTGCCGCTCGACCCCGTCTGCGTGCGCAGCGCACCGTCGCGCCACCGGCAATGCTCGTTCCATCTCGTTGCTGTACGTTACGCTGGCTTGGCCTTGCCGGGGACCGGCGCAATGGTCCGGGCCCGCTGGGGCGAAGCTGCGGCGCTGCCGAGACATGATCCGCTGTCTTGTATCGTCGGGTATCGATATCGGGCCTGGGCGTTTCGGCGACACAACGACACGGAGGCTATCATGATCAAGCGTCTTGCGACCCTCGCCGCCATTCCCGCACTGGTGCTGTCCCTGGCCTGTGCAGGACCGGCACTGGCGCAGCAGGCCGCGGCCCAGGCGCCCGCCGCCAGCGCAGCGACGGCCAGCCCCGGCCAGGCGGCGGCGGCAAACCCTCGCCAGCGCACGGTCAGGGGGCGGGAGTTGCTGACCCGCGAGGAGCGCCGCACCTTCCGCCGCGAGTTCATGGACGCGACGCCGGAACGGCAGGTGCAGATATGGGAGCAGATTCATTCCCGATTGGAGCACCGGGCGGCCGAGCACGGGATGACCGTGGCTGAACCTGAATTGCGCCAGGGCGGCACCGTCACCGAAAGCCGCGGCGGTGGCGACTCCGCCGCGGGCGGCGGTGCGCGGTTCGTCGTGTTCGTCGCCCGGGCTCCCCACGCCCCCTGACATCCGGACGACCCGACGCGGGGAGGACCTGACGCGGCGACGCGGCGGTTTCCGGGCGCGGTCAGCCCGGTGGCCGCGCCGCCTCAGGCCCGGTGGCGGCGGCCTCGGACACGAATGCCGCCTCGGCGAACGCCAGCAGCATTTGTGTTGCCTCGGCAATGCCGAGTTCGCCGGTGTCCAGGCGCAGATCCGGTGCGGCCGGTTCGTCGTAGGGCGCCGAGACGCCGGTGAAGTCGGCCAGCCCGTCCGCCCGCGCGCGGCGATACAGGCCCTTCGGGTCGCGCTCCTCGCAAACGGCCAGATCGGCGGCGACATGGACCTCGTGGAAACGGTCCCCGATGATGCGCCGTGCCTCCGCCCGCTGCGGCGCCGATGGCGAGATCAGGGCGGCGATGACGATGAGCCCGGCATCGGCCAGCAGCCTGGCCACCTCGGCGGTGCGGCGGACATTCTCGGCGCGGTCCTCGGGCGAGAAGCCGAGGTCGCGGTTCAGCCCTTGGCGGATGTTGTCGCCGTCGATCACATAGGCCAGACGGCCGCGGTCGGTCAGCCCGCGCAGCAGCCGCATCGCCAGCGTGCTTTTGCCGGAGCCGGACAGCCCGGTCAGCCACAGCACGCCGCCGCCATGGCCGTTGCGCAGCGTGCGTTCTTCCGGTGTGACTGGCGCGTCCACCGCGGTAAGGTTGCGCGACTGACCCGGCAGGTCCTCGACCACGAAGCCGCCGGCGATCCGGTGGTCGCGCACCAGCACGCCGCGCCCGGTGCGCGGGCTGTCGGCGAAGCTGTCGATGGCGAGCGGGCGGACCGAAGTGAGCCGCGCCCGGCCGACCGCGTTCTGCGGCAGGGCGAGCGCCGGCGCCGCGGTGAGCGATTCCACATCGATCACCGCTTCGATCGCCTCGACGGTCACGCGCTGTTCCGCCGTGCCGAAGCGCAGCGAGAGGCGGTCGCCCGGCAGCAGCGGCTGGCGGTCCAGCCAGAACAATTGCACCGTCACCACATGGCTCTCGCGCGGGGCATTGTCGGCCGCGCTGACGATGGCACCGCGCTCGACGAACACTTCGTGGTCGAACGAGAGGGCGACGCTCCGCCCGGTGGCCGCCTCGGTGGCCGGCGCCGGACCGTTCCAGTTCTCGATACTGGCGACGCGGGCCGTCTGGCTGCCCGGGACGAACCGCACGAGATCGCCGACCGCGACCCGGCCGCTTTCGATGCGGCCGACAATGATGCGCCGGTCCTGCAGCCGGTAGACGTCCTGCACCGGCAGGCGCAGCGGGCCGTGTTCCGCCGGTGGCCGCGGCGTCAGCGCGTCCAGCGCCTCCACCAGGGTCGGGCCAGCATACCAAGGCGTGCGGGCGCCACGGTCCACCACGTTCTCGCCATGCCGCGCCGACAGCGGCACGATCGCCGCCGGGGTGATGCCGAGGCCGCCCAAATAGTCCCGCACCGCGTCGGCGACGGCCTGGAAATGCGTTTCGTCGTTGTCGATGAGATCGATCTTGTTGACCGCCACCACAACCTGGCGGACGCCGAGGATGCCGAGCAGATAGCCGTGCCGCCGCGTCTGCTCGCTGACGCCGGCCTTGGCGTCCACCACCAGCACCGCGGCCTCGGCAGCCGAAGCGCCGGTGACCATGTTGCGCAGGAACTCCAGATGGCCCGGCGCATCGATGATGACATAGCGGCGCAGCGCGGTGCGGAACCAGATCTGCGCGGCATCGACGGTGATGCCCTGGTCGCGCTCCACCTGCAGGCTGTCGAGCAGGAAGGAGAATTCGAAGTCGAGGCCCCGCCGCTCGGACTGGACCCGCAGCTGTTCGGCCCGGCCTTCCGGCAGACTGCCGGTGTCGTGCAGCAGGCGGCCGACCAGCGTCGATTTGCCGTGATCGACATGGCCGACCACGACGATTGGAAAGGCGCGCTTATCCCGCATCACATATAGCCGCCGACGCGCAACCGTTCGAAGGCGTCCTCGCCCTCGTGGTCCATGGCGCGCCCGCTCCGCTCGGCCGAATGGGTGCCGCGCAGCTCGGCGATCACCGACGGGATGTCGGCGGCCTCGCTGTCGATGGGGAAGGTGATGCCGATCTCGCCGAGCGAGCGGAAACGCTTGCCGTCGCGGGCAAAATACAGCGGGCAGACGGGGATTTCCTCGCGCGCGATGTAGCGCCACACGTCAAGCTCGGTCCAGTGCAGCAGCGGATGCACGCGCACATGCGTGCCGGGCGGGAAGTCGAGGTGGAACAGGTCCCAGAATTCGGGCGGCTGGTCGCGGAAATCCCAGGCATTGTCTTCGCCGCGCGGGCTGAACACGCGTTCCTTGGCCCGCGTCGCCTGCTCGTCGCGGCGGATGCCGGCGATCAGCCCCTGGTAGCCGTAGCGGGCGATCGCCTGGCGCAAGCCGTGCGTCTTGCGCGCGGCCAGGCGGGAGGCGGGCGGCAGGGTCTGGTCCACGTCCTCGATGGGCGGGCAGGCATCGGCGATCAGTTCGAGGTCCCATTCCTTCGCGTAGCGCTCGCGGAAGGCATAGACCTCGGGGAATTCCAGGCCGGTATCGAGATGCACGACCGGGAAGGGCACGCGGCCAAGGAACGCCTTCTTGGCCAGCCAGATCATCACGTTGCTGTCCTTGCCGAGCGACCACAGCATGGCCAGCGGCCGCAGCCGGCTGAACGCCTCGCGCAGGATGTAGATGCTTTCCGCCTCAAGGCTGTCGAGATCGTCCATTGTCACGCCGTCCGATTATCTGTGTCGCCGTTGGGGGCAGGCTGGGGGATGTGAATGCCACATTCGGTCTTGCCGGTGCCACGCCATCGGCCGGCGCGGGTCGCTTCCCCCGCGGCGACCGGGCTGGTGCAGGTCCGGCAGCCGATCGAGGCGTAGCCGAGCCCCGCCAGCGGGTGCGCCGGCAGGCCATGCGCCACCCGCCACGCCTCCACCGCGTCGCCATCCCAGGCGGCGAGCGGGTTGACCTTCAGCTTGCCGTCCTCGGTCGCTTCCGCCAGCGGCAGCGCCGAGCGGGTGCTGCCATGCGCGCGCTTGCGTCCGTTCATCCACACCGCGAAGGGCGCCAGGGCGGCGGCGAGGGGTTCTACCTTGCGCAGCGTGCAGCAGGCATCCGGGTTGAAGGCCCAGAGGCCGCCGAAGGGATCGCGCGCGGCCAGGGCGGCGGGGTCGGGCGGGATGCTGCGGACATCGCGCAGCCCGAGCTGCTGCACCAGCCGGTCACGAAAGGTAAGGGTTTCGGCAAACAGCTTGCCGGTGTCGAGAAACAGCACGGGCAGCGCGGGATCGGCGCGGGCAACCATGTGCAGCAGCACCGCCGATTCGGCGCCGAAGGCGGACACCAGGGCGATACGGCCACGGTAGCGCCCGGCAAGCAGGGTAATGGCTGCTTCGGCTGGAATCCGGGCAAGCTCCGCCTCGAGTGCCCTGGCTTCGCTGGCGATGGAGGCGGGCGTGATCGGTGCGGAGTGCGGAAGCATGGACATGCAGAATGGTACTACATTGCCACAAGGACCACCGGCAACCACGACGAATTTCGACAGAATTCTTGATTGCACGGGATCGTGTGTCATTTTGGCAACGCGCCGCGACCGGATTGCGGGGTCTTAGACGAGCGTTGCCTTCACAATCGCGGCGATGTGGTCCGCCACCGCCTCGCATTGCCGGCGGATGTCCGGCACGGCCGTGATCTCCCAGAAGGCCGCCTTGGTCACCGGCCCCACCGCGAACAACCGGCCCGAAAGGGCGCCAAGCCGGTCGCGCAGCGCGCAGGTGGGGGTGATGTCGAGACCGAGCCGCAATTCATCGGGGCGCGCCAGCCCGGCGGCCAGCAACCCGCGCACCAGCGGATCGCCGATCCGGTCGTAGTCGCAGCCCGGTCCGGCGCAGTTGACCACCCGCGCGCCGGTCAGACTGTGCAGCGTGCCGTCGCTGCGGCGACGGAAGGTGAGCACGGCCGCGCCGTCCTGCTCCCGCAGCAATTGGATGCGCCCGGTGTGCAGCTGCAACTGCCCGGATTGCCGCGCCGCCTCGATCCGGTCCGCCACCACCCCGGCCATGCGGTGCCGGTGCACGTCCCACCAGGGGCGCAGATGGCGCAGGAAGCGCGCCTTGTCGGCGGCCGTGAAGGATTGCCAGACAGCCTGGGTGACCGGGCGGAGCCGGTCGATCACCGGCCGCCAGTCCTCGCCCCTGGCGGTCGCCTGTCGTACGTCCGCCCGCAGCGCGCGGGTGACTTCGACCAGCGTGGCCGGCAACGCCGGGCCGGGCGTGGCCGTGGCGTGGAGGCCGGGCGGGTTCCCCGGCGCGTGCCGGCGCGGCAGCAGGCCGCGGCGGGACAGCGCATGGATCGGGCCGCGATGGCCCTGGTCGAGCAGTGAAACCACCGCATCGGCCATGGTCAGGCCGGTGCCGATCAGCAGCACCGCCGCATCCGTATCGAGCCCGGCGAGCGCGTCGGGTGCCCACGGGTCGGGGCGATAGAGGCGGCCGTCGAGGAAGTCCGGAGTGGCCGCGGGCGGCGGCTCGGGCGGAAAATTGCCGACGGCGAGCACGGCCATGTCGGCCGCCAGCCGGCGGTCGCCGTCGAGCGTGAGCGTCAGTCCCGCTTCGGTTTCGGTCAGGCCCACCACATCGCCGTGCAGCAGGTCCAGGCGGTCCTCGTACTCGGGCTGTTGCATGTCCTCGTAGAGCAGGTGGCGGACATAGGCGCCGAAATGCCAGCGCGGCACGAAGCCCTGCGCCGCCAGCGCGTCTCCTCCCGGTTGGCGCAGCAGCCATTCAACGAAGTGGCCGGGCCGGTCGTGGAAGGCGCTCATCCGCGCCGCTGGCACGTTCAGCAGATGGCTCGGGTTGCCGGTGGCATAGGCCTGGCCGTGGCCGAACTGGCTGCGGCGGTCGATCAGCGTGATCCGCGCGGGCGCGGGACATCGGTGCAGCAGATGCAGCGCCAGCAACGTGCCGCTGAAGCCCGCGCCGACGATCGCGATGGCAGGGTGGCGCATGCGGTCTCCTGCGCGTGGGGCGGCCGGGCGTGCAGGCTCCCTGATCGGGGCTCCGGTCGTCAACCGAACTCTTTGCGGGCATCCGGCAGGGCACCTCGCCAGCCTGCCGCGGATTGCGCATGAACCACCGATCAAAATCGTGTTTTGGAATGGGTTCTAAGGGCTCTGCCCTTAGCGGGGTCCAGGGGCAGAGCCCCTGGCCTTGCTTTTGTGGCACCCGCCCCTCCGCCGTTCTATGCTTCGATCCCGTCCGGCAAGAGCAAGAAAACCGGACGCCGACTCCAGCCGACGGAGGAACTCCCATGCCCCTGAAGGACATTCTGGTCCACCTGGACGCCACGCCGCGCTGTGCCGCCCAACTGGAGGTGGCTGCCGGCCTCGCCGTGCGTCACGGCGCGCACCTGACCGGGCTTTTCGTGATCGACGTGCCACCGCCCGACATGTTTTACGGCTTTCCCTCGGCGTTCATCGATCTGCAGCGGGCCGAGGACATCGTCGCTGGCCTGCGCGAGGCAGCCCTTGCTGATGCGCAGCGCGTGGAGGCGGCATTCCGCGACCGGCTGCGCCGTGACGGGCTGCAGGGCGAATGGCGGCAGGTCGAGGGCCGCACCGGCGAGACGGTCGCGCTGCAGGGCCGCTATGCCGACATTGTCGTGTTCGGCCAGGCGGAACCACGTGCCGCTGTGGCCGGCCGGGTGGCGGAGCTGCCGGCCTCCGCGCTGATGACGTGCGGGCGTCCGCTGCTGCTGGTGCCGTATGCCGGTGAGTTTCCCGTGGTGGGGCAGAACGTGCTGGTCGGCTGGAACGCCAGCGCCGAGGCGGCGCGGGCGCTGAACGACGCGCTGCCGATCCTGCAATGCGCGCGCAAGGTGACGGTGCTGTCGATCAATCCGCGCCGCGGCATCGGCGGCGACGGCGATGTGCCAGCGGCCGACATCGCGCTGCACCTGGCCCGCCACGGCATCACCGCCGAGGCGGCGCACACGGTGGCGACCGATATTGCGGAGGGCGACGCGCTGCTGTCCTATGCCGCCGATATCGGCGCCGATCTGCTGGTGACCGGCATGTATGGCCGTTCACGCCTACGTGAGATGGTGTTTGGCGGCGTGACGCGCAGCCTGCTGACGGAAATGACGATCCCGGTGTTGATGGCGCACTGACAGAATCCTCTCTCTCCGTCAGCATTCGCGGGGAATTGACAATTCCCTCGCGTCTTTTCGATGCCTTATCTCACTTGACATGCATCAAGGCGGCAGGGGTCCCGCCGCTCCTAGGGTCCCGCCCACACCTGACCTGGGGGGACCGCCATGTCCAGGCAGCCCACGGATATCACGCCTGCGGTCGATCTGACGGTCGAACGCGGCGCCGGGCCGGTTCGCACCAGCCATCCGCAATGGCTCGACCTGCTGCCGCCCTGCAACAATGCCTGCCCGGCCGGCGAGGACATCCAGGCATGGCTCGCGCTCGCCCAGGCCGGCAAGCATCGCCAGGCGTGGGATGTGCTGATGCAGGACAACCCGTTGCCCGCGGTGCACGGCCGCGTCTGCTACCATCCCTGCGAAGGCGCCTGTAACCGCCGCGAACTCGATGCCCCGGTCAGCATCCACGCCGTCGAGCGCTTTCTCGGCGATCTGGCCGTCCGGGAAGGCTGGGTGCCGCGCATCGACAGCGCCGCGTCGGGCAAGCGCGTGCTGGTGGTGGGCGCCGGACCCTCCGGCCTGTCGGCGGCCTATCATCTCACCCGTCTCGGCCACACGGTGGAAATCCATGAGGCCGGGCCGAAGCCCGGCGGCATGATGCATTTCGGCATTCCCGCTTACCGCCTGCCGCGGGCCGATCTGCTGGCCGAGATTGCGCGCATCGAGCGCATGGGCGTGCGCATCGTGCTGAACCATCGCGTCACCGACCTTGCCGCGGAGAAAGACGCCGGAAAATTTGACGCCGTGTTCGTGGCGATTGGCGCGCATGTTTCCAGGCATGTCGATATCCCCGCGCGTGACGCGGCCCGCATGCTCGATGCGGTGGGCTATCTGGAAGGTGTGGCCAGCGGCGCGCCGCCGTTGTTGGGACGGCGCGTGGTGGTCTATGGCGGCGGCAACACCGCCATGGACGCCGCCCGCACTGCCCGCCGCCTCGGTGCCGACGAGGCGGTGATCGTCTACCGGCGCGACCGCGCGCACATGCCGGCGCATGAATTCGAAGCCGACGAAGCGATCGAAGAAGGGGTCAAAATCCGCTGGCTGACCACCATCAAGGATTTTTCCGGCAGCACGCTCACGGTGGAGCGCATGGAGATCGCGCCGGACGGAAGGCCGGTGCCGACCGGCGAGTTCGAAACATTGCCGGCCGACGCGGTGGTGCTCGCCCTCGGCCAGGAGACCGATAGCGGATTCCTCCGCCGCGTGCCCGGGGTGGAAGTGAAATCGGACGGCAGCGTCATCGTTGGCCCCGACATGATGACCGGGGCGGCCGGCATCTTCGCCGGCGGCGACATGGTGCCGAGCGAGCGCACCGTTACCGTCGCGGTCGGCCACGGCAAGCTGGCCGCGCGACACATTGACGCTTGGCTGCGCCGGATCCCGCACGTGCCGGCGGGCAAGCCGAAGCTGGTGACCTGGAAGATGCTGAACCTGCCGGTGTTCAGCGACGCCGAGCCGACGCCGCAGAAGCGCCTGCTGGGCGCTGCCCGCGAGGCCGGCTTTGCCGAGGTCACCGCCGGGCTGTCCGAACACGATGCGCGACGGGAAGCGCAGCGCTGCCTGTCCTGCGGACGCTGCTTCGAATGCGACAATTGCTTCGCCGCCTGTCCCGAAGGCGCTATCGTCGAGCTCGGCCCGGGCCGGGGCTATCGCCTGGTGGCGGACCGCTGCACCGGCTGCGCGACCTGCTACGAGCAGTGCCCGTGCCATGCGATCGAAATGCAGGCGGAGGCGGCGCCATGAGTGCGGCGGCCCGGCGGGCGACCATGGACGGCAACACCGCGGTCGCGCATGTCGCCTACCGCACCGCCGAGGTGTGCGCGATCTTCCCGATCACGCCGAGTTCCACCATGGCGGAACTCGTCGATGAGTGGGCCGCCCAGGGGCTGACCAATATCTGGGGCGGCGTGCCCGCGGTGCAGGAGATGCAGAGCGAGGGCGGCGCCGCCGGCGCGGTGCATGGCGCGCTGCAGACCGGTGCCATGACCACGACGTTTACGGCGTCGCAGGGGCTCATGCTCATGCTGCCGAACATGTTCAAGATCGCCGGTGAGCTGACGCCCACCGTGTTCCATGTCGCGGCGCGGGCGCTGGCCACCCAGGCGCTGTCGATCTTCGGCGACCACACCGACGTTATGGCCGTGCGCGGCACCGGCTTCGCGCTGCTGTCGTCCGGTTCGGTGCAGCAGGCGCATGATCTGGCGCTGGTGGCGCAGGCGGCGACGCTCGCTTCGAGGGTGCCGTTTCTGCATTTCTTCGACGGCTTCCGCACCAGCCACGAGCTGAACACGCTTTTCCTGCTCGACGATGCGCAGATCCGCGCCATGGTCGATGATGATCTGGTGCGCGCGCATCGTGCCCGCGCGCTCGATCCCGAGCGGCCGTTCGTGCGCGGCACCGCGCACAACCCCGACACGTTTTTTCAGGCGCGCGAAACCACCAATGCCTTTCATGCCGCCGTGCCCGGGCATGTGCAGGCGGCGATGGACCGGCTCGCGGCACTGACCGGCCGGCACTATCACCTGTTCGAGTACGACGGACCCGACGATGCCGAGCGGGTGATCGTGCTGATGGGCTCGGGGGCCGAGACCGCACGCGCGACGGCGGCGGAATTGCGCGCGCGGGGCGCGCGCGTCGGCGTGTTGCAGGTGCATCTGTTCCGCCCGTTTTCCACCGAAGCTTTCCTCGCCGCCCTGCCTGAATCGGTGCGCCGCATCGCCGTGCTGGAGCAGACCAAGGAGCCGGGGGCGGCCGGCGAGCCGCTGTACGAAGATGTGGTCGCGGTTCTGGCGCAGGCGGTGGCGACCGGCGCGCGCGCCGCGATGCCGCGCGTGGTCGGCGGACGGTACGGCCTGTCCTCGAAGGATTTCCCGCCCGCCCTGGTCAAGGCCGTTTTCGATGAGCTGGCGCAGCCGGCTCCGCGCACCGGCTTCACGCTTGGCATCATCGACGACGTGACGCACACCCATCTTGAACCCGACGCGGCGTTCCGGCTGCATCTGCCGGGGCTGGTGGAGGCGGTGTTCTATGGCCTCGGCGCTGACGGCACCGTGGGCGCCAACAAGAACAGCGTGAAAATCATCGCCGAGGATGCCGGGCTGCATGCCCAGGGCTACTTCGTCTACGACAGCCACAAATCGGGCGCGCAGACCGTTTCGCATCTGCGCTTCGGGCCGGACCCGATCCGCATGCCCTACCTGATCCGCGCCGCCAGCTTCGTCGCCTGCCACCAGTTCAGCTTTGTCGAGCGCGCCGATGTGCTGCGCCTGGCCGCCCCCGGCGCCATTTTCCTGCTGAACAGCCCATACGGTCCGGACGAGGTGTGGGACCGCCTGCCGCGTTCGATGCAGCATCGCATCATCGATCTTGGTTTGCGCGTGTTCGTTATTGACGCCTCGCTTGTGGCGCAGGAGGTGGGGCTGCGTGGCCGCACCAATACCATTCTGCAGACCTGCTTCTTCGCTCTTTCCGGCGTGCTGCCGAAGGATGCGGCGATCGAACAGATCAAGAAGACGATTGAAAAGACCTATGCGCGCAAAGGGACCGATGTCGTGCGCCGCAACTTCCGGGCGGTGGACGACACGCTGGCGCGCCTGCACGAGCTGCGCGTGCCCGCGTTTCCGACCAGTAGCTGGGAACGCAAACCGCTGGTACCGGACAGCGCGCCCGACTTCGTTCGCCGCGTGACCGCCGCCATGCTGGAGGGGCTTGGCGACGATATTCCGGTCAGCCTGATGCCGGTGGACGGCACGTTTCCGAGCGGCACGGCGGCCTGGGAAAAACGCAACATCGCCGATGTCGTGCCGGTGTGGGAGCCTTCCATCTGCATCCAGTGCGGCCAGTGCAGCTTCGTCTGCCCGCACGGCGTCATCCGCGCCAAATACTACGACGAGAGCCGGCTGGAAGGCGCACCGCACAGCTTCCGTTCCGCACCGATCAACGTGCGCGGCTTTCCCGATGTGCGTTTTACCCTGCAGATTTACATCGAGGATTGCACCGGTTGCGGCCTGTGCATCGAAGCCTGCCCGGCGCACAGCCTGCTGCTGCCGGAAACCAAGGCGATCAACCTGCGCGACAAATTGCCGCTGCTGGAGCCTGAGCGCGACAACATCGCCTTCTTCGACACGCTGCCGGTCAACGACCGCGCCCGGGTGAACTTCGCCGAAGTGCGCGGCGTGCAGTTCCTGGAACCGCTGTTTGCTTTCTCCGGCGCCTGCGGCGGCTGCGGCGAAACGCCGTACCTGAAGTTGCTGAGCCAGTTGTTCGGCGACCGCATGCTGGTGGCCAATGCCACCGGCTGCAGCTCCATCTATGGCGGCAACCTGCCGGTGACGCCCTGGATGGCGAACGGCGAGGGGCGCGGCCCAGCCTGGTCCAACTCGCTGTTCGAGGACAATGCCGAGTTCGGCCTCGGTTTTCGCCTGGCCGCCGACAAGCACCTGGAGACGGCCACGCGGCTGGCGCAGCATCTGGCGCCGCAGCTGGGCGCGGACCTTGTCAACGCCGTGCTGCACGCGCCGCAGATCCGCGAGTCGGAAATCCGCGCCCAGCGCGCCATGGTGGCCGAGCTGGTGCGCCGGCTGCGCGCGCTGGACGATGCCGATGCGCGGCAATTGCTGTCGGTGGCGGATTATTTTGTCCGCCGCAGCGTGTGGATCGTCGGCGGCGATGGCTGGGCTTACGATATCGGCTATGGCGGCCTGGACCACGTGCTGTCTACCGCCCGCGATGTGAATATTCTTGTGCTGGACACGGAAGTTTATTCCAACACCGGCGGCCAGGCCTCCAAGGCGACGCCGCTCGGGGCGGTGGCGAAATTCGCCGCGGCCGGCAAGCGGGTGGCGCGCAAGGATCTCGCCCTGCAGTCGATCGCCTACGGCAACGTGTACGTGGCGCAGGTGGCGATGGGCGCCAACCCGCAGCAGACGCTGCTGGCGTTCCGCGAGGCCGAGGCCTGGCCGGGGCCGTCGCTTATCCTGTCGTACTGCCACTGCATCGCGCACGGCATCGACATGCAGCAGGGGCTGCGCCAGCAGGATCTGGCGGTGGCCTGCGGCTACTGGCCGCTGTTCCGCTACAACCCCGCCATGCGTGCGGCCGGCGCCAACCCGTTCCGCCTGGACAGCCCGCGGCCGACCCTGAAGTTCCGTGACTACGCCTATAACGAAATGCGCTACAAGGCCCTGGTGCAATCCCGCCCGGATGAGGCCGAGAAGTTGCTGCGCGCGGCCCAGCAGGCGATCGACGAAAAATATCGCCTGTACGAAGACATGGCGGGCTGGGCGCATACCCGTTTCCACCCGGCCGAACACGCATGAGGCGATCATGCCCGACCTGAGCACGACCTATCTGGGCCTGGGGTTGCGCAATCCGCTGATTGCCTCCGCCTCGCCGCTCACGCTCGATCTCGGCAACATCCGCGCGCTGGAGGATGCCGGCGCCGGCGCGGTGGTGCTGCCGTCGGTGTTCGAGGAGCAGATCGAGCAGGAGGAAGCCGAGTACGAGGCGACCATGTGGGCGGGGGCGGAGAGCATCGCCGAAGCCACCAGCTTCCTGCCGCCGGTTTCCAGGCCCGGCGGCCCGCATCTGGTGCTGGAGACCATCCGGCGCGCCCGTGCAGCGGTGGACATTCCGGTGATCGCCAGCCTGAACGGTGTTTCCGCCGCCGGGTGGGTCGGTTATGCCGCCGCCCTTGCGCAGGCCGGTGCCAGCGCCATCGAACTGAACGTCTATTTCGTGCCGGTCGATCCGGCGCTGACCGCCGCCCGCGTCGAGGCGCATTACCTCGATGTGCTGCGCTCGGTAAAACAGGTTGTGCACATCCCGGTGGCGATGAAGCTCGGCCCGTTCTTCACCGCGCCCGGTGCGATGGTGCGCGCGCTGGATGATGCCGGTGCCGACGGTTTTGTGCTGTTCAACCGGTTCTACCAGCCCGATATCGACCTCGCCACGATGCGGGTGCAGCGCGATCTGGCGCTCTCTACGCCGGCCGAGTTGCGCCTGCCGCTGCTGTGGCTCGGCGTGCTTGCGGGCACACTGCGCGGGTCGCTCGCCGCCAGCACGGGGGTGGAGAGCGCGGACGAGGTGGTGAAATACCTGCTGGTGGGCGCCGACGCGGTGATGACCACCTCGGCGCTGCTGCGCCACGGCGTGCGGCACATGGCCACCCTGGTCGATGGGCTGGCGGCGTGGCTCGACGCGCGGGATGCGAACCTTGCCGACATCAAGGGCCGCATGAGCCGGGCGAAACTGCGCGACACCGATGCCTATGAGCGCGCCAACTACATCCGCATCCTGCAGGACTGGCGCCCCCACTGATCAGGTGCGCTGATCAGGTGCGCGGCACCCAGACATCGCCGGATTTGCGGTAGCGTCGCTTCACCGCCGCCCAGGCGATGCGGTGCGCGGTGGCTTCCACCTCCGGCTCGCGCGCGTGCTGCCGCCAGGCCGCGTTGAAGGCGGCGAGGAAGATTTCCTGCGCGTGCACGGGCAGGCGGTCGCGCAGCGTTTCCGGCAGGTCCTCGATGCTGGCCCAGGGCATGCGCTATCATGGCACGATCGCCCCGGGAGGAACCACCATGCGCGCCGCAAGATCGGCTACTGCCACCTGGAGAAATGATCCAATCTCGACGCGCTGCCGCCCGACGGTTTCCAAATTGCCTACTTTCCGGTCAAGGTCCACTGGGCCTCCGCCGGGTGGACCCGTGCAGTCGCCATCTTGCCGGGCTGATCGATGGCGGGGGGAGGCAGCCGCTGGCTGCCGGCATCCTGAACAATGGCTTCCGGAATAGGAGCCGAACTACCGTCCGCAGACATTCCAGACCGTCCACCTGCCTCACCGCAACACGCTGCATTGCCGGATATTCCATCGATCGTTCTTCACCACCGTCCTCTTGCGTGCGCCCTCGTTCCAGCTAAAGTTGTGGGGACTGATGGCGAGCCGGAGAAAGTGCTCGAATACCTTGGCTGTTACACCCATCGCGTCGCCATCGCCAACTCCCGGCTGACCCGGAGCAGCGGCCTTGACCATTGTGTCACAATGCCGTGATGTCGCGGAAGCGATTATTTACGAAACCGTGACCATATCGGTAAGGTCTTGTCAACAATCCACCAGGGAGGCCGATTATGGCGACGTCCACCGGTTTCGACGGAAATACGGTCACTCTGGACGGCTACTATGGGGCAATAATACCGGCCGATATTGACCTTACCGGAACCGCAACGGTCACGCCAGGTACAACAACATTCCCAAGTTTGGCTGCCCTCAGTACCGGAGGTGCTATAGTCGATGGAAGTCTGACGGTCAGCAATGATACGCTGACGTTTCTCTACCCGCAATCCGAAGGAGGGGTACATTTTGCGACAGGGCCGGTTAATACTTATGTCTTGACCGACACCACCCCGGGCGCGCCCATCATTACCGGAGTAACACTGGGTAGCACCAATATTTCTGGATTGACAGAATCTGATCTATCCTTCACAGGAGACTCAATTTCTCTTGATGTGGCTGGGCTTACTCTACCAATCGGCGCGCCCGCATCGATTATTATATCAGTAAGTTTTGGGGCCGCGCCTCCTCCGAACCCGACCGTAACGGTTCCTGGAGTCGAGACCGTCACGGCTGGCACGACAGCCGCGTTTAGTGGGGCGTCGATCAGTGATCCGTCGGCCATTGGTGCCGCTGATTCGCTGACATTAAGCCTTTCGGCCAGTACCGGCACAATCAGCATGACCGATGCCGCTGGCAACGCTGTGGCTGGATCTGGCACGGGGACTATCGAACTCAGCGGGTCGCTGGAACAGCTCAATGCCGATCTGGCGACACTGTCTTACACGGCTGGTAGCACGGCTGGGCCGGCGTCGATAACCGTAAACGTCGTAGACCAGGCAGGCGTGGGAGCTAATGGGACGATCGATGTTACCGTGAACGCCCCCCCACCGATCAACCTCAGCCAATTATCCAACAATGTTGTCGTTGCGGCTACCGCCGTTGGCGAAGACCTTGCGGGAACCGCAGTTTCTCCAACAATTGGAGCCGACTCCGGAACCTACGTGGATGATCTCGGACAGTTTATTGCCGCCATCGCAGGCGGCGACAGCGGAGTGTATGAATTTAACACTGCCATCCAGGACGCTAACGAGCCGCCATCAGTGCTGCTATCTGCCGGCCAGATTGGCGATATTGCCACTATTGTTGGCGATTTTCGCAACAATAGTGGAAATGCGGCATTGGCTGCGCCGCTCATGGACCTTATAAGCAGCGCTACCCTCGGCAGTCCAAGCACTGCTCAAGAAATTTTTACGGCAATAACCCAGACATTTACACAACAGATAGCGGGCATTACATCTGAAAACCTGAACTTTGTGGCGCAGATTTTAGCTGTTCCACTTACCATTGCGGTAGAGTTTGGTCCAGACTTCGAGATAGCGAATAAAATTATCTTACCTGGCGTTGGAGCAATTGGGGCGCTTGCGGATTTTTTTGGGGATTCGTATTCGCTGTTCCAAGACGCCAGTAACGGAGCATCAAGCACAAAATTGGTTGGCGATATCCAGGGAATTGCCACCGCCGCATTCACTCTAGAGGTCTTAGCGGCGGTGGCGGCGGGAACCTTGGTTTTGCCTGAAGCGTTGATAGCAACTATGCTAATCCTTGAGCTCAACAAGCTCAATGTTCGCAACCATCCCGCTACGGCCTGGGGCGACCCGCATTTGACGACCTTTGATGGCCTGCTTTACGACTTCCAGGCTGTCGGTGAGTTCACGCTGGCGCAATCGACGCTCGCCAGCGATTCTTACGATGTCCAGGTTCGGCTTCAGCCCTATGGAACCAGTCTTTCAGTCTCCATTATAACACAGGTCGCTGCTGTTGTCGGCAGTGACAGGGTTACATTCGATCTTACACGCCCAAACACCGTTTGGGTCGATGGCAGCGCATCCACCCTGAGCGCGGCTAATCCCATCGTGGCTCTGAATGGCGGTTTCCTGCTGGAGCTCTCGGCGAACCAATACCTGGTGTTTTGGAACACTGGTGAGACTCTGACGGTAACCAAATATGGGTCATATCTCGGCGTTTCCACCCAACTCGCCCCAGATGAGGGGGCCGGTTCGGTCAAGGGATTGCTCGGCAGCGATAGCGGAACGGCGAATGACTTCCAACTCGCCAACAGCACAGTCCTGAAGCAGCCGCTCACGACAGCCCAGCTATATGGAGAATTTGGCAAGGCCTGGCGCGTAATTCAGGCTACATCCCTCCTCGATTACGGCCCCGGCCAGACCACGGCGACTTTCACCAATCTGAATTTTCCCGGCCACGCGGCCAGCCTCTCAGACTTTTCGGCGGCTCAGGTGGCGCAGGCCGCCCAACTCGTCGCCGCGGACGGAATTACCGACCCCAACGTGGCCGCAGCGGCAGAGCTTGACTATCTTGAAACCAATGATCCTAGTTTCTTAACCGGTGCAGGTAGCGCGTCACAGAACCTACCGGCAACAACTCCGGCGGTAATTATACCAACGGCCCTCCATCCGCCGCCGACAATTAGCGCTGTCGTTCCCGGCACGGTGGAGAAGAGCCAGACTGCGGTCATCGGCACGGTGACACCAGCTGTCGCGGGCGACACGCTGACGCTGGTGGAGACAGAAGGTGCTGGAACACTCAGCCTCGGCACGCCGCAGGCCAACGGCACACAGCAGGTGATCTACACCGCTCCCGCCTCCATTCCTGCGAGCGCGGTGGATACGGTCAATTATTCCGTCACCGAAAATGGCGCGAGCGTAACCAGTTCGGCCAGCGTGCAGTTGGATGCCGGGCCTTCCGTTACGATGCAGCCCTTCGCCCTCGCGGGTGCCAATAAGCCGGTCACCGTCGCGAAGGCAACGCCCGGCCTTTCCACCGATACACTCACCCTCGTGGTCCTCCTGGCGCCGTCCAGCGGCACGCTGGCGCTGAACGGGACGTCCGTTCAGTACACGCCTGCCACCAGCACTCTGTCGAATTCTGTGAGTTTTAGCTTCGAGGTCAAGGATCAGTTGGGCGGCCTGACGGCACCGACCACTGTTGCCGTTGGGGGCACCAGTGGTAACGCATCGGGCAACACCGATATTGCATTGGGGAACGGCATCAACCGGATCACGGTCGCAGGCAACGGGAATGTGGTTGACGCCGGCTTCGGTGCGAACACCGTGACCGGCAGCGGCAATAACAACACCATTGTCCTCGGCGCCGGGATCGACAGCGTGACACTGAATGGCAGCGACGAGACGGTCACCGAGGGCGTTGGATTGGATGGCGTGAAGATATCCGGTGGGGGAAATACGGTAACCGAAGGCACCGGTGTGGATACTGTGACTGTCGGTGGCTCCGGAAACAAGATCACGCTCGGTGGCGGCCTCGACACCGTGCATGGTGGTACCGGGGACAGCATCACGCTCAACGGAAATAACGCAATCCTTACGCTTTATGGCACGAACGAGATGGTGTTTCTTGGCGGAACTGGCGATAGCATTGACGATCTGTCGAAGGGCATGACGCTCGTGCTTAGCGGCAACCCCGGAAACGTGACGCTCAGCGACCTCGCCAAAGACCCTACTGGTGTCATCGATCTGCGCGGTGGCCTTGGCGGGTTCACCACGACGAAGGCCGTCCTCGCCGCATTGCAGAGCGACCGCCACGGCGGCGCGCTGCTCTCGTTCGGCAAGGCCGGGTCACTGGATTTCCTGAATGTCGCGCCCAGCCACCTGGCCGCGAGCCAATTCACCTTCGTCTGACACGGGCAGGACCAGCGCGGACTTTACCGACGCAGAGGGCGAGGTCAGGGGAAGCCTGTCCTCTTGCCCGCTTCCGGCAGCCAGGCAATGTCCGTACCGATTGACCGGGGCCGCGTGCCATCCCCAGCCCTTGGGTCATCTTTATGTTAATGCCGGACAGGCAGGTGGCCCGGTGGTGGTGGGCGGGATCAACCTTGACCGCCTCGTTCGCCCTGGTTCGGCCACATTCGCTATCGGAAGGCGGGACAGGTGTGGGGACAAATGCCGACTTGACCCTGAAACCCGCAGAAACCCTGGGGAGATGGCTCCCGGAGTAGGACTCGAACCTACGACAAAGCGGTTAACAGCCGCTTGCTCTACCAACTGAGCTATCCGGGACCAGCGCGGTGCGCCCGTATAGCGAACAGGCCGGCGCGACGCAAACCCTGATCTATGCATGCCGCGCAGGCCACGCGCTCTGGTGTCGCGCTACGGTTGCTGTATGCTTCCGGCCGGCGCGAGAGTGGCGGAACGGTAGACGCAGCCGACTCAAAATCGGCCGGCGCAAGCCATGGGGGTTCGAATCCCCCCTCTCGCACCAGTCCCCCGCCCGGGGCGGCCAGCAATTGCGCCCAACAGGAATCAGGCGGCCAGCGTGGCGGCCAGCCCGTCCGCCAGCGACGTCTCGGCCGCGATCCCGAGCAGCGCGCGGGCCCGTCCGGCGTCGCCGACCGAAACCCGGATGTCGCCCATGCGCGGCGGCGCGAATTCGATGTCGGGCACCTGGCCGGCGACGCGGCCGAGCGTCTGCGCCAGCGCAAGGATGCTGGTGCCGGTGCCGGTGCAGACATTCACCACCGCGGCCTGCGGCTGCTGCTGCAGCAGGCGCAACCCGGCGCGCAGATGGCGGACAGCATCGCCCACATAGACGAAGTCGCGCAATTGTTGGCCGTCGCCGTGGATGGTCAGCCGCTCCCGCCGCGCGATCTGTCCGGCGAAAATGGAGATCACCCCGGAATAGGGCGAGTGCGGGTCCTGGCGCGGGCCGTAGATGTTGAAGAAGCGCAAGCCGATCGTGGGCACGCCGTGCACGGCGAAGGCGATGGCGGCCTGCAGTTCCGAGCCGAGCTTGTCGGCCCCGTAGGCACTGCGCGGCGCGGCCGGCAGGGCCTCGTGGGCCGGACCCGGCTGGGTGCCATAGACCGCGGCCGAGGAGGCGAAGACCACCGGGATGCCGCCTGCCAGCCGCGCCGCCTGCAGCACCGCGACGGTGCCGCCCTGGTTGACCCGGTGGCTGCCGGTCCAGTCCTCGTTCGCGCGGACCACCGAGGCGATCGCCGCGAGGTGGAACACCGCCTCGGCCTCGTTGAGCAGCCGGGCGAGTGCGGCCGCATCGGCCACGTCGGCCACGATCAGCTCGGCGCGCGCATCGAGCCGGCAGCGCCGGCCGGTCGAGAGGTCATCGAGCACGCGGACGACATGCCCCTCCGCCAACAGATCGTCGGCGAGGTGGGAGCCGATGAAGCCGGCGCCGCCGGTGATCGCGTAGATTGCCATTCCTTGTTCCGTCGCCCATCGCGAGGCGCGCCATGCGTATCGACGGCGAAAGGTTGCTTTTGACGTGACGATCTCGCGCCTGATGCGCAGACCTCGGATTCGGCCAAACCTAGGGTTGCCGATCCGCCACGTCAATACGAAGCCGTATCTGCAAGCGGCCGTCGGGTGGCGGATAATGTTTCGCCACACCAGAATTGTTCTTGGTCATGTCAACCCGTCTGGCGATAGGCTTCGATCGCCCGCTGGGCGGCGGCTGCGCTGGGGGTGGTGGCACCGAGAGCCCCGAACACGTCGCCCACCAGCGCCCGCGTGTCGTCGGCCAGGCTGGCCGCCGGGGTGGCGCCGATCGGAGCACTGACCGCCCCGGCCTGCTGCGCGGCGCCCGCCGACGTCCCGGTTTCCTGCGTGCTGTGGCCTTTCACGCCATGGCCGTGACCGGCGCGGCCCTGGCCCACCGCCAGCGATAGCTGCGCGCCGAAACCGGAGCCGGAAGACCCGGCGAGCTTGTTGATCGTGGCGCCGGCCGCCACGCTCCCGAGCGCGGAAATCGCCATGGGCTCATCCTCCAAGAATGATGCGCCCAATGAAGCAACGTCCGTGCCAGTCATAGGCGGCCGGATTGGCCAGCCGCCGCAGCGCCCCGCCCGGCAGGTTATGCCGGGCGGCACGCCAGACCCAGGCGGCTCATGCCTGGCGCCCGGTTTTTTCGCCGCGCCGGTGTCAGGCGCCGGCCGCGTCGAGCGCCTGGGCCAGATCGTCGAGGATGTCATCGATATGTTCGATGCCGATCGACAGCCGCACATAGCCCGGCGATACGCCGGTGGCCGCCTGCTCCTCACCGGTCAGCTGCGAGTGCGTGGTGCTGGCCGGATGGATCGCCAGGCTGCGCGCATCGCCGATATTGGCCACGTGATACAGCAGCTTGAGGTTGTCGATGAAGCGCCGCCCGGCCTCCGCCCCGCCCGCCAGCTCGAAGCCGACCAGACCGCCCTGGCCGCGCGGCAGGTATTTGCGCGTCCACTCGGCATCCTGCCCGGTGGTGGTGGAGGGGTGGATCACCCGCGTCACCTCGGAGCGCTCCTGCAGGAAGTTGGCCACCGCCAGCGCGTTGTCACTGTGCGCCTTGATGCGCAGCGTCACCGTCTCGATGCCCTGCAGGAACAGGAAGGCGTTGAACGGGCTCAGCGCCGAGCCGAGGTCGCGCAGCAGGGTGGTGCGCGCCTTGATGATGTAGGCGACTGGCCCGATCGGCTTGACCGCCTGCGTCCACACCGCGCCGTGGTAGCTCGGGTCGGGCGTGTTCAGCGCCGGCTGGCGGGCGGCATTGCCTTCCCAGTCGAAATTGCCGCCGTCAACGATGATGCCGCCGATCGAAGTGCCGTGGCCGCCCAGGTACTTGGTCAGCGAATACACCACCACCGCGGCGCCGTGCTCCAGCGGCCGGACCAGGATCGGGGCGGCGGTGTTGTCCACGATCAGCGGAATGCCGAAGCGCTTGCCGATGGCGGCGACCTCGGCGATCGGGAACACCCGCAGCTTCGGGTTGGGCAGCGTCTCGGCGTAGTAGGCGCGGGTGCGGTCGTCGGTGGCGCGGGCGAACGCCTCGGGGTCGGAGGGATCGACGAAGCGGACCTCGATCCCTTCGTCCTTGAGCTGGTTGGCGAACAGGTTCCAGGTGCCGCCATAGAGGTCGGTCGAGGAGACGATGTTGTCGCCGGCGCGCGCCAGGTTCTTGACCGCGAAGGCGCTGGCCGCCTGGCCGGACGACACCGCCAGCGCCGCCACCCCGCCCTCCAGAGCGGCCACGCGCTTCTCCAGCACGTCGGTCGTGGGGTTGCCGATGCGGGTGTAGATGTTGCCCAGTTCCGCCAGGGCGAACAGGTTCGCCGCATGCTCGGTGGAATTGAACTGGTACGAGGTGGTCTGGTAGATCGGCACCGCCACGGCGGTGGTGGCCGGGTCGGCGCGCCAGCCGGCGTGCAGGGCGAGGGTCTCTGGATGGGTGGTGGTCATCTGGGCCTCCTTTTCATTTTGGGATGTTGAACCTGATTGCACGGCATCGGGCAAGTATCTGTTCATATACACTATTTTTAATCGTGGATTTTCCGTCACGACCGGCAAGGCCAGGGGCTGCTGTCGCGACCATGTTCTGCATGCCCATCGCGGTGAATTGGAGCAACCGGTCTGTAACTTCTGGGTTGATCCAGAATAAATTCCAATAAAACGGTCAGATGATTTGTGTTGTGGACGCAGGCTCGCGCAGACGTGAAGTTGTGCGGCAGGCTATTGTGCCCCAGCTTGAGTCGTTAAGATCGTGTGGATTGGTTCACGGGGGATGGCATGGCTGGCGCGCAGACTCCAACCGATAATCCTGATCTCACCCAAGGGGTTGCGCTCGCGACCCTGGCCGATGGCGAGATGTTGTCCGGGCATGTGGGCGGCGAGCCGGTGCTGCTGGCCCGCCGGGGCGACGCGTATTTTGCCATCGGCGCGACCTGCACGCATTACGGTGGCCCGCTCGCGGAGGGACTCCTGGTCGGCGAGACGGTGCGCTGTCCCTGGCACCATGCCTGTTTCAGCCTGCGCAGCGGTGCGGCGATCCGCGCGCCGGCGCTCAACCCGGTTGCGTGCTGGCGGGTGGAGTGCCAGGACGGCATGGCCTTTGTGCGCGAGAAGCTGCCGGCGCACCCGGTGACCGTACGCCTGATGAGCGGGGGCGTGCCCGACTCCATCGTCATCGTTGGCGGCGGTGCCGCGGGCAACGCCGCGGCCGAGACGCTGCGGGAGGAAGGTTATGCCGGGAAGGTGACGCTGCTGAGCGCGGATGCAGCGCCTCCGTACGACCGGCCGAACCTGTCGAAGGACTATCTGGCCGGCACCGCCCAGGAGGAGTGGATTCCGCTGCGGTCGGACGGCTTCTATGCCGCGCATGGGATCGACCTGCGCCTCGGGGCGCGGGTGGCCGCGATCGACCCCGCGGGGCGGGCGGTGCATCTGGCGGATGGGAGCGTTCTCGCCTACGGGACGCTGCTGCTCGCGACCGGCGCGGAGCCGGTCAGGCTCGATGTTCCGGGGGCGGTGCTGCCGCATGTGCACCTGCTGCGCAGCCTCGCCGACAGCCGGGCGCTGATTGCCGCGGCCGGCACCGCGCGACGCTGCGTCGTGGTCGGCGCGAGCTTCATCGGGCTGGAGGTGGCGGCAGCTTTGCGCACAAGGGGGATCGAGGTGCATGTGGTGGCGCCCGAAGCGCGGCCGATGGAGCGCGTCATGGGGGCGGCGATCGGCGAGATGATCCGCGCGCTGCACGAGGCGCACGGGGTCATGTTCCAGCTCGGCGCGACGGTTGCCGCGATCGGGCCGGAGGGCGTGATCCTGTCCACCGGCGTGCCGCTGAAGGCCGATCTGGTGGTGGCCGGCATCGGCGTTCGCCCGGCGATCGCGATGGCCGCGCAGGCGGGGCTGGCGATCGACCGCGGCGTTGCCGTGGATGCGTATCTGGCGACCAGCGCGGCGGGAATCTTCGCTGCCGGCGACATCGCCCGCTGGCCGGATCGCCTGACCGGCCAATCGATCCGCGTCGAACACTGGGTGGTGGCGGAGCGGCAAGGCCAGGTGGCGGCGCGCAACATGCTCGGGCAGCGCCAGCGCTTCGACGCGGTGCCGTTTTTCTGGAGCCAGCATTACGACACGACCATCGCCTATGTCGGCCATGCCGAGAATTGGGACCGCCTGGACATCGACGGCGATCCGGCGGCGCATGACTGCATCGCCAGCTTCTGGCGCGGCGGCCGGAAATGCGCCGTCGCCACGGTCGGCCGCGACCGCGACAGCCTGCTTGCCGAGGCGGCGTTCGAGCAGGAAATCGGGGGGTGACGGGGCAGCCTGTCCCGGCGAAACCCGCCCCTATCGGGCCGCGTCCGTCCGTTCCGCCATCAGCGTGCGAAGGCGATCGACCAGTTCGCGGCCGCGCACCGGTTTGCGCAGCAGCGAAAAGGTGCCACTGAGGGCACCGTTCACGGCGAGAACGGCGTCCTCCTGGGCGTAACCGGTCAGCAGCAGGGCGGGCAGGTCGGGCCGGCGCTGCTGCGCGGCGCGAATGAGGGCAATTCCGTCCATGCCCGGCATCGACAGGTCGGTGACCAGGACATCCACCGTTTCCCCGGCGGCGAGCAGGGCGAGCGCCTCGGCGCCGCTCGCCGCCATCAGCAGGCGGAAGCCCTCCTCCTCCAGAAACGCCGCGATGGTTTCCCGAACCAGTTCGTCGTCATCGACCAGCAGCACCCAGGCGGACACCAGCGGCCTGGCGGCCCCGGCGCCTGTGGTGCCCGCTGGTCCCTCTGGTGGCGTCGTGCCGCCGCGGCCGGACATGGCCATGGGCAGCCACAGTCGCACGGTGGTGCCCATTCCCGGCTGGCTCTCGATGCTCAGTTCGCCACCGGACTGCTCGGCAAAGCCCTTCGCCATCGACAGGCCGAGCCCTGTGCCGACGCCGACCGGCTTGGTGGTAAAAAACGGCTCGGCGGCGCGCGACAGCGTGGCCGCGTCCATGCCGATGCCGGTGTCGGCAACGCCGAGCCGGACGTAACGCCCCGGGGTCAGCCCGGCCTGGTGTTCCGGACTGCCCGGGGACACGATCTCGGCTGCGGCGGACAGGATCAACTGGCCACCCTCCGGCATCGCGTCCCGGGCATTGGTGGCAAGATTGACCAGGACGGTCTCCAGCTGCCCTTTGTCGGCAAGCAGCGGCGGCAGATCGCCGCCCAGCCTGATCTGCACATTGATGGCGGCCCCCAGGGTGTGCACCAGCATCTCGCGCAGACTGGTCAACAGGGCAGCGGCATCGAGGCTTTCGGCGCGCAGATCGGCGCGGCGGCCGAAGGCCAGCAGGCGGCCGGTGATGGCGGCGCCGCGCTCGGTCGCTTCGATCGCGAGCCGCGCCAGCCGGCGAATGCCGGCCTCGTCGTCCGGGCGGCGCTCGATCAGCGCGCTCGCCCCCGCGATCGCCTGCAGCACATTGTTGAAATCATGCGCAATGCCGCCGGCGAGCTGGCCGAGCGCCTGCAACCGCTCGGCATGAGCGGCCCGCCACTGGGCCGCCTGGCGGGCGGCGACCTCCTCCTGCACCCGCGCTTCCAGGGTGGCGGTCAGGCGCCGGAGTTTCGCCTCGGTATCCTTGATCTGGGTGATATCGCTCGACACGACGACCACGCCCGGTGTCGAGCCATCCTCCATCCGCAGCGGCGCCTTGGCCGAGCGGAACACCCGCGTGCCAAGCCCTGCCGCGTCGAAGGTCTCCTCAATGACCTCGGGACAGCCGGTATCGATAATCCGCTGGTCATTCGCCATCACCGCGGCGGCCTGCGCCGGATCGTGGTGCCAGTCCGCGTCGGTCCGGCCGATCACCTCCCCGGCGGTCTTGCCGACGACGGCGAGGAGGGCAGGATTGGCGAACAGGAACCGGCCGTTGGTGTCCTTCGCATAGATCGGGTCGGGCGAGCAGGTCCCGACGGCACGCAGCAGCGCCGTCGCGTGCCGGAAGTTTTCCTCGGCCTGCCGCCGCTCGGTGATATCGAAGTTGACTCCCACCACCCGGCAGGGGTGCCCGGCATCGTCGGCAACCAGGCGGCCCAGGCTGGCGAGCCAGCGGCGGGCACCATCCGAGCCGCGCCGGATGCGGAACTCGATCTGCCGGGACGCGCGCTCGCGCGTCTCGGTCGTGTCCTCGGCATAAAGGATGGAGGCTTTGTCCTCCGGCTCGACAAGGTCAAGCCATTGCTGGAACGTTGGCGGCCCCGCGGCGGGGTCGAGCCCGTGCAGCCGATATTGCTCCGCCGACCAGAACAACGTTTTGGCGGCGATGTCGTATTCCCAGATGCCGATGCCCGCTGCTTCCTGGGCGAGGCGGAGCCGGGTTTCGCTTTCCTGCAGCGCCGCCTGGGCGCGCTTGCGCTCGGTGATGTCCTCGACGACGCCAATCAGGCGCTCCGGCCTGCCCGCGGGGTCGTGCAGCGCGGACACCGTGACATTGACCCAGACGACGCTGCCGTCCTTATGCAGGTAACGTTTTTCGAGCTTGTGGAGGCTCGCCACGCCCGCGCTCACCGCCTCAACCTGCCTGTGGGTCGCCGCCACGTCGTCAGGGTGGGTGATGTCCAGCGCCGAGTGTCCGAGCATTTCATCGCGCGTGTACCCGGTGATCGCGCACAGCTTGTTGTTGACCCGCAGCCAGATGTTTTCCAGGGTGGCGATCCCCATGCCGACGGCCGATTGCTCAAAGGCGGCCCGGAACAGCTGTTCGCTCTGTTCCAATGCAGCGGCGATGCGCTTGCGTTCCGTGACATCCTCGGCAACGCCGATGAAATATTTCGGCCTGTCCTCGGCGTCGCGCAGCAGGGAGGTGCTGCTGCTGAGCCAGAGGACAGTCCCGTCCTTGCGCAGATAGCGCTTTTCGTAGGTGACGTTCTTCTTCTCGCCGCTCAGCAACGCTGCCGCCAATGTGCGGCTGATATGCAAATCGTCCGGGTGGGTCAGGTCCTGAACCGTGCAGGCGAGCAGTTCATCGCGGGTGTAGCCGGTGATGGCGCATATCTTGTCGTTGACGCGCAGCCAGGTCAGGTCCGGGGCGACCACCGCGATGCCGACCGACGCCTGCTCAAATACGGCGCGGAACAATTGCTCGCTCTGCTGCAGCTCAGCCTCGATGCGCCGGCGCTCGGTGATGTCCTCGATAACGACAATGATGCGCTCCGGCCTGCCCTCGGCATCGTGCAGCAGCGACGCGGTGATGGTGACCCAGCGGACGCTGCCATCCTTATGCAGGTAGCGCTTTTCCTTTGTTTCCAGCGGGATCGTTCCCGCCAGCAGCGCCGTCATCTGGGCCAGATCGGCTTCCAGGTCGTCGGGATGGGTGATGTCCTGGAACCGGCTGCCGAGCAGGTCGTCGCGCGTGTAGCCGGTGATGGCGCACAGCTTATCATTGACCCGCAGCCAGGTGCCGTCCAGGCCGACCTGTGCCATGCCGACCGCCGCCTGCTCGAACGTCGCGCGGAACAGTTTCTCGCTCTGTCGCAGTGCGGCGGCAATGCGCTGCTCCTCGGTCACGTCGCGGAAAAACAGCGTCAGGCCGTCGTTCGAGGGATAGGCATGGGCCTCGAAATGGCCGTTGAATACGACGGACGGGCCGGACACCTGCGTCGGCACGCCGCTTTCCATTGCCGCCCGGAAGGCGTGCGAGAACGGGGCGTCAGCGATTGTGGGGAATGCTTCCCAGACCACCTGGCCCACCAGATTGCGCTCATGCGGCAGGTGCGCCCTGGCGTGTGCGTTGACGTAGGTGAAGCGCCAGGCGCGGTCGAGCACCATCACGCTGTCGCTGGTGCTCTCCAGCGCCGTGCGCAGGGCCTGCTCGCGGGCTTGCAGCGCCGCTGCCATGGTGTCGAAGGACGCGGCTAGGTGGCCGAATTCGCTGGCGTCCGGGCGCAGGCCGGTGCGGGCGGCGAGGTCGCCGGATCGCCAGCGATCGGCGGCATCGAGCAGGCGCTTGACCGGCCGGCGGATCAGACGGGCGCCGAGCAGGGCCGTCACCAGCAGCGCCAGCCCGCCGCCGGCGATGATCAGCATCAGGCCCGCCCGGTCGGCCTGCGTCAGCGGCGCCAAGGTGACGTCCTGGTCCAGTCCGACCCAGATGCGCAATCCCGTGGGGCCAGCCCCGGGAGGCGAATACGCCGCGATGCGCTGGCGCCCGTCCAGGCTCGTCATCTGGGCGATCCTGGTCGTGTCGCCTTCCAGGCTGAAGTGGTCGGCGGCCGGTATCGGCTGGCCGACAAAACGCGCCCCGTCGGGCCTGCGGGCCAGGATGGTGCCGTTGCGGTCGGCGATCGACGCAACCGCGTCGGGCGGCAAGGGCAGGCGCGCGAGCTGCTGGCCCAGCCAGTCGAGATCGAGCGCCATGGCGACCACGCCCGCCACCACGCCGTCCCGGTTGCGGAACGGTTTGGCCATGTGGATGGTCGGCCGTCCGGAACGCTGGCCGACCATGTAGTTGCCGACGATGGTGCCCCCGGTCAGCAGGGCTTGCCGGAAATACGGGCGATCTGACAGGTTGGTACTGCGATCGAACGGGCCGGATGCGCAGACAGGATGCCCGTCGAGACCGATGACGAGGGCCGAGTTGTAGCGCGGCGACTGGTGGACCACGTTGTCGAGCAGGCGCTGGCAAAGCCCGGGCAGGTTGTCCTGCACGATGGGTGAGCCGGCGATCGCGTTCAGCGCCTGCTCGGCCCCGTCGATGATCCGCTCCTGCTCGGTACTGACGAGACGCAGGAGGCGCAGCGCCTCGACTTCTACCAGCTGCAGGCGGATATGGCGCGCCTCGCGCTCGGTGTACGCCTGGAATCCGAGGGCGGGCACCAGGGCGACCAACACAACCAGCATGAGCCGGGTCAAAAGGCTCATCGATGGTGACTCCCTCGTACCCTATCAATGCGCTCAGGTTTCCGCGGCACCCGGGGTTGCGCGTTGATCTCCATCAAGGCGGACTGAGTCAGGGTCAAGATGAATCATATTATCACGGATATTTTAACGATGCCGGCATCCTGCGATTGGAAAACGACGGTAAATTATTCGTGTGTCACCAGATGGGAGGGGAGTTTCATCGACCGATGACCGGATTTCATTGGGATTGCCGCAATGAAATCCGCGGCAGCATGCGGCGAACGGGAGTGGCATCGTCGTGGTTGTGTAAGGCTGTTGGGCTTCGCCTTTCCCGTGCAAGGATTCGCCGACAATTTGGCCGCCCCGAACACCAACCATCGCGTCGGCCGGTGTGGCGAAGCGGGTGCTGTTCAATCCGCCGCGAGGGTTGGCCGCACCTGTTGAATACCAATTCCATGCCCTAAAATGCCCGCATGAGCGGCGATCAAGCGGCGACCAGTAACGGCCTCCGTTTGCGCGGTCCCGCTGGGATTACCGCAGCACCGGGGAGGTTTCCGAGCCAATACACCCCATCACCCTAATGCCGGTCAGGTTCGTGCCGTCGCCGCTTTCGCTTCTGCCGGACTGACCGGGGAGCGACAGACATGAGCGGTTCTTTGTTCGACACCGGCCATCACGCCGGATTTCTGACGAGTGCCAAGGCCTGGACGCGCGCCACCGTCGTCGGCTGGCTGCACCGGGATTGGATTTATATCGTGATGCTGTTCGGTGCTTTCGCCGGCATCGCCTATACCAGTACGGGCGGTCCGGTGGTGACCGGTTTCGGCCCCAGGATCATCTATGTCTGGATGGTGCTGGTGCCGCTGTTCTGGCTGGTCTGTGTCATCGACGGCTGGCGGGAGACGGCGACCAGGAGCGAGCGCACCCGCCTTGTGGTTTTGCAACTGCTGCACTGGTTTGCCGTCATCGGCGCCATGTATGTGGCGCTGCGGCCTGAAGTACGCGGCGTGGTGAACGACAATTCGACCGGCCTGCTGATGCTTACCGTGCTGACACTCGGCACTTTCCTTGCTGGCGTGCATGCCTGGTCGCCGGCGATTTGCATCGTGGGTGTTTTCCTCGGTGCGGCGATTCCGGCCATTGCCTGGCTGGAGCAGAGCGTGCTGCTGTTGGTGGCGGGCCTTGTCGTGTTGTTGCTGGTGCTGGCCTCCTGGGCGGTATGGCACTGGCGGACTCGCCGCGCCGCGGCCTAACGCCGCTCTGTTATGGGTTCCAAGGGCCTCAGGCCCTTGGTGGGGTCCAGGGGCAAAGCCCCTGGCGAGGTCCGGGGCAGCGCCCCGGCCGTGCCCCGATGAGTTTTCTTCAGTCGCACAGGAGCAACCGTGGCGTACTCGGAGCACCCCGGTCTGCGAACACCCGACGAGCCCATGCTCGTCAGAGTCTTCGCTGCCTACACCGTCTCCGCCACGGTATGGTTGCTGTTGGCGACGTTCGTGGGGTTGATCCTTGCCCTGAAATTCTCCTATCCCGACCTGTTTACCGCGCCGGCGTTTTCCTTCGGGCGGCTGCGGGCGATCCATACCAATGGAACTTTCTATGCGTGGGCCAGTCCGGCGCTGATCGGGCTGGCGCTGTTCGTTGCCGCGCGCAGTTCCGGCACCGGGCTTTACAGCGCGAGCCTTGCCTGGGTGGCGCTGGCGCTGATCAATGTCGCCGCGATCTGCGGCACTGTCGCGCTCGATCTCGGCTACAATGCCGGCGATCAGGAGTATCGTGAGTGGCTGTGGTGGGTCCGTGCGATCCTCGCTTTTGCCCTGGTGCTAACAGCGTGGAACCTGATCGGCACGGTCGCGAGCCGGCGCGACGAGGATCTTTATCTGTCCAACTGGTACACGATCGGCGCGGTGCTGTGGACGATCATCGTCCTGATCGTTGCGCTGCTGCCATGGTACCAGGTGGGCCTTGGCCAGGTTGCCGTGCAGGGCTATTTCATGCACAACGCCGTTGGCATGTGGTTTACGCCGCTCGCGCTCGGCGTGTTCTATTACGCGTTGCCGAAGCTGCTGAACCGGCCGATCTATTCGTACTCGCTCGGCATTCTGGCGTTCTGGACGAATCTGGTTTTCTATCCGATCCTCGGTGCGCATCACTTTTTGTTCAGTCCGTTGCCGTGGTGGCTGCAGACTCTGGCGATTGTCTTCAGCGTGGCGATGCTGGTTCCGGTGATCGGCGGCAGCGCCAATTTTCTGCTGACCATGGTCGGCCAGGGTCATCGGATGCACCGCTCGCCGGCCATGTTCATCCTCGTGGGCGTGCTGGCCTATCTGTTCGGCTCCGCCCAGGGCACTGTTGAAGCGCTTCGTTCGCTGCAGCCGGTCTGGCACCTGACCAATTACACGGTCGGGCATTCACATCTCACGATGTATGGCTTTGTGACTTTTGCCATCTGGGGCGGCGTTTATGCGCTGCTGCCGCAGGCAACCGGGCGGCGCGCCCCTGATCTCGCCATCGGCATTCATTTCTGGCTATCGACGATCGGGGTGATCATCTACGTCCTGTCGTTGTCGGTTGGCGGCACTGAGCAGGGGCTTGATTGGATGCGCGGGGCGCCGTTCATTCAATCGGTGGTTGACCAGGCGCCGTACTGGTTGTGGCGGGCAATCGGCGGCGGGCTGATGTTCGCCGGCCATCTCGTGTTTGCGTTCAATGTTTCGCTGATGGTGTGGGGCGGGTTGGCGGAACAAGCGGCGGACAGGCGCGCGGCCGGGGTGCCGGCATGACCGCCCATAACCGCAATCTGGTTGCGATCCTGGGCGGCTCCACCGCGGTTTATCTCGCGCTTGCGGTGATGATGGGCGTGCTGCCTGGCATCTGGCTGTCGGGCACCCCGCCCGGCCCCGGCGTTGCGCCGCTGACGGCCGAGCAGGCTGCCGGGCGGGCGGTTTATGTCTCCGAGGGCTGCGCCTATTGCCATACGCAACAGGTGCGTCCGCTGGCCACGGACAGCGGCTTCGGGCGCCCGTCGGCACCGGGAGATTTTGCCTACCAGACGCCCCAATTGCTGGGTTCGGAACGCACCGGCCCCGATCTTACCAATATCGGCAATCGCCAGCCGGGCACGGTGTGGCAGTTCATGCATCTTTACCAGCCGCGCTCGGTGGTGCCGCAATCCATCATGCCGGCGTTTCCGTGGCTGTTCGAGGTGGTCGATCAGCCACCGCAGGGCGAGTCCGCTGTGCCGGTGCCGAAGCCTTTTGCGCCGGCACAGGGGGTGATTGTTCCCGGCGCGCGGGCGCGGGCCTTGGTGGCGTATCTGCTCGCGCTGAAGCAACCGGCGTGGCCGTTGCCGGCAGCGATCTCCACGGCACCGGGCGCTTCCCCGCCGGGTGCGGCACCGGCCGGGTTTGACGCCGCCGCCGGGGCGCGGCTGTTCACCAGCCATTGCGCCGTGTGCCACGGCGCTGAAGGGGCCGGCGTGCCCGGCGTTTTCCCGTCTCTCGCCGGCGATCCCGTGGTCAACGCCGCCGATCCGGCCGAGCAGATCCGCACCGTGCTGCATGGCCGCGCCGGCAAGACGATCAACGGCGCCACCTACGCAGGCGCCATGCCGCCGTTTGCCGACCAGATTTCCGACCAGCAGATTGCCGACATCATCGATCATGAACGCAGTTCATGGGGCAACCATGCACCGCTGGTGACGGCGGCGGATGTCGCCGCGCAGCGTGCCCAGCCCTGAAAGGAGACGGCGATGTTCATATGCGGCCCGGCGGGACCCATCCTCGGCAATCTGCTGGTGGCAGGCGCTGGCGGCATCATCACCCTGCTTTGCATTGCCGCGGCGGTGAAGATGATTCTTTTTCCGGGCGAAACATCGGCGGACCATCCCAAGCGCCGCATCCTCGCCCCCGATCGTTGAGCGTGCCCCGATGCCCGAACCGCGCTTTCGCATTTTCATCGACGATCAGGAGCAGGCGGACAGTGACCATGTTCCGCCGGCTTCCGTCACCGTCGATACGCGGCGCCTGCGCGACGGCGAACACCGGTTGCGCATCGAGGCGCAGGACGCCACCGGCGATACCGGGGTGCGGATCGTGCCGTTCACCGTCCGCAATGGCCCCGGCATCACCATCTCCGGTCTCGACGACGGCGCGACGGTGCATGGCGCGCTCACGTTCGGTGTCAACGTGTTCAGCGCCGAGGAGCCCTTCGTGCCGCGGCGGGCGGAAGCCCGGTCACCGACGCCGGTCTGGCTCTGGGTGCTCAGCCTGGTGATCGTTGCCTGGTCCGCCTGGTATCTCGCCACCGAGTGGAGCCCGCCGCCCGAGTTCGCCAGCACGCCGACCTATGCGGCGCCGGGGATGCGGCTGTTCTGACGACAAGGCGCTGTTTATAGCGAAATGCGGTGGCTACGGTGGCCATGCCGACCCGCAGGAGCCCCCATGCCCGTCTTCCGCCCCAAGCCGAACGCCATCCAGGCCATTTTTGGCCGTTCCCATGCGGTCATCGGCGTCATCCATTCGCGTCCGCTGCCGGGCTCGCCTGGCTATGACGGCGAGCCGATGGAGAGCGTCATCGATTTTGCCCTGGCCGAAGCCGCGCGCTATCGCGATGGCGGCGTCGATGGCCTGATCGTCGAGAATCACGGCGATATTCCGTTCGCCAGACCGGACGCGCTGGGTCCGGAGACCGCCGCCTGCATGGCGGTGATGACCCGGGCGGTGCGGCTGGCGAGCGGCCTGCCGGTGGGCGTGAACGTGCTGGCCAATGCGGCGGTGCCGGCGCTCGCCGTGGCCAAGGCGGCCGGGGCGGTGTTCGTGCGCGTCAACCAGTGGGCCAACGCCTATGTCGCCAACGAGGGCCTGATCGACGGCCCGGCCGGCGCCGCTGCCCGCTACCGTGCCTGGCTGCACGCCCGCGAGGTGCGCATCTTCGCCGACGTGCACGTCAAGCACGGGGCGCACGCCATCGTCGCCGACCGCGCCATCCCGGAGATGGCGCGCGATGTCGAGTTCTTCGATGCCGACGTGGCGATCGCCACCGGCCAGCGCACCGGCGACGCCGCCACGCTGGCGGAACTCGCGGCCATCGCCGAGGGCTGCTCGCTGCCGGTGGCGGTCGGGTCGGGGGTCACGCCGGACAATGTCGGCGATATTTTCACCGTGGCGTCCGCCGTCATCGTGGCCAGCTGGCTGAAGGTGGACGGTGTGTGGTGGAACCAGGTCGATCCGGACCGTCTTCGCACCTTCATGGCGGCTGCCGACCGCGCCCGCGCCCGGGTTTAACAGTGAGAACCGAACGGTCATTCCCCATCAACAGGTTACGGGCGCGTCGCGGACGGTGGGCGCAGCGCCACGACCGCCTGGCATCCGCGCGCTGTGTCAGTGCTGAAAATGCAGGTGCACGATCTGCTCGGAGTCGCCGATGGACGTGGTCTTGACCCGATCGGCCAGGTTTCTGATCAGAAGCGGGCCGAGTTCCAGCACGCGATCGATGTTTTCCAGCATTTCCTCAGCCGTCGGTGCGGAGCCGGGTTGGAGCATCGCGCGCCCGCGGTAGCGTACTTCGATTTCCAGACTGAACTCGTCGAAGCTCGCGGCGACCGTGACCAGATTCCCGGTTGCGGTGACCTCGATGACGGTTTCGAACAACTCGACCAGTGAATGGGTGGCCTGCAGCACCACCTGCCGCTGCGCACCCCAGGCGCCGCCGCAATGCTCCATGAAGGCATGCAGGCACTCGACCGAATCCTGGCCGATCCAGTACGAGATCACCTCGCGCCGGTGTATCCCGACGCGTAAGCACAGGTTCAGCACGATCGCAGTGAATACCCCGATAGCCATTGCCGAACCAACCAGCGGCTGCACCTCGCTCGGCAGACTCTTGAAGAAATCGGGGAAGGCGTAGCGGCTGAGCGCCAGGATCAGCGGCAGAGCGATGATTGCCGTGCGCCTCGTATCCAACATTCGCGATGCGATGATCTGCAGGCCGTTCACCAGCATGAAGCACGCCGCGAACAGCAGCGCGCCGCCGACCACCGGCTCGGGCATGACGACGAAGACTGTCGCCAGCTTTGGACTGCAGGCCATTATCAATAGCCAGGCCGCAATCGGCAGTGCGATCCAGCGGCTGGTGGCGCCAGTGGCACTGGACACGCCGATATTGCTGGTGGAGGAGTTCTGGCCGGTGCTGCCCATGATCGCGGCCAGCATGGTGGCCAATCCGTCGGCAGCAACGCCGGAGCTGATCTCCGCCATGTCGGGGCGGGTCCACTTCCGGTCGTTGATTTTCTGGCAGGTTGTCACGGCTGCGGTCGCTTTCAGCGTCGCCGCAAGTGCTGCGACCAGAAACGGAATGACGAAGAGCGGATCGAATGCAAAGGCGATATGCTTGATTTCGGGCAGATCGAGAACGGCGGCATGATTGAATGCGGCATAGCTTTTGCTTGGCATCAGTCCGAGACCCATGGCGGAGACATACCCCGCGCCAACGCCGATCAGCGAGCAGAACAGCCGCACCGCACCCTTGCCATAGATGCTCAGTATGAACGACAGCGCAACGGTACCAAATCCCACTCCGAGTGCCGCTGGGGCACGGCTTTCGGGATGTCCAATGCCCACGATGTCGCGTGTCGCCAGAATTCCCAATTCGATGCCAACGATCATCACCGCCAGGCCGGAAATCTCAGGCGGGAAATAGGGGCGCAGGCGCGTCAGCATCCGCGAGAGCGCGGCCTCGAAGGCTCCGGCGAGGAAAGTCATGCCATAGACCAGCGGCATGCCGCCGACCTGCGCCGCGGCGACCGACGCGGACAGGTAGTTCGAAGAACAAAAGCCGGGAATCAGGTAACCGGCACCGAATCCGCCAATCTGCTTCCACTGCAGCAGCGTGGCCACCGCGAGGGCGATCATGGAAAAACTCAGCAGGCTGGGCAGGGTCTCGGTCGGAACTCCGGCTTCCTTCGCAACAAGCAACGGAATAAGCAGTGATATGGAAACGAGTGAGGTGTGCTGAAGGCCGAGAGCGATCAGCGTCATCAAAGGCGGTCGTTCGTCAAGAGCGTAAATGAGGTCGCGTGGTCGGGCTCGCATGCTGTTCGGCTCCTCACTCATCCCCTCATTCCTGACTTGGAAGCCCGACACCGGAGCTTCGGATGCGCGAACAGCGACTCATCAACAGCCTCCGTGCACGCGGATGCCGCGTGAAACCAGGGTGCGGCAAGCACGACGATCAAAGGTGGCATTGCAGTCAATCCGCGGGATCGCCCGTAACATCTT